>JAYUAU010000072.1:0-21203 GCA_043741135.1 Sphingomonadales bacterium | reverse complement strand
GGCATTCCTGACAAGCTAGTGTGGGGTGAGTTTTGGTGCCGTTGCAAGTAGGAACCCTCGTCATGCTGAACTTGTTTCAGCATCCATTGTCCCGCTTGATGCTGCATTTTTTGCGAAAGGATGGATGCTGAAACGAGTTCAGCATGACGAATTGCGCTCGGTAAACCTTATTTTATCGTACTGTAAACTGATCGGGCGCTTGACCATGGTGAATTCGCAGGCCAGTCTCTTGGTAATAAAATTTCACGTTAGGAGTGTTTATGAAAATCACTGTTTCGACGCTGACGTTAGCGTTTGCGCTCTCGATTGCCCCCGTTGCTTACGCACAAACCCCCTCAGATGCTGATAAATTCGTTGCTAATGCCGAGCAGGAACTGGCCAAACTCAGTGGGTTTAGCCAGCAAGTGCAGTGGGTCAACAATACCTATATCACTGATGACACCGATGCGATTGCGGCGCGGATTGGTGCGCAGAGCACGGAGCTTTCAGTGCGGCTGGCAGGTGAGGCGGCCAAGTATCAGGCGCTGCCCGGGCTGTCGTTTGATACCAAGCGCAAGCTTGATTTGCTCCGCGGTGGGATCACGTTGCCAGCGCCGACAACGGCGGGTGCGGCGACTGAGCTCAACACAATCGCAACCAAACTCAATTCATATTATGGTAAAGGGAAGGGCACGCTCAAAGGCGTGGCCATTAACGGTTCTGATATCGAAGCCGAGATGGGCACCAATCGTAACCCAACTGAACTCGCCGAAATGTGGGCAAGCTGGCATACCAACGTCGGCGCGCCGATGAAGGATGATTATGCTCAGCTCGTTGATATTGCGAACAAGGGCGCGGTTGAGCTTGGCTATGCCGATGTTGGCGCGATGTGGCGGTCGGGCTATGATATGCCCGCCGATGATTTTGCAAAGCTGACCGATAAATTATGGGCGCAGGTCAAGCCGCTCTATGATCAATTGCATTGCTATACGCGCGGCAAATTGAACGAGAAATACGGAGATAAGGTGCAGGCCAAAACCGGGCCAATCCGCGCTGACTTGCTCGGCAATATGTGGGCGCAGGAATGGGGCGATATTTATGATGTTGTTGCGCCCAAGGGGGCGGGCGATGTGGGGTATGATGTCACCGCATTGCTCACCGCGAAAAGCTATGATCCGATCAAGATGGTGAAGGCAGGCGAGGGCTTCTTCTCGTCGCTCGGGTTTGCCGCGCTTCCGGAAAGTTTCTACAAACGCAGCCAATTTACCAAACCAGCTGACCGCGAAGTCGTGTGCCATGCCAGCGCATGGGACGTTGATAATGTCGATGATCTACGGATTAAAATGTGCATCAAAATCAATGGGGGTGATTTCACAACGATCCACCATGAGCTTGGCCATAATTATTATCAACGCGCCTATAACAAGCAGCCCTATCTCTATTTGAACGGCGCGAATGATGGATTCCACGAAGCGATTGGCGATGCGGTCGCGCTGTCGATCACGCCCAATTACCTCGTCCAAATCGGGCTGTTAGACGCGGCGAAAGTGCCAAGTGCTGATAAGGATAACGGCCTGTTGCTGCGTCAAGCGATGGATAAGGTTGCGTTCCTGCCCTTTGGTCTGCTCGTTGATAAATGGCGGTGGGGGGTATTTTCGGGTGCGATTCCAAAGAGCGGGTACAACAAAGGCTGGACAGACCTTCGGTTGCAATATCAAGGGATTACGCCTCCTGTCGCACGTTCTGAGGCTAATTTTGATGCCGGGGCCAAATATCACATCCCGGGTAACACGCCCTACACTCGCTATTTCCTCGCGCGTATTTTGCAATTCCAATTTTACAAAGCGGCGTGCGATATTGCGAAATGGAAAGGCCCGCTCCACCGTTGTTCGTTCTATGGCAATAAAGAAGTCGGCGCGCGGCTAAATGCAATGCTTGAAATAGGCGCAAGCAAGCCGTGGCCCGATGCATTGCAAGCGTTCACCGGGAAGCGCGAAATGGACGGGACGGCTATGCTCGCATACTTCAAACCGCTGATGACATTCTTGGCGAAGGAAAATAAGGGCAAGACATGCGGGTGGTGAATTAAACTTAGAATCGATCACATTTGCGCACTCGTCTTTGCGAGCGAAGCGAAGCAATACATTGGGTGGTGCCGCGAGTGGATTGCCGCGTCGCTGGGGCAAAGCCCCAGCCTGTCCTGAGCGCCCGCAAGGCAGTCGAAGGGCTCCTCGCAAAGACGATCCTATTTGATCGAGCTAAGGCCTCACCACTACCGAAACGGCGGCTCGTTAAACGCGCGTAGTTTCCGGCTGTGGAGTTTCGCTCCTTCCGCCCGCAATTGGTTACAAGCCTCAATACCGATCAACATATGCTCAGCAATCGCTCGTTCGTAAAAGCGGTTTGCTTGGCCGGGCAGTTTGAGCTCGCCGTGCATTGGCTTATCCGACACGCAGAGCAAGGTGCCGTAGGGGACGCGGAAGCGGTATCCTTGCGCGGCGATGGTGGCCGATTCCATGTCAATCCCTACCGCGCGGCTTTGGCTGAAACGCAGTGCCGATTTCGAGAAACGCAGCTCCCAATTGCGATCATCGGTGGTAACGATCGTGCCCGTGCGCAAACGGCTTTTGAGCGTTTCACCCGACTGACCCGACACGATTTCGGCCGCACGCGCCATCGCTTGCTGGACTTCGGCGATTGGCGGGATCGGAATTTCGGGCGGGAGCACATCATCAAGCACATGATCGTCACGCAGATAAGCGTGCGCGAGAACATAATCGCCAATCCGCTGGCTGGGGCGAAGGCCGCCGCAATGGCCGATCATCAACCATGCCTCGGGGCGCATCACCGCCATATGATCAGTGATCGTCTTCGCATTCGATGGGCCGACGCCGATATTGACGAGCGTAATCCCCGTGCCATCGGGCGCGACTAAGTGCCACGCGGGCATTTGATGCCGCCGCCATGCGCTATCGGCAACAGCACCTTGGGGATCGACCGTATCTGATGTCACCATCAACCCGCCGGGGCATGAGAGGCCGGTATAGCGGCTCTCTGGGCCGAGTTGGCTGCATCCCCACGCTACGAATTCATCGACATAGCGATGATAGTTTGTGAACAGCACATAGCGCTGAACATGTTCGGGCGGGGTGCCTGTGTAATGGCGTAGCCGCGCGAGTGAGAAGTCAGTGCGCAGCCCGTCAAACAGCGCGAGCGGACGGGCTTCATCGGCACCGTTTTCCCAAATACCGTCTGCAATTTCATCGCCGATATAGGCAAGCTCGGTCGTTGGGAACCACCGCGAAAGGTCAATTGCGCGGACGTCTGCAAGGTCATCACCGGCATCAAGCACATAAGGAAAGGGGATTTCTTGGCTGCCGCGACCCGTTGATACGGTGACGCCGTAATCAGCGATCAAAATGTCAATCTGTTCGGTGAGATAATCGGCAAAAAGCGACGGCTTGGTTACGCTCGTGACGTAATCGCCCGCTTGGGTCAGTCGGCCAAACGAGCGGACTGGGGTTTTTCCACTATCATCGCCGTTATAGTGGAGCCGTATTTCGGGGTAGGAATAACTGCCGTCAGTGCGGCTCTCTGGCGCGGGGGTTGTGCCGGTTTTGACGAAAGCAGCAACATCGTCGCGGAGGCGCTTTACCGACGCTTTGAAAAGGACGTCGAGTTCAGCGACGATCGTGCGGCCCGATTGGCTCTGTTTATTGTTTGTCATGGCAAGCAGCGTAACGCCATATTGTGACAGCGGCAAGCAAGCTTGGAAGCGGCGCATCGCGTGCACCGCCTCCTAGAGAGATCAGAGCTGTTCAAGCATATAATCAGCCGCGCTCACGCGGAATTCGCCGCCCGCTTCAACGTTCAACTGTTCAACAACACCGTCGTTAACGACCATCGAAAAACGCTGACCGCGCATTCCCATCCCAAATCCGGTGCCATCCATAGTAAGGCCAACCGCCTTAGCAAAATCGCCATTGCCATCCGAAAGCATCGTTACTTGGCCGTCTACGCCCGCAGATTTACCCCATGCGCCCATCACAAAAGCATCGTTCACCGCAGTGCAGGCTATTTCGTCAATTCCCTTGGCTTTGAGCGCGTCGGCATTGTCAACGAAGCCCGGAAGGTGCTTGGCAGAGCAAGTCGGCGTAAAAGCACCAGGGACTGAAAAGATCGCGACGCGACGGCCTTTGAAGAACTCATCGCTTGAAACGGGGTTCATGCCGTCTGCGGTAGGTTGAACGAATTTGGTGGTGGGAACGGTATCACCAATAGCGATAGTCATGTAATATCCTTTCAAAGATGATTTTTTGCGTAAACCGCATGTTGGTGCTGACGCCGCCGATTGCAAGCGTTAGACATAGTTCATGATCAATCACCGATATTTAAGGGGAAAATTATTGCTTGCGCTGCCTGGCATCGGTGATCCGCGATTTGAGCGTGCGGTGATTGCGGTGTGCAGCCATGATGAACGCGGCGCAATGGGTATTGGCATTGAGAGGCAAATCCAAGATTTCGACCTTCATAAGCTTCTCGGACAATTTGATATCCCAACCGAAAATATCGCAAACTGCTCCGTTTTCGCAGGCGGGCCAGTTGAACCGCAGCGCGGTTTTGTTATGCATTCGCTTGATTGGGGCGGGCAGGGAACGTTGCAAGTGGACAATCTCTGGGCACTGTCTGGAACACTCGATATCCTGCGTGTGATTGGCACTTCAAAAGGGCCATCGCGTTGGCTGGTCGCGCTTGGCTATGCGGGATGGGGGGCTGGCCAGCTTGACGGTGAAATGAAGCGCCATGGCTGGCATGTGGCTGACGGCAATGATGATCTGATTTTTGAAACAAGCGAAACATCACGCTGGCGCCGTGTATTTGCGCATTCAGGGATTGATGACCGCTTGCTCTCTCCAAGCAGTGGCACCGCATAAAGTATCGATATAAAGCAATCTTTATATTTGCTTTTGATGCTGTTGCTGGCTAAGGCCGCGCCAATTCCAACTTATCATACGGAGGCCGGTTGTGGCTAAACAAGATTATGTAATTGCTGATATCGGGCTGGCCGATTTTGGTCGCGCTGAAATCAACATTGCTGAAACAGAAATGCCTGGGCTGATGTCGCTTCGGAGCGAATTTGGAACGTCGAAGCCGCTTACAGGCGCGCGCATCGTTGGTTCGCTGCACATGACGATTCAAACCGCTGTGCTCATCGAAACGCTGACCGCGCTTGGCGCACAAGTTCGCTGGGCAACGTGCAACATTTTCTCAACGCAAGATCACGCCGCCGCCGCGATTGCCGCATCGGGCGTGCCTGTTTTCGCGATCAAGGGCGAAACCTTGGCCGAATATTGGGATTATGTTGGCGATATCTTTAACTGGGGCGATGATATCACTTCGAACATCATCCTTGATGATGGCGGCGACGCAACGATGTTTGCACTGTGGGGTGCGAAGCTTGAAGCAGGCCAATCGTTTGGCGAGCCTGAGAATGAAGAAGAAGTTGAATTTCAACGCGCGCTCAAGGCGTTTATCGCGAAGAAGCCGGGCTATCTGACGCAAACTGTCAAAAACCTCAAGGGCGTTTCGGAAGAAACTACCACCGGCGTTCACCGCTTGTATGAGATCGCTAAGAAGGGTGAGCTTCCCTTCCCCGCAATCAACGTCAATGACTCAGTGACCAAATCGAAGTTCGACAATCTCTATGGTTGTAAGGAGTCGCTTGTTGACGCGATCCGCCGCGCGACTGACGTTATGCTCGCTGGTAAAGTGGCATGCGTTGCGGGCTTTGGCGATGTGGGCAAGGGTTCGGCGCAATCACTGCGCAACGGCGGCGCGCGCGTGATGGTGACTGAGGTTGATCCGATCTGCGCACTGCAAGCCGCGATGGAAGGCTTTGAAGTCGTCACGATGGAAGAAGCCGTTACGCGCGCTGACATTTTCTGCACTGCGACGGGCAATGCAGACGTGATCACCGCCGAACATATGGCAGCGATGCGACCAATGAGTATCGTCTGCAATATTGGCCATTTCGATAGCGAAATTCAGATTGCAGCGCTCTCCAACTATAAGTGGAGCGAAGTGAAGCCGGGCACTGATCTTGTGCAGTTTCCCGATGGCAAGCAGATCATCATTCTAGCCAAGGGGCGGTTGGTCAACCTTGGTTGTGCAACGGGCCATCCTTCATTTGTGATGTCAGCATCGTTCACCAACCAAGTGCTCGCGCAGATTGAGCTGTGGACGAAGGGTGAGAATTACCAGAACCAAGTTTACGTGCTTCCCAAGCATCTCGATGAAAAGGTCGCAATGCTTCACCTTGAAAAGCTCGGCGTGAAGCTCTCGAAATTGAGCGATAAGCAAGCGGGTTATATTGGCGTTGGCACCGAAGGGCCGTTCAAGCCTGATCATTACCGGTATTAACGCACGAGTTGCACTTCAACCCCGACCGCGTTGGCGATTTTCAACCAAGCGCGGTCGGCGGTAAGCACGGGTGCATTCATCCTTGCGCCAAGCGCGAGGCAAAATCGATCTCCAAGCGAGAGACCGGCGTTGATCGTATTGGTACGCATGAACCCGGCAGCGATTGCCAGTTCCTTATCGACCGCAATTGTGATTGGTAAAATAAGTTCAAGACTTCTCCGCACGGCCTCTTGTTCGAAATCGCGGCAAAGTCGCTCGGCAACCTCAGCCACGTTTACTGCACACATAACGGCCTTTGGCATTGCCGCCGCCACGACATCCGCCCCGCTTTCATCGCGTAGCAACGCAAGCATGGCCGATGCATCAAAAACTATCGTCATGCGTCACCCCAATTGGATTGACGATCTGCAATAAAACTTTCGACGGTATCGAGCGGTCGTGCAGTGTCGAGGCGACCGGCGGCAAGTGCAGCGCGCGCGCTGTCGATTGCGCTGCTTGGCGGGTCGTTGCTACCCGATGATGAAGCTGCCGGCGTAATCGGCTCATAAACCGATCCCGAGGCAAACACTTTGCCTCCACGCCAATCGAGTTGACGCGCTGGCTTAAGGCCACGCCTACCAAGTATATCTCGCACCCACCGGCCGACATGCTGCTTTTCGACGTTGTCGAGCGTTCCGACGGCCAAGGCCACTTCAGCATCGATAGCCTTCACGGCAGGGCGTCCTAAGCGGGTCATTGTCTCCATCCTTGCAATGAGCGCAGAATCGGCAAGAAGCGGTGCAAGCTTGCTACCATTGGCCGAATTTTTGAATTCGATTAGCGTCACTTAGGCGTCCTTTCGTTTCTGCACTTGTCTGGGTATATAGAATGGCATAATCCTAACATCAATGTCTATATACCCTGATATGTGCTGCACCGCGTCAAGCGCTGACTTTGTTGCATGTCCCGAACGGAAATCAGTGAACGACATTTTGGGGAGGGGACATGGCCCTTCCCCAAATCTCGACACCGCACTAAGACGCTTGGCATGATCAAGCACGATTCCCTATGCTGACGCTCTCATTTGGGATGGCCGCGCTGATTGGCGCTTTTTTAGCCGCTTGGTTGGCGGGCGCGGTTTGGGCGGTGTACACTGGCATGAGCTTGCGCAAACGCGCGGCTTTTTCATCGAACCAAGCTGACCGTCTGGCTGCGCTGCTCGAATCCGCTCCCGCACTCCCTTTGATGGTACGCAACGATGGGCGGATTGAAGCGCCCGAACGGCTTGCCGATTGGCTAGGTCTTGCCAAAGTTCCCAACTTCGTCACAGACTTAGCGGGTGTCAATTCGGGACTTACCGATGAGGATGCCGCTTCGCTTGGCCGTGACGTGCTCGCGGTTCAGAAAACGGGGCGCAGCTTTTCACGAGCACTGCGCGCCCAAGGGTCATCGCGCACTTTGCTCATTCGCGGTGCGCCTGCCGCTTCGCGGTTGGCAGCAGAGGGTGCGGTTATCCTCTGGGTGTTTGACGCTACTGAAAGTCAGGCGGAGATCGGGCGGTTAGGGGCAGAGGCCGCGCGGCTGAAACTCGCCTTTGATCAACTCTCGGGGTTGATTGAAGCCTCACCACTGCCGATGTGGCATCGCGGCGCAGACCTTAAACTCGCCATCGTCAACGATGCTTATGTTCGCGCGGTCGAGTGTGAAAATGCAGCTGATGTAATTGCGCGGCAAGTTGAACTCACTGATACCAATAGTGATAGCAATCCGCTGTCGGCCGCCAATCAAGCGCTTTCGACCAAAGAAGTGATCAGCCGCATTGTGCCAGTAACAATGTCGGGTGAGCGGCGTTCAATGCGGATTGTTGATGTGCCGTTGGGTGAAGCTGGCGTGGCGGGTTATGCGATTGATGTTGAAGATGTTGAGCGCGCCAACGCTGCTTTCCGCCGGTTCGCCGCTACCCAGCGTGATACGCTTGATCGGCTATCAGCGGGTGTTGCGCAATTTGGTGCTGATCATAGCCTCATTTTTTGCAACCTGCCGTTTCAGCGCTTGTTCGCGCTTAAGCCTGAATGGGTGGCTGAACGGCCTGATTTTGACCGCTTGCTGGTGCGGATGCGTGAAGCCGGTCGGGTGCCTGAAACGCGCGATTTCCCGAGCTGGAAAGCAGAACGACGCGATTGGTTTACCGCAGCTGAAGGTGCCACTGAGGAAAACTGGCTGGTGCAATCAGGCCAGCATCTTCGGCTAGTTGCCCAACCGCTCCCCGATGGCGGACTGTTGCTGATATTTGAGGATCGCACAGAGCAAGCCAATCTCTCAAGCGCGCGCGATACGTTGCTCCGCGTTCGCACCGCGACGTTTGACAATTTGTTCGAAGCGATTGGCGTGTTTGAATCCGATGGAAAACTTCATCTGTGGAACAACCGCTTCCGCGAAAGTTGGGGGTTTGATGACGAATTCTTAGGCCAACATCCCCATGTCGATGCGCTCGCTGAGGCAATTGCGCCGCGATTGCGCAATCCTGACCGCGCAGGCCTAATCCGCGAAATGGTGCGCGCGGCAACGCTTGAGCGCCAGCAGCGCAGCGGACGGCTTGCGCTCAAAGACGGGCGGCATTTCGAATTTGCGACAGTGCCGCTTCCCGATGGCAATGCGCTATTCGCGATGCTTGACGTATCCGACAGCCACAAGGTTGAGCGCGTTTTGCGTGACAGGACGGAAACGCTTGAGGAAAGTGACCGCGCAAAAACCGCCTTTGTCGCCAATATGAGCTACGAACTGCGCACGCCGCTCACGTCAATCAGTGGTTTTGCGCAAATGCTTGAGGCAGGTCTTGCGGGGCCACTTAACCCCCAAGCCAAGGATTATGTCGCCGCGATCCTTGAATCGACCACGCGTTTGGGAAGCTTGGTTGACCGTGTGCTTGACTTGACGAGCAGTGATGCAGGCACATTGCCGCTTGATATAAAACCAATTGAACTCGCGGTTCTGGCGCTGAGTGCCGCGCGTGATCATCAATCAGCCGCTGAAGCCAAAGGCATTGATTTCGCGATTGAGGTCGATCCAAATGTTGGCGCTATCAATGGTGATCAGGTTCGGTTGCGCGAAGTGCTTGATCATTTACTCGATAATGCGGTGGGTTACACACAAGCAGGAGGCCGCGTATTGCTGCATGCTAGCGGCGATATGGCGCGCGCTATCATTGTCGTTTCGGATAATGGCGCAGGGATGGATGCGGGCGAACAGGCTGCGGCACTTGATCGGTTTAGCCGGTTGAGTGCTGGTGATGGCATTGACACTGCACTCGGATTGGGCCTGCCGCTTGCAAGGCAATTTGTCGAAGCGCACGGCGGCACACTAACCTTGATGTCCGAACCCGGGCAAGGAACCGCCGTTTCAGTCGAACTCCCGCGGTAGCGAAACATGCTGCTAGCTGATCCTGATGCGACTGCGGTGGCTGGCGCGTTGCTCGCGAAGTCGCTGCGCATTGGTGATGTCGTCGCACTGTCTGGTGATCTCGGCGCGGGTAAAACAAGCTTTGCGCGCGCGATGTTGGGAGCACTAGGGCTCGTTGACGATGCGCCAAGCCCCAGTTTTGCGATCGTCATTCCTTATGCCCCGCCCGAAGTGACCATCCCGCTGTGGCACATTGACCTTTACCGAATCGATGAAGCGCATGAAACGCTCGAACTGGGCCTTGATGATGCGCGCAATGAAGCAGCATTGGTAATCGAATGGCCCGAACGGATGGGGCAATATCTTTGGGCCGACGCGCTCAAAATTTCACTCGAACCTGATGAAAGTGGAGGCAGGCGCTTGACAGTTGCGGTGCCGCCGTCTTGGGAGGGGCGATGCCCATTTTAATGACCCCGCCCGCCGCTGCGCCGCTGTTCCTTGCTACGGCAGGGTGGCAACTGGCGCGGATCGAACCACTAGCGGGTGACGCATCTTTCCGCCGATACTTCCGCGTGATTGATGGTGATCGGAGGGCAGTGCTGATGGATGCGCCGCCGCCACATGAGGATCCGAGATCGTTTATCGATATCGCTCAGTATCTCACGTCACACAGTTTCGCCGCGCCGCAAATCCTTGCGCACGATCTAGAGCATGGGTTGGTTTTAATCGAAGATTTTGGCGATGACCGTATGCGTGAAATTGTCGATGCAGCGCCCGAGCGTGAACGCGCACTCTACCGAGATTTGATGGATATGATGGTGCGGCTGCACCGGATAGAGGCCGCTGACCTTCCCCCTTATGACCGTGCAGCCTATCAACGTGAGGCGGGGCTTTTCACTGATTGGTATTGCCCTGCGGTGGGGATTGACGTCGATAGCGATGGCTTTATCGCTGCGTGGGATGAAGTGCTGGGTGGTGTGATTGCCGCGCAAACCCCACCCGTCACAGTGCTGCGGGATTATCACGCAGAAAATATCATGATCATCGATGGCGGTAAAAGATTGGGATTGCTCGATTTTCAAGATGCTTTGGCAGGGCACCCTGCCTATGATATTGTATCGATGCTGCAGGATGCGCGGCGCGATGTTGATCCTTGCCTTGAGGATGAAATGCTCGCGCATTACTGCGCGTCCGCAGCTCCGCGCGCTGGTTTTGAAGATGCTTATTGGATACTCGGCGCACAGCGGAATGCCAAGATACTGGGCATTTTCACGCGGCTGTGGAAACGCGATGGCAAGGATCATTATCTTGGATTTCAATCGCGGGTGTGGCGATACCTTGAACGTGACCTCGCTCATCCAGCGCTCGCGCCCGTAAAAATGTGGTTCGATACCAATGTTCCTGCCGAAAAGCGCGCGGCCTATTGGAGCGAGTATAGCGCGTGAATCGTAACACCAATACATTCGCGCTGCGTCCCGCGGCCAAAGTGGCAGCACCGCATACCGCGATGGTGATGGCAGCAGGGCTTGGCAAACGGATGCGTCCGCTCACGATTGCGCGCCCGAAACCGTTGATCGAAGTTGCGGGCAAAACCTTGCTTGATCATACGCTTGACCGGTTGAAATCAGCTGGCGTCAAACGCGCTGTCGTCAATGTTCATTATATGGCGGACGCGCTTGAAGCGCATTTGGCCAATCATGTTCACGGAATTGATGTAATTATTTCGGATGAACGTGCTTTGCTGTTGGAGACCGGCGGAGGATTGATGCAAGCCGCTCCGCTCATCCCTGATGATCCGTTCATTTGCGTGAATAGCGATAATCTATGGGTCGATGGCCCGACCGACGCGCTTAACTTGCTCGCGGCGCGCTGGAACGATGATGAGATGGACGCGCTGCTGCTTGTCGTTCCGCAAGCGCGTGCGAATAATCATAGCGGGCGCGGCGATTTTTACCTTGATCCCAATGGACGGATCAGTCGGCGAAAGCCCGCGCGGGTGGCGCCCTTTGTTTACAGCGGCATTCAAATGCTCTCAAAACGGTTACTCGTTGATGCGCCTGCGGGGCCGTTTTCAACCAACCTGTTTTGGGATCGTGCGATAGCGGCGAAACGATGCTTTGGCATGGTGCATCAAGGACTGTGGTTTGATGTTGGCACCCCCGCCGCCATCGCGCGCACTGAGTTCCATTTGTCCGATGGCTGAGCGCGGCGCGCCCGCTATCTATTCGATCCCGCCGCACCGCGCGTTTGCAGATGCTTTTGTCGCTGGTGTTCTAGCGCAGTTTGGAAAAGACCGTCTTAGCCTTGCGCGTGGCACTATTTTGGTTCCCAATAACCGCGCAAGCGTCGCGATTACCGCAGCTTTTGTTCGGCAAGCCGAAAATGGCCTGCTCTTGCCGCGCTTCGTCGCGATTGGCGATGCTGATGTTGATGATGCCGTAGGACGCGCGCTTGAGGTTGCCCCGGGTGACGCTTTGCCGCCTGCAATTGATCCTTTGAAGCGGCAACTGATCATGGCGCGGCTGGTGCAGGATGCATCGGCCACAAGGGGTAATCCGATCACCGCTCACGAGGCGATGCGGCTGGCAGCCGAGCTGACCAAAACACTTGATCAATTGATATTCGAAGAGAAAGACCCGCGCGACCTTAAGAAGATTGAGGATGAATCGCTCGCGAACCACTGGCAGGCGTCGCTTGATATCCTCACGCTGATCATGGATCGTTGGCCGTTGGAGCTTGAGCGACTTGGCTGCATCGATGTTGCTGATCGCCGGAACCAATTGCTCAATCGGGCGGCGCTCAAGTGGGCGAAGTCACCCCCGAAAGGCTTTGTGATCGCGGCTGGTATTAGCACCGCTGCGCCAGCGGTTGCGCGGCTTCTGAGAACGGTGGCGGGCTTGGCGGAAGGCCAAATTGTGCTTGCGGGGCTTGATCTGTTAATGCCAAGCGAAGAGTGGGAACGGATCGGCGGTGATGAGACGGTTCCGCCGATTGAATCGCATCCGCAGTTTCATCTCCACTTGCTGCTCGGGCGGATTGGCATTGCGCGCGGTGAGGTGAGAGCGTGGCGGTGGGGCAGTGACGTTGACGCAAGGGCTGCGCGCAGTCGTGCCATTTCAAACGCAATGGCACCCGCAGAGTTTACCGGGAAATGGGAAACGCTCGGGTCAAAGGATCGCAGCCTTGCAGGCGTTCACGCGCTTGAACTCGCAACGCCCTATGATGAAGCACAAGCGATTGCGATTGCGCTGCGCGAACGCATCCAAATTGCCGGTGAGACAGCCGCATTGGTGACGCCAGATCGATTGCTGGCAAACCGCGTTTCAGCACATCTTGAGCGGTGGGGCATTTCAGCCAACGATTCAGCGGGGCAGCCTTTATCGAACTCGCCGGTTGGCACGCTCATTCTTGTGCTGGCTGAGGCCGTGGCTGCTCGATTTGCGCCGGTGCCGCTGTTTGCGTTTCTCAAACATATGCTTGTGAAGCAGGGGGATGATCGACAGTCGTGGCTTGATGGCGCACGCGCGCTTGATCTTGCGCTGCGCGGGCCAAGGCCTGCTGAGGGGTTGGCAGGCATCAGCGCTTTTTTGAAAAAAGGTGATCAGCGCAGCCGAATTGCGCGCGACGCAGCAATGCCTTGGTGGAATGACGTCGCGCTTCATCTCGCGCCACTCGAAACGCAGGCTCAATCGCTGGGCGAGGCGCTCGCTGCGCTGCGTGAGGCGCTGAGCGCGCTTGCTGGTGATCAAATGTGGCAGGGAAGCGCAGGGCGTGCGGCCTCAGCCTTATTTGAAAGCCTTGAGCGTGAGGCTGAACATGGCCCGCAAATCTTCGCGACAGCAAGCCTCGCACCACTGCTGCGCGGGCTGATGGGCAGCAGTGCGATCCACGACGTTAGCGGCGGGCATCCGCGCATATCAATCTGGGGGCTGATCGAGGCGAAGTTGCAATCGGCCAACCTTTTGATCCTTGGTGGCTTGAATGAGGGCGTGTGGCCCGCTTTGCCAGCGCCTGACCCGTGGCTCGCGCCGCGCATCCGCCAAGAGTTACAACTGCCAAGCCTTGAGCGTCGAATTGGGTTATCAGCGCATGATCTGGCGGGCGCGCTTGGCGCTCCTGATGTGCTGATCACGCGGGCAAAGCGTGATATTTCAGCGCCAACGATTGCCTCACGCTTTTGGCTAAGGATTGAAGCGATGACCGGCGGTCTATCACCACCCGCGACTGATTATGGCGCGCTGGCGAAAATGATCGATCAGCCAGCGGGGGAGCCTCAGTTTTCAAAACAGCCCGCGCCGTGCCCGCTAGCGAGTGATCGTCCGCGTCGCGTTTCAGTCACTGAAGTCGATACGCTCAAAGCCGATCCTTACGCCTTTTACGCGCAGAAAATGCTGCGGCTGTCAGCGCTTGACGGCGTTGATGCAGAACCTGGCCCCGCGTGGCGTGGCAGCCTGATCCACACTGTGCTTCATCAATGGGCGACCGAATATGATTATCAGCAAGACAAATTGATCCCGCTTTTGCAAGCGACATTTGCCGATGAAGCTGTGCATCCTTTGCTTCGCGCATTGTGGTTGCCGCGGTTAGAGCAAGCATCAGCATGGATTGCGGCGCAGGTTGCTGAGAACATTGCCGAGGGCAGGGTGCCGCTTGTCACCGAGCTTAAGGGTGAAATTCAGCTTGGCGAGATCAAGCTGCACGGCCGTGTTGACAGAATTGACCGGATTGGCGGCACTGGGCTTGGCATTATTGATTATAAGACGGGTAATCCGCCTTCGAAGAAGCAAGTTGCCGATGGGTATGCCAGTCAGCTTGGCCTGCTTGGATTGATTGCTGATCGGGGCGGATTTGAAGGCATAAGCGGAACATCAGAGGCTTTCGAATATTGGGCATTGTCACGCCATAAGAAGGACCGCTCATTTGGCTGGATGGATACGCCCGCTGGCGCTGGCAAATCGCAGATACCGCCGGATGAATTTGTGGCCATGATTGAGGCTAAATTTGCAAAGATCTCCCAAAAATACTTGACCGGTGATGATCCGTTCACCGCCAAACTCCATCCTGAATATACTTATGATACTTATGATCATTTGATGCGGCTTGATGAGTGGTATGGCCGATGAGCCGTGATCATACACCGCTCGAAAAGCTCAAAGGCGAACAAGCTGCTGCCGCCAATCCGCAGGGTGATGTCTGGCTTTCAGCGTCGGCTGGGACGGGAAAGACGCATGTGTTGGCGTCGCGCGTTTACCGACTTTTGCTCAGTGGCGCCGTAAAGCCTGAACATATCCTTTGCCTGACGTTCACAAAAGCGGGTGCGGCAGAAATGGCTGAGCGTATCCACCACCGTCTTGCAGATTGGGTGCGCTTATCAACGCCCGCGCTGCGCAAAGATTTGTTCGCGCTAGGTGAAGATAACAAGGATGACGCTTTGGTGGCGCGCGCGCGGACGCTCTTTGCCAGCGTGCTTGATGCGCGCGGCGGGGGCTTGCGGATTCAAACAATTCACAGTTTTTGCCAGACGCTCCTTTCCAACTTCCCTTCCGAAATCGGATTGACCCCGGGATTTCGGGCTATGGAGGCGCGCGAGGAAAATGCACTCGCGCAGCAAGTGCTGTCTGACATGGTGACGAACGCGCAATCGCAAGGACGCTTGGGCGTGATTGATGCCCTTCGCGTACTGGTGTTGCGGTTAAGCGAAGATAAAACGCGCGATTATCTGACGTCGTGCGCGCGCTCGCCTGATGTAATGGAAGCACTCGGCCCTGCGGTTGAGGCAAAAATCCGCGTCGCGCTCGGGCTGCCGATTGATGATATCATGCCGCACATTACCGCTGGGTGCAGTGACGGTGGCTATCCCAAAAGCGAATTAGTTGAACTCCTTGAATTGAACCATGCATGGGGCACGGGACGCGCTCAAACACGCATTGAAAAGGTGGGTGATTGGCTCGCTTGCAACGATCATGAGCGAGCAAAGCAGCTTCCAAAGCTCATATCAGCTTGGACGAAGGCCGACGGTACGTTGAATCTGACCAAAGGTTGGGTTCCCGTTGGTGATGGTTATGCAACATTGTCTGAAACGCTGTTCACACATTTTAATGGCCTTTTGGAACTTCTCAAGCTCTCTGAGCTTGCATCGGCCATCGCGTCGGCGCTCACGCTTGGCCAAGAATATGCGCGGAGCTATGGCGATGCGAAACACGCCGCTGGGCTGGTTGATTTTGACGATCTGATCGGCAAGACCGTTGCGCTGCTCAAGCAAGACGGCATCGGCGATTGGATCCGCTATAAACTTGATCAATCAACCGATCATATCCTGATTGACGAAGCCCAAGATACCAATGCGAAGCAATGGGACATTGTAAAAGCACTCACCGAGGAATTTTACGCAGGCGAAGGGGCGAAGGGTAAGAAGGTTCGAACGCTGTTCACTGTGGGTGATTATAAACAAGCGATCTTTGGATTTCAGGGCACTGATCCGGCCGAATTTGCCGCCGCTCAAGGCTATTTTGCGCAAAGCGCACGCGCAGTTGAACGCGACATGCAGCAATTGTCGCTCAATGATTCGTTCCGGTCGAGCGCACCAATCCTTGAGGCAGTTGATGCTGTGATCGAGGAAATAGGGCCTGAACACTTTGGCGTTGAGGTGCCAGAACCGCGCCATGTGAGCGCCTTTAAGGGCAAAGGCACTGTGATAGTGTGGCCTGCCGCGATGGAAGGGGCTGGTGATGCTGATATTGATGACGAAAACGGTGAGGGGTGGATCAGCGAAAGCCAGCGCGTTTTTGCGGGGCAATTGGCGGCTAAAGTTAAGGATTTGCTTGATAAGCCTCCCCGCCTTGATTCCACGAAGGAATTACTTGCGCCTAAGGATATCATGATCCTTGTCCGGTCACGCGGTGATTTAGCGCAGTTGATCGTTGCGCGGCTTCATGTAGCAGGCGTGCCCGTGGCGGGGCTTGATCGTTTGAGGCTTAACGCGCCACTCGCGGTGCGTGATTTACTCAGCTGCATCCGTTTCGTTCTCCAGCCAAGCGATGATCTAAACCTTGCCGCCTTGCTCGTTTCGCCGATCATTGGTTGGTCACAGAAGGACCTTTATCAGTGCGCTAAGGATAGGGAATCGACGTTATGGCGTCAGATTGAAGGCAGCACCCGAGAGTTGCTGCGTAAAATGCTCGATATGGCAGACCTTGTGACCCCCTACCGGTTTCTTGAAACGATCTTGTCAGGCGAAATTGATGGTCGGCGCAAATTGATCGCGCGGATGGGGAGCGAGGTTCGTGATCCGATTGAGGAATTACTCAACGCGGCACTCGGCTTTGAACGTGATGCAACCCCCTCGCTCCAACAGTTTCTTGATTGGTTTGATCGCGGCGATGTCGATATCAAGCGCGATGCTTCTGCGCCGGATAATGCGGTGCGCGTGATGACTGTGCACGGCGCCAAAGGATTACAAGCGCCGATAGTGATTTTGGCCGACGCTACTCGTGATCCCAATGAAAACCGCAAAGACCGCTTTGACTGGGACTATGAAGATGGCGTAAAACTGCCTTTGTTTCGTCCGCGCAAGGAAGAAATTATCGAGCCGCTGACGTCTGCGCTGAGGGCCGAGGAATTGCGTGAACGCGAGGAGCATTGGCGTTTGCTCTACGTTGCAATGACCCGCGCTGAAGAGCGGCTCTACATTGGCGGGGCGATGTCACGCAAACAAGCGAAAAGCAAAGATGGATTGTCGCCCGATTGCTGGCATTCAGCGGTCACGCTCGCACTCGGCAACCTTGGCGTAGCGCCCGACGTGGACGGTGTGATCGAATATTCTCGTGATGATAAATCGGATCGGCCGGTAAAGCCCGCGTCCGCTAAGGGCGCATCGCTCGCGGTCATGATTCCGGATTGGCTTCATCAACCAGCACCGCAGGAAGCACAGCCACCGCGTCCGCTCACGCCTTCGTCGCTTGGCCGTGATGATGGGGGGGAGCCGCCGCCAAACCTTGCAAACCGCGATGCGGCGGAGCGGGGGCGGTTGCTTCACGCTCTGTTCGAGCGTCTGCCCGAGACCGAGGAAAATCTGCGCGAGGCGGCGGCATTGGCGTGGCTTGAACTGAGCGCAGGCGTCACCGACATGGAGCAGCGGCGCGGCCTAGTCGCCGATGCGCTCGCCATCATCAACGCCAGCGATTTTGCTGAGGTATTTGCCGCAGGCGCGTTTGCCGAAGCACCGATTGCTGGAGTCGTCAACGGCCTTGTGATTTCAGGAATTGTCGATCGGTTAATTGTGACTGACGATGAAGTGCTGGTGGTTGATTTCAAAACTGGTCGCCGCGTGCCGCGAAATCCTGAGGCGTGCACGCGCGCGCATTTGCGACAGATGAGCGCTTATGCAGCCGTGCTTGCCAATATTTTTCCCGAACACAGCGTTCGTGCGGGCTTGCTTTATACAGCGGGGCCGGTGTTGCACATTCTATCGGGTGAGTTGATTGAGGCGCACAAGCCTCCCTATGCGAGTGAAAAGTAAGACTTGGCTGTGGGTGGTTGAGAAACCACCATGCAGCGCTTAGATACGAGATCAACCAAGGAGATTCATATGGCGACGATAGCAGTGACCGACGCAAGTTTCGCAACCGATGTTTTGGCCGCAAAAGGCCCCGTGCTTGTCGATTTTTGGGCCGAATGGTGTGGCCCGTGCAAGCAAATTGGCCCGGCACTTGAAGAAATTTCCGACGAGCTTCTGGGGAAAGTGACGATTGTTAAGCTCGATATTGATGAAAACCCAAATGCACCGACTAAATACGGCGTGCGCGGCATCCCGACGATGATCTTGTTCAAGGACGGTGTTCCCGCCGCCACCAAAGTCGGTGCTGCACCAAAATCCGCGCTTAAAGGCTGGATCGAGGGTGAGCTTTGATTCTTAATTGAAATCGGATAGTCTGTGATCATGAGCGCAGGAATAGGCCACAATCGCAATGCTTCGTCAGCATCAGGAGGTAGAATGTACGCTATCGTTTTTGATCTGGATACGATGACATTGGAACAAACCTATCCCAATCCATCATGGCGAAATGCTTACACTGACGTTCGACGCATATTGGAATTACGTGGGTTTGAATGGCAGAAAGGTTCGACATATTTCGGTTCAGATCAGGTCACCGCTGTCGATTGTGTCCTCGCGGTGCAAGAATTGAAGCGCGAGTATAATTGGTTTCAGCCTTCAGTGCGTGATATTCGGATGCTGCGGATTGAAGAGAATAATGATCTCGGCCCAGCGCTCAATTGATCAACTCCGATAATCGGCGTTGATTGAGATATAACCATGCGTCAGGTCGCACGTCCACACGGTCGCGCGGCCTGTGCCAAGGCCCAGATCGGCGCCAATATCAACGGTTGGACTGCCGACATGCGCGGTGACCGGTGTTTCATCATAATCGGGTACAACCAATCCGTCTTTGGCAACCAATGTCGGGCCAAAGCTGATCGAGAGCCTGTCGCGGTCGGCAGGTTCTCCTGCTTTGCCAACCGCCATTACGACGCGGCCCCAATTGGCGTCGCCGCCTGCAATGGCCGTTTTTACGAGCGGGGAATTGGCAATACTCATGGCAATTCTGTGCGCGCTTTGATCTGAAACGGCCCCTGTTACCGCGACGGTAATGAACTTTGTGGCCCCTTCACCGTCGCGCACGACAAGCTGTGCAAGCTGGCGGCAGACATCATGAAGCGCTGCTTGGAAAGCATCAGCGCCCCTATCATCAAACGAAGTGAGCGAGGCATTGCCCGCTTTCCCCGTGGCAAAGGCGAGAACGGTGTCGCTGGTTGATGTGTCGCTATCAACGGTGATGCAATTGAATGTCGTGCGGTTCGCAGCTGACAGTATTTGCTGAAGGAAATTGGCATCAACGGCTGCGTCAGTGAAGATGAAACCGAGCATCGTGGCCATATCGGGGGCGATCATGCCGCTGCCTTTGATAATCCCGCAAATCTGGACCGTCTTATCGCCAATCACCGCATTTGCACTAGCGCCCTTGGCAAAAGTATCGGTGGTCATAATCGTCGCGGCGGCTTCCTCCCAACCGCAAGGTGCAGTGGCGAAAGCAGCTTCCAATCCCGCCTTGGCTTTGTCGATGGGCAGGGGCACGCCGATCACGCCGGTCGAAGCGACGAAGATTTGCGAGATGTCACACTGGAGATGAGCGGCAACGCTGGCAGTGACAGCCTCGACTGCGGCGCGGCCACGATATCCCGTAAAGGCATTGGCGTTTCCTGCGCTCACCACGAGGGCTCTTGCCTTACCTTGGGGGAGATTTTCTCGGCACCAGTCAACCTCAGACGAGGTGCAGGCGCTTTTGGTGAGAACGCCCGCCACATTGGTGCCTTCGTCGAGCGTGATATAGGTCAAATCGCACCGATCCCATTGCTTATACTGCGCGCGCGCAACGCGGAGGGTTACGCCCGAAATCGAGGGCAGTGCAGGGAATGGCTGGGCGAGGGGAGAGATAGACACAGATTTGACCTTTTGAATTGGATCGCGGGTTGCACCACTAGAGTATCCGTGATGGTCAAGCGATAGATTCCTTCCACAATCGGTTCGCTTTGAGCAGGGCATTTGCCATGACGACGAGCTTTCGCATGATGGCGGTGATAGCGACCTTTGCAGGTTTTCCGGCGGCGACGAGCTGGGTATATTTGGCTTTGAGGTCTGGGTTGAAGCGGATGGCAACGAGGGCTGGCATGTAGAGGGCTTGGCGGACATTTGCTCTTCCGCCCTGGATGAAGGATTTGCCTTTCCACTGGCCGGACTGCCGCGCCACCGGAGCGAGGCCGGCGAGCGATGCGGCTTGTTTATTATCGAGGGTGCCAAGTTCGCTCATGTCGGCGACCAACTGGTTGGCGGGGACGGTGCCGAGTCCCTTGATGCTGACGATGATGTCGCGCTTGCGGGCAAGGTCAGGGTTGGCATTGATGAGGGCGGTTGCGGCTTCGTCGATGGCCTTGATCTGCTTGGCCACGAGCAGGCGACGCTGCTCATTTTGTTTCTTGAGCATAGGCAGGGTGAGGTTTTTGGCGCGATTGGCCAAAGCCGTGCGATCCTTGACGAGTCCTTCACGCGCTACGATGAGCTCGGAAAGCTGGCTTAAAGCTTGGCTTTTCACGGGTCGGAGTTCAGGCTTGAGCATGGCCACCATCCGCGCAAGCATGGCTGCATCGACACGGTCAGTCTTGGCGAGTGTGCCGGTCGCTTCGGCAAATCTTCTGGCCCGCCTTGGGTTGAGCTTGACGAGCGGCAGCGCGCGGCCCGCTTGCTCGAAGGCCCGGTGATAGGCACCGGTTGCCTCATAGGCGATACGTTCAACGCTCCATCCGGTGAGCCATTTGAACAGTGCCTTGTGGCCTCCAGCGTCGTTGGCAAACCGCTTGTAGCTGCCATCAGG
>JAYUAU010000071.1:0-3870 GCA_043741135.1 Sphingomonadales bacterium | reverse complement strand
GTCGAGCGCGAGCCCTTGCCATTGTGGATCATCTTGGTGCCGGTATCGGCCTGCTGGTAATTGTTGGTCACCGCGACCGAGTAAAATTCGCCGACGCTGTTTTCGCCGTTAAGGACGCAGCTTGGATATTTCCATGTCACAGCGCTGCCGGTTTCGACCTGCGTCCAGCTGACCTTGCTGCGCGCGCCCTGACACAAAGCGCGTTTGGTGACGAAATTATAGATGCCGCCCTTGCCCTCGGCATCGCCCGGATACCAGTTTTGAACGGTCGAATATTTGATCTCGGCATCGTCGAGCGCGACCAGCTCGACCACGGCGGCATGAAGCTGGTTCTCGTCGCGCATCGGCGCGGTGCAGCCTTCGAGGTAGGACACGTAACTGCCCTTGTCAGCGATGATCAATGTGCGCTCAAACTGGCCGGTATTTTCCGCGTTGATGCGGAAATAGGTGGAAAGCTCCATCGGGCAGCGCACACCTTCGGGGATGTAAACGAACGTCCCGTCGGAGAAGACCGCGCAGTTCAATGCCGCGAAATAATTGTCATGCATCGGCACAACCTTGCCGAGCCATTTCTTCACCAGCTCCGGATATTCCTTGATCGCTTCGGAAATCGAGCGGAAGATCACGCCCGCTTTCTCAAGCTCAGCGCGGAACGTTGTCGCCACCGACACGCTGTCAAACACCGCATCGACCGCGACCTTGCGCGCGCCTTCAACGCCTGCGAGCATCTTCTGCTCTGCAATCGGAATGCCCAACTTTTCATAGACGCGCAGAATTTCGGGATCGACTTCATCAAGGCTGCCAAGCTTTGGCTTTGCCTTTGGCGCAGCGTAATAATAGGCGTCCTGATAATCAATCGGATCAATCTCAAGCTTGGCCCAATCGGGCGGCGTCATTGTCAGCCAATGGCGGAATGCTTTCAATCGTGATTCGAGCATCCACTCCGGCTCGTTCTTTTTCGCCGAGATAAAGCGGACGGTGTCCTCGGTCAGCCCCTTGGGCGCAAATTCGGTTTCGATGGGTGATGACCAGCCATGCTCATAATCAGCGACAGAGGCGGCGGCATCATGCGCGGCTTGGTCTTTCACATATGTGTCTGTCATATCAAATCCACCCCATCCTACTTTGCGCCTTTGCGCCTTGGCGTGAAAACAAAAGAAGGTTGGGCTCACGCAAAGGCGCTAAGGCGCAAAGCAAAATTGAGTCAAACATCATTGTGCACTCGACAGCGAAGTAAGGTTAATGCCCGCAAGCGCCCCGCGCACTGCTGCGTTGACGACGGGCCAATGGGGTTGCAATTTGCAGCTGCCTTCAAGGCCGCAATCATGTCTCCCGGTGGCAACGCAGGCGGCCATCGCAATTGGCCCTTCAATCGCTTCGATAATATCGGCGAGCGATACCGCCGCTGCGGGCCGGGCAAGCTTGAAGCCGCCGCCCGCGCCGCGCACGCTCCGCAGCAGTCCCGCAGCACTTAATCGACTCACCAATTTCTGCACGGTGGGGAGCGGAATGCCCGTTTCTTCGGCAAGCTGCCCCGCGTTAATCTGCGCTTGGCCACAATGGCGGGCAGCAGCAGACATCATGACGACGGCATAATCAGCAAGGCTTGAAATCTTCATAGTTGTTAAATGGACTAAATCAGTCCGAATATCAATCACCCTGCCTGATTTGGTGTAGCTCGGGCGACCTGGGCACCTCCATTAACCGTCATTGCGAGGAGCCAAAGGCGACGCGGCAATCCACTCGCGGCACCATAGTATGGATTGCCGCGCTTAGCTCGCAAAGACGAAGTGGATCAACTTAATGTCATCACGCTCTAAAGCCACGGCGGCTCCATCCGAAAACTGCGCGGATGGAGCGTTGCTTGCATCAGCGGGTTTGAATTGACCTGAAGCTGACGCGGGGTCAGCCCCGTAAACTGTCTGATTTCGCGAATCATGTGCGACTTATCGGCAAATTCATCCGCAAGCGCGTCAGGAATCGATCCCTTGCTATTGATGATTTGTGATGCTGTGCGCAGCGCGCGGAATTTGCGCGACAGCAATTTGGGCGGCGCACCATAATATTGGTTTGAAAGCCGCATGACTTGCCGTGAGGATAGGTTGCACGCGCCGTAGAGCGCTTCGGGTGGGGCAATAGGCAGCGCTGTCAGCCATTTGCCAATCTCGGCAATCACGCTCGTATCCTCAGATCGCATCGGCTTTAGTTTGGGTAGCAGAAAGGCATCCATCGCAAGCGCCATGGCTTCAATTGTGTCGATTGACGCGAGTTTCTCACGCAATTCCAATATCTCAGCGCCAAATAACTCAGTGGCATCCGCGGTTCGATTGGCAAAATCAAGCGCTGATCGATTAGCAATGCCCCCCCAGAACCGAGGCAATAAGACGCAGCCAAAACAACGCATCGGCCCGGTTAATCGGTAAGGTGCGACAATCGTTGAAGGGCCGATCAACATCGTATCAGATGATCTATCACTATGCCCATCGGCATAACGATAAACACCGTTGCCAGAAAACATAAACCGCAAATAGCCAACGTCGGCGCGTTCGATATCTTCAATCCGCGCATAATCAAAGTCTACGTAATAATAGAGTGAGACGTATAAGGCGAGCGCGGGCGTAGGGGCGGCAAAGGTCAGCTTCATTGGATTTGCTCGCCTCGCACGGGGTCAATCATGAGTTAGGATCGTGGCCATATCGCCCCTAATTGCGCGCATCCTGTGGTCATTTTCATCGTCCGAGAAGCATGATCACGCAACTGCACCGGCGTCATCCCTGTGAATTCTTTCAGCTCACGGATGCAGTGCGATTGATCATAATAACCTTCATCAACAAAATCCTGCCAATCACCCTGGCCTTGAACAATGGCATTAGCTGTGCGCAGCGCGCGATATTTGCGCACGAGCAATTTAGGAGGAGCACCGTAAATTTGCTTTGCCATTTTTTCAATTTGCCGCCGCGAAAGGCGAGTTTCAGCTTCAAGCTCGGATATTTCGGGGCTAAGTCGCGATCCAAGCCAGCTGTCAACCGCGCGAACAAACCAATGCGGCACCGCTTGCGCGCGACCGCGATAATCAACCGCAAGCGCACCAAATCCGGCCACCATTTGATCAAGCGTGGTGCACTCATGCAGCTTAGCGCTAAAATTGGTCACTAAATCGCCAAAAATCGTATGCGCATCAACCAAGCGGTCTGCATATTCATCAGCGGGCACGCCCATCAGCGTTGCCCAACCAGCGGGCAGCAAACCAACGCCAAACACGCGCGCGCCCTCTAACAAGCTCATTCGTGAAGCGCCCGTTCGGGGGCCTACGATTGATTGGGGAAAATAAAAGCTCCGCGATCCATCGTTGAAAATGATTTCACCACTGCCGCGCAACACAAACCGAATTTGGGCGATGTAAGCGCGTTCAAAATCCTCCAACCCAGCCTCATCAGTATCAAAAAGATAGAATGACGAGACATAGGGCGCGAGAACAGCAGGCGGATCAGCATATTCGAGATTTATCACCGTAATTTTGACCCGTTTTGGTTTCTTATTTTACGCACCAACGTCGCCTAAGAGCGTTGCGAAACTCGCTGGCCTTTTGGGTCTAGACTGAACAGGCCCAAAAAAAAAGTGGCTCGGCTCATTTAATGAGCCGAGCCACAGGAAAGGGCTTCGCGAGTTGAAACCCTCCGGGTCGCATTGTTTGGATAAAGCAGTTCGCAACAGCCGCATTGGTCAAATCCGCAATTATTGAACATATTCGACATGCGACGAGAAAAAAGTTGGGCACCTCCATTAACCGTCATTGCGAGGAGCCAAAGGCGACGCGGCAATCCAGAAAGTCTCACATTTCCGCCACCTTCTGGATTGCTTCGCTACGCT
>JAYUAU010000070.1:0-21225 GCA_043741135.1 Sphingomonadales bacterium | reverse complement strand
AGGTTGGAAGTCTTGCCCTGATCGGTCGCCATGCCAGTGGTGGTGTAGCGCTTGATATGCTCGATCGACTTGAAGCCCTCGCGCACCGCAAGGTGGATGTCCTTGGCGGTGACATCGTTCTGGAAGTCGACAAAGGCCTTGATCCGGGCCGGATCGCGCGGGGTCGGCAGAGCATCCGTCACGAGCCCGCTGCCAAAGTTCCATTTGCCCGAACAGGCCCCGACGCAGCGGACTTTCTCGTTCGGTTGATCCGGCACATAGGCCCCCAGATCATCACGCCATGCGAGCGAACCCTTGCTGTGCGACCAAAGATGGACCGAAGGCGTCCAGCCGCCGGCCATCAGCAACGCATCGCAGGCGAGGCGCGCCGCACCCGAGTGGTCGTTACGGGCGATAGTCACGCCCTTCACCGCCAGCCGTCCGTGAACATCGATCACGCTGTGACCCAGCTTGACCGCCAGCCCCAGCTGCTCCGCCTCGGCCAGCAGCGCCGGATCGACGGTTTCGCGCACGTCGATAATCGCCGCCACGCCCACTCCGGCGCGGGCCAGCGCGAAGACATCCTGCCAACCGCTGTCATGCGCTGCCATCAGCGCCACGGACCTGCCCAACGCCACGCCGTAGCGGTGAAGGAAAGTCCGCGCGGCCGAGGCCAGCATGACACCGGGCACATCATTCCCGGCAAACACCAGTGGCCGCTCGATCGCGCCCTGCGCGAGAATCACCTCGCCCGCACGGATCCGCCACAGTTTCTCGCGCGCGCCTGTGCCGATGTCAGCCAGATGATCGGTCAGGCGCTCCACCGCGCCGATGAAATTGTCGTGGTAATAGCCGAACGCAGTAGTCCGGCTGAGCACAGTGACATTGGGCGCGGCGGCCAGATCCTTGAGGCTTTCCTCCAGCCACGGCCAAAGCGCCGGATCGGCCAAGGCGCCGCCGCCCGCCTCATCCTGGTCATCGATTAGGATCACGCGTTTGCTGGTGCCGCTGGCTTCCAGCGCAGCATCGATCCCGGCAGGCCCAGCGCCAACGATCAGCAGATCGCAATGGGCATAGGTCGCACCGTAATGATCGGGGTCGATCTCTGTGGGCGCATCCCCAAGCCCGGCCATCCGGCGGATCGCGGGTTCATAGAGCCGGTCCCAGAACGAGCGCGGCCACATGAAGGTCTTGTTATAGAACCCGGCAGGCAGGAACATCCCCAGCCGGTCGTTGATCGCGCCAAAATCAGTCTTGAGCGAGGGCCAGCGGTTCTGGCTGACCGCGCTGAGCCCGTCATGGAGCTCGACCCCGGTGGCGCGCAGATTGGGCGTGAACCGCCCCGGCCCGCGAGCCACGGAAACCAGCGCATTGGGCTCTTCGCTGCCCGCCCCCAGCACCCCGCGCGGGCGGTGGTATTTGAACGAGCGGCCCAGCAGCATTACGCCATTCGCCAGCAATGCCGAAGCTAGCGTATCCCCGGCATAGCCCTGATAGACCGCCCCATCGAAGCTAAAGCCGACCGGGCGGCTGCGATCCACGCGCCCGCCCTGTGGCAACCGAAATCCGCTCATCGCCGCGGCTCTCCGGCCTTGTAGGTCGCTTCGAACTTGTCGCTCACGGTATCGCGCACGGCGTTGAAGAACCGCCCGCAGCCGTGGATGTGGCGCCAGCGTTCATGGTGCCGTCCGCGCGGATTGGCGCGGATGAACAGGTAGGATTGCCAGTCCTCGTCGCTCATCGCCGAGGGATCTTCGGGCCGTGCGATATGCGCCTGCCCGGCATAGGCGAACTCGAGCTCTGCGCGGCTCTCGTCGCAGTAGGGGCAGTGGATCAACAGCATTTCAGTGCGCCACCGCCGCAGCCGCAGCCTCGTCGATCAACCTTCCGCTGCGGAACCGGTCGAGATTGAAGGGCGCATTGATCGGGTGCGGTTCGTCCCTGGCCATCGTATAGGCGAGCAGATCGCCAGCGCCCGGGGTCGCCTTGAACCCGCCGGTGCCCCAGCCGCAATTGACATAAAGCCCCTTGATCGGCGTTTTGCCCAATATGGGCGAGCGGTCTGGCGTCACATCAACAATCCCGCCCCAGCTCCGCAGCATCCGCATCCGCCGGTAAATCGGAAATATCTCACAAATCGCGGCAAGCGTATGTTCGATGATGTGGAGCGCACCGCGCTGCGAGTAACTGACATATTGGTCAGTGCCAGCGCCGATCACAAGCTCACCCTTGTCCGACTGGCTCATATAAGCATGGACAGTGTTTGACATGACGACACAGGGAAATGACGGCTTGATCGGTTCTGAAACGAGCGCTTGGAGCGGATAACTTTCAAGCGGGAAATCAAGCCCTGCCATCTGCATCAGCACCGACGTGTTTCCCGCCGCCGAGACGCCAACGCGCTTGCTCGCAATGTAACCGCGCGTGGTTTCGACGCCTTCAACGCCGCCGTCAGCCCCGTGCCTGAAGCCAGTGACAGCGCAATTCTGGATGATATCGACACCAAGCGCTGCTGCTGCCCGCGCATAGCCCCACGCCACGCTATCATGCCGCGCAGTGCCGCCCCGTCGTTGCAGGGCGGCGCCAAGCACGGGATGTCGCGCATCGGGCGATATGCTCAAGGGCGGGCAGTAAGCCTTGGCTTCCTCAGCGCTCAGCCATTCATTATCGACGCCGTTCAAGCGGTTGGCATGGATATGCCGCTTAAAGCTCTGCACATCATGAACATTATGCGCGAGCATCATCACCCCGCGTTTTGAATACATGACGTTGTAATTGAGTTCCTGACTTAGCCCGTCCCACAGCTTGACCGCATGATCATAAAGATGCGCGCTTTCATCATAGAGATAGTTGGAGCGGATGATCGTGGTATTACGCCCGGTATTCCCCCCGCCAATCCACCCCTTTTCAATCACCGCGACATTGGTGATCCCGTATTTTTTCGCAAGGTAATAAGCCGCGCCTAATCCGTGGCCGCCGCCGCCAACGATGATCGCGTCATACGCTGGTTTGGGCGCGGCATCGGGCCATTGTTCGGGCCAGTCTTTGTGCCCGTTTAAGGCCTTGGCAAAAAGGCTAAGCGCGCTGAACCGCGTCATGCCTGATCCAGCGCAGCTTTGGCGGCACGAACATAGAAATCCTTGAAATCCTCGACGAACTTTTCTTCCACAGCATATGGCCCTTGGGTATAGCCATCATTGCTGATCCCGAGGTGGTTGATCGCTGAAAAATGGCCATCCTGCGTGTTGGTGGCGCGCCATAACGCCGCGAGATGATCAGGATCATAATCGACCCCTGCAACCGCATCTTCATGAACCAGCCAGCTTGTCCGCAACAATGTCTTACCCGCTGATATCGGCGTCAACGAAAAGGTGATGACATGATCGCAACAGAAATGGTGCCAGCTATTGGGCTGCGTCCAGACTGACAGGCTTGATGTTTCAGGCTGCTTAAACGGCCCAATCAGTTTTTGGCAGGCAAGCTTCCCGTCTATCGATTGCGTCACAGCGCCATCTGCCAGCGGAAGCCGCGCGATGCGGTGCCACCATCCCTCTGGAAATTCAATCAAGTCATGATCGATGCCAAGTGCTTTCCACTCCGCATGTTTGGCCGCATCGTCGGGCGCATCCTTGCCGAAACCAGTCGTGCCAAGCACGCTGATCAGCTCGGGATGGCCAACATCGCAGTGATAGCATTCGCGATTATTCTCCATCACGAGCTTCCAATTGGCATCTTCGATATAATCATCCTGCACCGCGACCTTGAGGCCTTCGAGCTTGTAAACCCCAATCTGCGCGGCGATATCGGCCTTTACCCTATCAATCGGCGGCGGGTTATCGGCCAAGCAGATGAAAATCAGGCCGCCGACATTTTCAAGCGCAACGGGGTTCAGTCCGTGATCTGCTTTGTCGAAATCCACAGCCATCCCGCGCGCGGCGAGCAGCTTGCCATCAAGCCCATATGTCCATTGGTGATAAGGGCACATTAGGCGCGGTGTATGGCCATTTTGATCGAGACAGATTTTGGAACCGCGGTGTCGGCAGCTGTTCCAAAAGGCGCGGACTTCGCCGTCACGCCCGCGCACAATGATGATCGAATTATGCGCAACTTCAAACACAAAATAGTCGCCGGGATTTTTGACGTGCGCGACAGTGCAGGCATAGAGCCAGACCGACGGGAGCATGACGTGACTGTCGAACTGAAACGCCTCATCACTGACGTAAAGCTCACGCGGCAGAGTGTGGCCCTTGCGGTCCTTTTCGAGTAGTTTTGCAATGGGTTCGAAGCGTGACATGGGGCTAGTTCCGGATATCATTTGGTTGGCCCGTCATTGCGAGCGAAGCGAAGCAATCCAGACTGTGCGGCGCAGGACTCTGGATTGCCGCGCTTCGCTCGCAATGACGGAAAATGAATTCCAAACGCGTCATGCATCAACTCCTCAGTGCTATATTGTCAGGATCAAAGGGCGAATCCGTTATGATTGTTGCCTTGTAGCGTGTGCCCAGGATCGCAATTTCAAGCGCTGCGCCAATCACGGCTATATCAGGCCGAACCATCGCGAGCGCTAGGCTCTTGCCAACGCGCCAGCCATATCCGCCCGACGTCGCGCGACCAACGACATCATCGCCCAAATAAATCGCTTCGGAACCGCGCGCGTCAGCATCAGTCACGCCGTGGACTTCGAGTGTGACAAACGCATTTTGCGCCTGATGCGCTAGCAACCCATCGCGGCCGTGAAAGGTCTGTTTTTTGAGGCTGACAAAGCGATCAAGCCCACTTTCAAACGCGCTATACTCAATCGAGAGTTCACGCGGGATCAGCTTATAGCTTTTTTCGAGCGCCATTGCGGTCATCGCGCGGATGCCAAACGGCTTGATATCAAACTCAGCGCCTGCCGCCATCAGCTCGTCAAAAATATAATTTTGCATCTCGATAGGGTGATGGATTTCCCAGCCTAGCTCGCCAATGAAATTGACGCGCAGCGCATCGACTTGCGCGAGGCCAATGCTGATTTTCTTGCCCGTCAACCACGGGAATGCGGCACTCGACAGATTAGCGTCTGTGAGTTTGGCGAGCACATCGCGCGAACGCGGCCCCGCGAGCACAAGCACACCCATTGACGTTGTCAGTCGCTCAAAACTAACCGAGCCGTCATTTGGCATCGCTTTCCTGAGATAGTCATGGTCATGCCGCTCATAAGCCCCCGCCGAGACGAGATAATAACGCTGCGGCGCGACCTTATAGACGGTGAACTCACTGCGCACCCCGCCCTTGCTCGTGAGCAAATAGGATAAAGTCACGCGGCCCACCTTCTTAGGCACAGCATTGGTCAGCAATTGATCGAGCCAACCTTCCGCCCCCGGCCCTGATATTTCGCACTTGGCGAACGCGCTCATATCCTGAAGGCCGACATGCTTCGATACATGCAGACATTCATTGCCGACATGCTCAAAATAATTCGAACGGCGGAATGACCATTTTTCGCGGATTGGCGCACCTTCGCTTGTTACGGGGTGGTTGTGGTTGAGCAGCACATCAGGCTTGTCGAGATCAGTCTCGCTTAGCGCATAGCCCGGCGGCGCGAACCAATTGGGCCGTTCCCAGCCAAAGACGCTGCCAAAGACCGCGCCCAGATCCTTCATCCGGTCATAACAAGGCGTCCGACGCAGTGCTCGGCCAGCCTCACGTTCTTCATCGGGATAGTGGACAGTGAAAACCTTGGCATAGGCTTCCTCATTCTTTTGGGTGAGGAAACCGCGTCCCGCATAATCGCCAAAGCGGCGCGGGTCGACGCCCATCATGTCAATACTTGGTTCGCCCTCAACGATCCAATGCGCAAGCTGCCAGCCAGCGCCGCCTGCCGCTGTGACGCCGAAGCTATGCCCTTCATTAAGCCAGAAGTTCTTGAGGCCCCATGCCGGGCCAACGATGGGCGATCCATCAGGCGTATAAGCAATCGCACCGTTATAGACTTTTTTGATGCCCACTTCGCCAAAGGCAGGCACACGGTGCATCGCAGCGAGGATATAGGGCTCAAGCCGGTCAAGTGCATCGGGGAAGAGTTCATATTCGCTGTTCGCGGCGGGGCCATCGACATAGCAAGCCGGCGCACCGAGTTCATAGGGGCCCAGCAGCAAGCCGCCCGCTTCCTCACGCATATAATAGCTTGCGTCCGATTCGCGCAGCACACCCATTTCGGGTAGGCCAGCGGCCTTGCGCGCCATGATATCGGGATGCTGTTCAGTGACAATATATTGATGTTCAACGGGGATCACGGGGATATCGAGACCGACCATCGCGCCGGTTTGACGCGCAAAATTGCCTGAGCATGAAATGACATGTTCGCAAGTAATGTCGCCCTGATCGGTTGACACCAGCCATTCGCCGTTCGGCGCTTGCGTAATCGCGGTGACAGTTGTGTTACGGTAGATTGTCGCGCCCCTTTGCCGCGCGCCCTTTGCGAGCGCCTGCGTCAAATCAGCGGGCTGGATATAACCATCATCGGGATGCTGGATCGCGCCGATTACGCCGTTCATATTCGCGAGCGGCCAGATGTCTTTGACTTGCGCAGGCGTCAGGAAATTGACTTCAACGCCAATCGTCTGCGCGACACCGGCATAATAATGATATTCATCCATCCGGTCTTTGGTGGTCGCGAGTCGGATATTACTGACTTGCGAAAAGCCCGCGTTCAAGCCCGTCTCCGCCTCAAGCGTGGGATAAAGCCCCACCGAATATTGGTGCAATTTGCCAACCGAATAGCTGAGGTTAAACAAAGGCAACAGCCCCGCCGCATGCCACGTTGATCCCGATGTCAATTCCTTGCGTTCGAGAAGAACGACGTCACTCCATCCCATCTTCGCAAGATGATACAGCGTGCTAACGCCAACCACGCCGCCACCAATCACCACTGCCCGCGTACTTGTTTTCATGGTCGAAGACGATCCGATCAATTTCAAAAACTAAGCGGTCGCTATGTCAGGCATTTCTCCCACCCCCAAACAGATTGGTTTGATTCGCCCCTCAATTCTATATTCTAATATAAACTATTAGGAAAGCTCAGGCGGATCTTTGAAATTTCCCCCTATTTGAACACAACGGTGCGATTGCCGTTGCGCATCACGCGGTGTTCAAGGTGGAGCTTGACCGCGCGCGCCAGAACCCGGCTTTCAGTGTCCTGCCCTTGGGCGATCAAATCTTCGACCGTATCAGCGTGATCAACGGTTGAAACATCCTGCGTGATGATCGGCCCTTCATCAAGGTCTGCGGTCACATAATGCGCGGTGGCACCAACCATTTTGACGCCGCGTTCAAAAGCACGGTGATACGGCTTTGCGCCTTTGAAACCGGGCAGGAAGCTATGGTGAATATTGATCACACGGCCATCGAGTTTACGGCACAGCTGATCGGAGAGCACCTGCATATAGCGCGCAAGGATGATCAGATCGACTTGCTGCTCCTCAACCATCGCGATCAGGCGGGCTTCCTGTTCATCCTTGTTCGCAGGCGTGATTGGCAAGTGGTGGAAGGGAATGCCCTCATGATCTGCGCGGCGCTGCCATGTTAAATGGTTTGACACGATTGACGTCACCTCCATCGGCAACCGCCCCGTTGATGTGCGGTACAGCAAATCATTGAGGCAGTGTCCGCCTTGGCTCACCATGATCATCGCGCGCAGTTTTTGGCGGACATCATGAATTTGCCAATCGAGGCGGTAGGCTGTTGCGACGGGAGTGAAGGCCGCTGTAAAACTCTCACGCGTTGTGCCAGGCGCACCCGAAAACGCAATCCGCATGAAAAAGCGCCCGCAACTTAGATCACCAAATTGCGCGCTTTCGATGATGTTGCAATCCTGACTGATGATCGAATTGGCAGCCGCCGCAACGATCCCTTTACGGTCTTCGCTGGTGATCAGCAGGATGAAATCGGCGGGCTGGAGCATAAGCGTTTCAGTTCCTTCTTGGGCCACTGGTGCTTAACCATGAGCAGCCCCGCAAGCCAGCATGCAAAATCGATATCAGGCTATCTAATCAGCTTATGTAGATGCGGTGATCAGTTGTAAAAAATAATTTTACCGGTTAGAAAAAATTGGTCAGTTGCGCCAAAGGGGGGGTAAGGGTTCTCTTGAAGCTAACGAAACAAGAACTATGCCCCGTAGATGGGCCACTCAAAGGGGAGTAAGACATTGAAAACTAGCTTGAAGATCTCATCCGCAGCGCTCGTTCTGGCCGCTTTCGGTGCTGGTATGACGCCAGCCTATGCGCAAGATGCAGCCCCCGCTGAAGAAGCGAATGATCGCGGCCTTGCCGATATCGTCGTGACCGCAACGCGGCGTGAAGAATCGCTCAACAGGGTCCCGCTCGCTATCCAAGCTTTGAGCGGCGATTCGCTGGCTGATTTGAACGTTACGAATTTCGACAAGCTGGTTCAGTATCTGCCCAATGTGCGCACCGCGTCACGCGGCCCCGGCGCTACATCAGTTTACATTCGCGGTCTTTCCACCGAAACGCCGGGTGCGCAGATTGCGGGAACGGTGGGATCATTGCCCAGCGTCGCGCTCTATCTCAACGATGCATCAGCATCTTCACCAGGGCGCAATCTGGATATCTACACTGCTGACATTCAGCGCGTCGAAGTGCTCGCTGGGCCGCAAGGCACGCTGTTTGGTGCTGGCGCACTCGCAGGGGTTATCCGCTATATAACGAACAAACCTGACCTTTCGAAATTTGGTGCTGGCTTTAATGGCTCAGCGTCGACCACCAAAGGCGGTGATAGCAGCTATGCAGGGCAAGGCTATATCAACATTCCGATCATCGAAGATCGGCTTGCCATCCGCCTTGTCGCTTATTCAGATAATCAGGGCGGCTATATCGATAACGTGTTCGGCACGTATCAATTGCCGTTCAACGCCGGTGGCCCCGGACGCATTCCGACGGGTAACCCTTTGCTCGTCGAACAAGCGATTGCTTCATGCGTTAACGTGGCCAATTGCACGGGGTCATCAAATTACACCCCGCCAAACCGCCGGTCGATTGATAACTCGCGGTTTGTCGAAGATAATTATAACGACGCCTCTTATGCGGGTGGGCGCGCCGCGTTGACCTTCAAAATCAACGATGATTGGTCGCTTGACTTGATGCACGCGCGCCAAACTTTGCGCACTGACGGCGTGTTTGATTATGATCCGTTGATTGGTGACCTCAAGGCGCAGCAGTTCAACAATAATACGCTTGAAGATAAATTCGATATTTCAACGTTGACGTTGAACGGGCGGTTGGGCGCTTTGAACCTGCTCTACACTGGATCATATGTGAACCAGCGTTCGATCCAGAATAATGATTATACGCGCTATTCAAATATTGGGCTTTACCTCCCTTATTACGAATGTGATCGCGGCGTCTATTACACCGGCGAAGTCGCAACCGCGGGGCGTCAATGCTATTCGCCAAGCAAGAGCTACCGCGTTGACACCAAGAACGAGCGGCTAACGCATGAATTCCGCGTCAATACGCCTGCCGATAAGCCACTGCGCGGAACATTTGGCTTGTTCTACGATGTCAACAAGGTCTTCGATAATACGCAGTGGAGTTATGTGCAGCGTGATGCGGGCTTCATCTACGCGCGTGCACCCAACCCTGCGGTCAATGCGCTCGGCCTTGGCGTTTTGCCAGTCGGCGTTGGCTTTGTGAACACAATCTTCCGCCGTGACCGTCAATTCGCGGCCTTTGGTGAAGCGTCGTTTGACGTTGTGCCCGATAAGCTCACCGTGACGGGCGGCCTGCGTTATTATAATGAAAAGGCAGCGATTGCTGGGGGATCAAGTTCAAGCTTCAACGGGCTTGGCAATCAATTCAGTGCGCGCGGCCTCTACAATCCCTTGACGGGGGCCTACACTGCGGCCGCAACACCACCACAGTTTTTCCGCGCCAGCTCTAATTTGGCGAATGTGCAGCCAGTCACATATAAGGGCGTGCTGTTTAAGGGGAACGTGACTTATCGGATCACCGATACGTCGTTAATCTATGCAACGGTTTCGAACGGTCTGCGTCCCGGAGGCTTTAATCGTCGCGGGTGTAATGGCGGTTTTGCAACTGCAAATCCTGGGCTGTGCGCAACGTTATCGCGCTATCAGCCTGATAAAACGACCAATTATGAACTTGGCGCTAAGCTCGGGCTTTTTGATCGTCGGTTGCAAATCAACCTTGCGGCTTACCGGATTGACTGGAAAGAAATCCAAGTTGCGGTGTTTAACCAGAATATCTCAAACCAGACGTTCAACACTAACCTCGCCGATGCGCGCATCTATGGCCTTGAAGGCGATATTGCGCTTCGGGCAACGCCTGAGCTGACGATCAATTCGGGTTTCTCCTACAATGATTCCAAATTGACCGCAGATAGGTTGCGTCAGGCTGGCCTCAATGTGCTCGTTCCCTTGGGCAGTCCACTTGCGCTCAGCCCGAAGTTTCAGGGTAATATCCGTGCCCGATATGAGAAGGAACTAGCGTCAGGTTTGCGTCCCTTCATTCAGGGCGGCTTTACCTTCACAGGCAAAACAATCTCTTCGATTGTTGATAATGTCGATATTTTGTATCGCGGCGCAGCGGCGACCATCAACGGGGTGCGCGTTAATCCAGGTGACCGCGTCGGCCCAATCCCCTTCTCGTTCAAGCAGCGTGGGTATCAAACCTTCAGTGCGTCAGTGGGTGTGAGCAAAGACCAATGGAGTGCCGAGCTCTTCGCTGAAAACATCAGCGATGCGCGGCCTGAATTGTTCCGCAGCGGCAATGACGGCAACGTGCGCACCACCACATCGCGGCCACGGACGATTGGTTTGCGCGCTTCGTTCAAGATGTAAGCGTTTGATCGAGCCCGCCCTGATCTGCGATCGGGGTGGGCTCTTTCAACAGTCTGACGTGGCCGTGTTTTTTCTTCTGGGGCGGTGGACGTCAGTATCTTATGGTGATCACAGCCGCAGCACCCACAGATAGCGATAGCATCGTTGCCCGTGCGCGTGGTTTGCTTCAGCAGGGGCAGTTTCAGCAGTCAATCGCGCTCTGTAAATCTGTGATTGATGGGGACGCCGATCATAAAGACGCGCTTTACACGCTTGCTGTTGCGTTTCGGCTTGACCGCAACTTTGAAGCGGCACTCTCCCACATTGACAGTTTGATCGAAATCGAGCCCGCCAACGGTCGCGCGCATCAAGAACGCGGGCACTGCTTACGCGATGCGGGGCGGGGTGATGAGGCATTCCTTGCTTATCAATCGGCGGTTTCGTTGAACGCCGCGCTCCACGGCAGCTGGAAAATGCTGGGTCAGATTAACGCTAACAAGCGCCGCGATGAAGCCGCTGAATTTGCTGAGGCGCAGTGTGCCTATCTCGAAAGTCTGCCCCCCGAACTGCTCAGTGTCGCCAGCCTGATTGAGGAAGGACGATTGGTAAAGGCTGAAAATATCTGTCGCCACTTCCTGCAAACGCGCGGGCATCATGTCGAAGCGATGCGGTTTCTCGCTGAAATTGGCACGAAGTTTAATTCGTTCGATGAGGCGGAGTTTCTGCTCGAATCTGCGGTGGTTCTTGAGCCTGACAATGCAGGCGCGCATATGGATTATGTCAACGTTCTGGGCAAACGCCAGAAATTTGACAAAGCGCTTGAGCAGGCCACCTTATTGCGCGCAAAATCGCCCGATAGTCCGCCGATTGAAATGCTCTATGCCAATCAGAACCTTGTCGTTGGTAATTTTGATGAGGCGCTCACTGTTTACCGCGCGCGCGCTGAACAGGTGCCGAATAATCCGTCAATTCACCTCACACTGGGCCATGCGCTCAAAACCACAGGTGCTCAAGCCGCTGCGATTGAGGCTTACACCCGCGCTTATAGCATCAAACCCGATTTTGGTGACGCTTATTGGAGCCTTGCCAACCTCAAAACCTATCAGTTCGATACCAAACAAATTGCCGCGATGCGTGAGATTGAGGCAACTCCCGCAACGCAGCTTGGCGACCGCTATCATCTTTGCTTCGCGCTCGGTAAAGCGCTTGAGGATCATAGTGATTATGCCGCCGCCTTCGAATATTACGAACGCGGTAATCGGTTGAAGCGTGAGGAGGTTGGCTATGACTGGCGGCGGATATCAAAAGAGATAGCGCTCCAGATCGAGCATGTAACGCCTGAGCTTCTCGCTAAAACAAAGGGGGCAGGGTGCCCCGCGCCCGATCCAATCTTCATCCTTGGGCTGCCGCGCGCGGGATCAACGCTGCTCGAACAAATCCTTGCATCGCACAGCCAAGTGGAAGGCACGATGGAGTTACCCAACATATTGGCGCTCGCGCATAAGCTCGATGGGCGTAGGCGGGTTGACGAGGAAGCGCGCTATCCAGCGAATCTGGGGGAGCTTAGCCGTGATGAACTAACCGCGTTTGGCGAAGCGTTCATTGCCGACACGCAAATTCAGCGGAAGAATGGCACGCCCTTCTTCATTGATAAAATGCCCAATAATTTCCGTCACATTGGCCTCATCCATATGATCTTGCCCAACGCCAAAATCATTGATGCACGGCGCGGCGCGATGGGATGCTGCTTTAGCGGGTTCAAGCAACTGTTCGCTGAGGGGCAGGAATTCACCTACGGCCTCGAAGAAATCGGCCATTATTACCGCGATTATGTCGCGCTGATGGATCATTGGGACAGCGTATTGCCCGGCAAAATCTTGCGCGTGACTTATGAGGACGTGGTCGCAAATCTTGAAACGCAAGTTCGCGGGATGCTCGATTTTTGCGGCTTGCCTTTTGAGGACGCCTGCCTCACCTTCCACCAAACAGACCGCGCAGTGCGTACAGCAAGTTCAGAACAAGTGCGCCAACCGATTTTTACAAGCGGCGTTGATCAATGGGAAAATTTTAGTCCCTATCTTGATTCACTTCGCGCAATATTAGGGCCAGAACTGGCCAAGACCTGAGGGGAATGAATATGGCGAGTAAAGCACCGGTTGATGTCAACGCCGTCGCGAGTTTCGGGCAGCGCTGGTATGTGCTGATCATCATGATGCTCGCTTACACGATCAACATTGCGGATCGTTATGTGATGTCAACGGTGCTCGAACCGATCCGGCTTGAACTCAAATTGACCGATAGCGGTGTTGCGTTTTTGACCGGCGTTTCGCTCGCGCTGTTTTATGTGACGATGGGAATTCCGCTTTCGTGGATTGCGGATCGGTATAACCGCAAGAATTTACTCGCGATTTCGATGACAATCTGGTCAGCGATGACCGCATTTTGTGGGCTTTCGCAAGGCTATTGGCAGCTTTTACTCGCACGGATTGGCGTTGGCATTGGCGAAGCGGGGGGAACGCCCTCATGCAATGCGATTGTCGCCGATTATTTCCCTGCTGACAGGCGGGCGATGGCGATGACGATCTTTGCACTGGGGGCGCCGATTGGCGCATGGATTGGTGCGGACATGGCGGGGGCAGTCGCAGCGCAATATGGCTGGCGCTATGCTTTCTATGTGCTCGGGGTTCCCGGCATTCTTTTGGCGTTGATCGTTTACTTCACCGTTAAGGAACCCAAGCGCGGCCAACTCGACGCGGTTTCGGATGATGAAACACCAACGCTTGCTGATACGCTGCGCTTCCTATGGTCACAAAAGGCCGCGGTTCATGTGATGATGGGTAGCGGCGTTTCGGCGCTATGGGGATGGGGGCTGATGTGGTTTACCCCCACCTTCATTCAGCGGATGTACGGTCTTGATGTAGGAGAAGCCGGGGCGGTGGTTGGCCCCATTCATTTGGTGATGGGGATTGGCGCGTCACTGCTGACGGCGTGGTTGCTCGCCAAGCCATCCTATACCGATCCGCGCAAGATTTGCCGTTTGCTCGCCGTTGTAACCGCACTCGCGACGATCCCGTCAATTTATGCTTATTACACAAATTCGCTTCCAACCGCGACGTTCATGTGGTGGATATTCATTCCCGCTATCTATTTCTACATCGGGCCATCCTTTGCGCTCGGGCAGAACCTTGCCCCGCCAAAGATGCGCGCGATGTTCATTGCGGTATCGCTGCTGATCGCGAACGGGTTCAACCTGATCATCGCGCCGCAAGGCGTGGGTTTGCTGAGCGATTATTTCGCAGGGCCGGGCGGTGCTGATGCCGCTTCGCTCCGGCTTGCCCTGCTTGTGCTAGCGCCCACCGGATTCTGGGCGGCATGGCATTATTGGCGTGCGGAAAAATACATTGTTGAAGATCAAAAGCGAGCCGTTGGTTATGTCTGATGCAACGCTGAAATCTTACATCGCAGGTCAGTGGGTGCACCCACTGACATCGACCGCGACGATTGAGGCGATCAATCCTGCGACTGAAGAGGTTTGTGCGATTGTCGCGCTCTGCGGGCCGGATGATGTTGACGTTGCGGTGAAGGCAGCGCGCGCCGCGTTTGGGGACTATGCGGCGACATCGCTTGATCACCGCACCGGCTTAGTTGAAAAACTCATCGCGATATTCGAGCGCCGCTACGGTGAGATGGTCACAGCCATCTCGACCGAAATGGGCGCGCCTTATGATCTGTCGTTCAATGCGCAGGCCGAATGTGGCCCGGGGCATTTGAAGGAAACGATCAAGGCCGCGCGTGCGATGGCGTGGGAACGACCGACGGGCGATCATGACTTGCTCGTGTATGAACCCATTGGCGTGTGCGTGCTGATCACGCCGTGGAACTGGCCAATCAATCAGCTCGCGGCAAAGATTGGGCCAGCGTTGATTGCGGGATGCACGATGGTGTTAAAGCCAAGCGAGATAGCGCCGCTTTCGGCTCAGCTTTTTGCTGAATTCATCGATGAGGCAGGTTTCCCGGCGGGCGTTTTCAATATGGTTCACGGCACGGGGGCTGCGATTGGTGACGCGCTGACGAGCCATCCAGACGTCGATATGGTATCGTTTACGGGATCAACGCGCGCTGGGATCATGATTGCGAAATCTGCCGCAGACACGGTGAAGCGCGTGAGCCAAGAACTCGGCGGGAAATCAGCCAATATCGTTTTTGCCGACGCTGACCTTGAGGCAGCGGTGACACGCGGCGTGCTTCACTGTTTTGAAAATGCGGGCCAATCGTGCAACGCGCCGACGCGGATGCTCGTCGAAGTATCGGCCTATGATGCCGCCGTTGCAATTGCTACGCGCGTCGCGGGGGAGGCTAAGCTGGGCGACCCACGCGAAAAGGGCGCGCATTTCGGCCCTGTCGTCAGCAAGGCGCATTATGACAAGATCCAGCGACTGATCCAGATTGGCACTGATGAAGGTGCGCAGGTGATTGCAGGGGGCACAGGCCGCGCAGACGGTTTTGATCGCGGCTATTATGTCAAACCTACCGTCTTTGCGGGCGTTCACAATGGAATGGCGATTGCGCAGGAGGAAGTGTTTGGGCCGGTTCTGGTGATGATCCCGTTTGCGGATGAAGCAGAGGCCATCGCGATTGCTAATGACTCACCCTATGGCCTTGCCGCATATGTGCAGAGTGGGGACAAGGAGCGCGCGCGCCGTGTGGCTAGAGCGATGCGCGCTGGCGGGGTCAGCCTGAACGGCGCTGGCCAGGGATATGGCTCCCCCTTTGGTGGGTATAAACAATCAGGTAATGGCCGCGAATGGGGCGAATGGGGCCTGCATGATTTCCTTGAGATCAAGGTGATCAACGGCTTCGACGCATGAAATTCTATTTTCACCAAGCAGCAATAAAATACCCGCTCCTCGTCTTTGCGAGCGAAGCGCGGCAATCCATACTATGGTGCCGCGAGTGGATTGCCGCGTCGCTGCGCTCCTCGCAAAGACGATTCATTAGGATCAACATTGAGTTTGGCCTAGGCATCGTGGCGGCGACGCATGAAACTAACTGACATTGAGACCTTCGTTGTCGGCAATCCGCCGCCGCATTTTGGCGGGCGTTACTTCGTGTTTGTGAAGATCACGACGGCTTGCGGGGTTTCAGGGATTGGTGAGGCTTACTGTGTCCCGTTCGAACCTCACCTTGTCGCTAAAATGATCGAGGATGTGTTTGCGCGCTACGCCGCTGGCAACGACCCACATGATATCGAAACTATGTGGCGGCGGGTTTATTCAAGCGGGTTTACGCAGCATCCTGATCTCACATTGATGGGTATACTCTCTGCGCTTGAAATGGCGTGCTGGGACATAGTTGGTAAGGCCGCGAACCAGCCCATTTACAAATTGCTTGGCGGGCGTGTGCATGAGCGGCTACGCGCCTATACCTATATTTATCCACGGCCCGGCGATAAGAGTGATGTTTATCACGACCCTGAGCTAGCGGCAGAGCGCGCAGGTGAGTATCTAGCGCAAGGCTTTACCGCGCTCAAATTCGATCCTGCGGGGCCTTACTCAGCCTTTGATGGGCGGCAGTTATCGCTTGAGGCGCTTGATCTGTCCGAACGATTTGCCAAAGCCCTGCGCGATTCGGTGGGAATGAAAGCTGACCTTCTGTTTGGCACGCACGGGCAAATGACCGCCGCGAGCGCTATCCGTTTGGCAAAGCGGCTTGAGCCTTATGATCCGCTCTGGCTCGAAGAACCCGTGCCACCCGACGCGCCTGAGGAAATGGCCAAAGTCGCGCGCGCGACGAGCATTCCGATTGCGACGGGTGAACGCCTCACCACCAAATATGATTTTGCGCGGTTGCTAAAGCACGGCGCGGCAGCGATCCTCCAAATGAATTTGGGCCGCGTTGGCGGTATCCTTGAAGCTAAAAAGATTGCGGGTATGGCCGAAGTCCACCACGTGCAGATCGCACCGCACCTTTACTGTGGGCCAATTGTCGGCGCAGCCAATATTCAGATTGCGACGTGCTCGCCCAATTTCCTCATCCTTGAAAGCATCGAAAGCTGGGGTGGGTTTCATAGTGATATCCTCAAAACCCCGATCCAGTTCGAGGATGGCCATGTCATCCCGCCGACTGCGCCGGGCCTCGGTGTTGAACTGAATGAAACGGTAGCGCGCGCCAATCCTTATGACGGCGCGATGCTCCATCTCGAAATGACGCAGCATCCGGTGCAATGAGCGAACAGTTTGATTACATCATCGTCGGCGCAGGCACGGCCGGATGCGTGCTCGCCAATCGCCTGACCGCTGATGGCAAGACGACCGTTCTTCTGCTCGAAGCTGGCGGCAGTGATCTATCGATCTGGATACAAATGCCGATTGGCTATGGCCGCACTTTCTTCAACCGCCGCATCAACTGGATGTATGATACCGAGCCGGTTGAGGCACTTGGCGGGCGCCGGAGTTACTGGCCACGCGGTAAAGTGGTGGGTGGATCCGGCTCGATTAACGCGATGGTTTATGTGCGCGGCCAACCGCGTGACTTTGACGATTGGCGCGCGCTTGGCAATGTCGGCTGGGGTTGGGATGATGTTCTGCCTTATTTCAAAAAGTCCGAAGATTTCGATTGGCACAGCGCGCATCACGGACGCGGCGGGCCTCAGCATGTGACTGATATCTCGCCGTTTGTTCACCCGATTTGCAATAGCTTCATTGAAAGCGCCCAAAACATCGGGCTGCCCCGCAGCAGTGATTTTAATGGGGGTAACCCCGAGGGTGTGGGTATTTATCAAATCAACACGCGCGGCGGGTGGCGCGCTTCAACCGCCAATGCCTTCTTGCACCCCGCGCTGAAGCGTAAAAATTTGACGTTGCGGACGAACGCGCACGCGACACGCATCTTGTTTGAGGGCAAGCGCGCGGTCGGCATCGCTTATAAACGACGCGGAAAGGTGCACGAAGTGCGCGCGCGGCGTGAGGTGATCCTGTCAGGCGGCGCGATCAACTCGCCGCAACTCCTGATGCTCAGCGGGATTGGCGACGTGGCGCACCTTAAGAGCGTTGGGATCGAGCCTTTGGTTGATGCAAAGGCCGTGGGGCAGAATTTGCAGGATCATATCGCGGTTTCCTATTTCTACAAAACGCGCACCGCGACGCTCAATGATCTGCTCCATCCACTCATTGGCAAAATGTGGGCCGGGCTGCGTTATATGGCCGATAGGGCAGGGCCATTATCGCTCAGCGTCAACCAAAGCGGCGGTTTCGTGCGCAGTGATCCATCACAACCCCATGTCAATTTACAGCTTTATTTCAGCCCCGTCAGCTATACCAAAACGCCGCTGTCTGACCGTAAATTGCTCAATCCCGATCCCTTCTCAGCGTTCCTGCTTTCACACAATCCCTGCCGCCCGACGAGCCGGGGGCATGTCAAACTCGCTTCGGATGATCATATGCAGCATCCCATCATCGAACCCAATTACCTCTCAACGCAGAGCGACATTGATGATGTGCTTGCAGGAAACCGCTTGCTCCGCACCATCGCCGCCACGCGCCCGCTTGCCGATATTATAACTGAGGAAATCATCCCCGGACGTGACGTTGAGGGTGATGAGGCCTTGCTCGCTGACTTTCGCGCGCGCGCTGATACCGTCTATCACCCGACGAGCACCTGCATCATGGGGCCAGACCCCGCGACATCAGTTGTCGATGCTCGGCTTCGCGTCCACGGGGTAGAAGCGCTGCGCGTCATTGATGCGTCAATCTTCCCAACGATCACATCAGGCAATACCAATGCGCCAACTGTGATGGTCGCTGAAAAAGGCGCGACGATGGTGATTGAGGATGCGCGGGCGCGACCATGACTAACAAGATCGAACTCCGTAAACTCCCGCCGCTTAAGGCGCTCAAGGGTTTTGAAGCAGCGACCCGCCACCAAAGCATCCGTGATGCGGCGGACGAGCTGTGCCTGACACATCCCGCGGTCAGCCATCAGGTGCAACTCATCGAAGAAGCGCTCGGCGTCAATCTGTTCGCGCAGGAGGGCCGCCATATCGTCTCAACCGAAGAAGGCCGCGTGCTTTATCCCTATGTGCGCGCGGCGTTTGAATCACTGCTCGAAGGCGTTGAGGCTGTGCACCGAACAGCGCTCGATAAGCCACTGCGCGTCCAAACCTATGTCACCGCATCGATCCGCTGGCTGGCGAAGCGCGTCCCGCAATTTCTCGCTGATCATCCGCAGGTCAAATTGACGCTGAGCACATGTGCGGTCGAATGGGAATTTGATGAGGTTCATGCTGACGTTGGCATGGTTTACTGTGAGACCGCGCCTGACCCCGCCAAACATCACTGGGTGCCGCTCTATAATTATGCGCTGTTTCCCGTGTGCAGCCCCGCGCTCGCCGCAACGATGGGGGCCGCGCCAACGCCGCACGACGTGATGACTAAGCCGCTGGTCGCGATTTATACTGAGCAGCAGAATTGGGAAACATGGTTCGCCTCAGCAGGCGTGACGTCAGCCCCAGCCGCGCCCTATTTGCTCGTCGATACGCTCGCGGTCGCGCTTGAAATGGCGCTTGAAGGTGAAGGCATTGCGCTCGTCAACGGCCCCTTCGTCGATGCAGACCTTGCCGCCGGTCGCCTCGTCCGCCCCGTAATGCATGAGGCACTGTGCCCCGGGGCTTGGGGCCTGATTTGCCGCAAGGATATGAAGGATAATCTGCGGATCAGGACATTCATGGATTGGGTTGTAGGCAATGTGGCGGGGGATGTTGGGGCGGGTAGTGTCTGAGATGTTGGGGTGAGCTGCCAAGCAGGTTTTGGGCCGTCAGCGTCGATAGCGGACGTTTCAGACATGAACTCTGCGTCGATCATTTTCATATTGCCTCACAAAGAAGCTAGCGCCTCGATGATCTTGCAATCCGATACCGTGCCGCTCTTGCATTGTCCGACAACTTTTTTGAGCTCGGATTGCAGCGCCTTGAGATCGGCGATCTTGCGCCTGACCTTGCTCAATTGCTCGCTTGCGATGGCATCAATTGCGTCGCAAGGCTGACTCAAATCGTCGGCAAGTGTCAACAGCTTGCGAACCGATTGAAGATCAAATCCCAAGTCGCGCGAGCGACGGATGAACAGCAAGCGGGCGACGTCTGATTTTCCATAGTCGCGGTAGTTTGATCGTGTTCGAGCAGGGCGGGGTAACAGGCCTTCTTTCTCATAAAAGAGGACGGTTTCGACCTTCACATCGGCAAGACGCGCTAAATCTCCAGTTTTCATCGCTTGACCCTATAGTTACTACAGGGTGTAGATAGTCACTCGACTCAGACCATGTCGAGAAGGAAAATGTCGATGGTAGGATTTTTGTTAGCATATTATCTGGTCTTTTTTGGTGTGGCATTTGCGTGGCCGACTTGGCGTCTCTGGAAGAATCATGGCATCAATGGATTGGCTTTGCCCAAGGACGATAGCGCTCACGACTTGATCGGGAGATGGTTCAAGGCATTGATCGCATCGGTCTTTATCTTCATTCTTGGACTTGCAGCTGGACTGAGTTTTGAGGCCTTCGGGCCGATCATCTGGGCCAACAACGAGGAGCTACGATGGATCGGCGTTGCCCTTTTGTTGCTTTCGTCGGTGCTGATCACCTTGGCACAATTTCACATGGGCAAATCGTGGCGAATTGGCATCGACCAGACGACTCCTACCGATCTCGTTGTCGCGGGCTTGTTTGCCAAATCACGGAATCCAATCTTTCTCGGCATGCGGCTTAACATGCTTGGCCTGTTGCTGATGCTCCCATGCTCGGTAACCTTGGCCATTTTTCTGGTCAGCGAAGCCCTGATCTCCGTGCAGGTACGGTTGGAAGAGGCGCATTTGAATGACACGATTGGCGATGTGTATCGCTCATACCAAAGAAAGACACCGCGCTGGTTTTGAGACGATGAAGCGTCATCGGAGCAAAGTCCGCTTTTGATAGGTCGAAACGTCGGCTTGAACGACCGAAAACTTGTCGAAATCAGCCATCCCACCCCCTACCGCCGCGGCACAACCTCATAGCCCGCCTCTTCAGGTTCATCATCAACCATATCGGCGGGAAAGCCCGTGCCGAGCACCTTTATGCCCAGCGGCTCTTCATACCTCCTTATGATATTGGGCGAAAATTCGCGGGGGCCATATGCGGCTTCGCCTTCTTTGAACAGCCGCACGATCAGCGGGGATAGCTCGACAGGGACGCCTGCCTCATGCGCGATTTTATTGAACAGGCCCACATCCTTGCTCACTAAGTCCATCGTGAAATTGATATCGCGGCTGCCGTTCAAGATCACTTGGCTTTCGGTTTCATGGACGAAGCTATTGCCCGATGAAATGCGGATCGCTTCATAGGTTGTGTTCATATCAAGCCCGACCGCTTTGCACACCGTCAGCGCC
>JAYUAU010000069.1:0-8929 GCA_043741135.1 Sphingomonadales bacterium | reverse complement strand
GATGACTGACATTGCGTAATCGAGATAAGATGTTTTCATCTCATCAACGATGTTAATCGGGGTAATATCCGAAGGATCGGCGAGAATGGGCTCGTCGGCGCTCAAAGTGCAACTTTCTGGTTATTTTGGTTGCATGTTCACTAAAGCGACTGTCATAAAAATGCCAGAAAAAAGCACGCGCGCAAACCCCGATTAGGCTGGGATTTCCTCACCGTCCCATGCAAAACATTTGCCCGAATCGTTCGGCTTGAATGTTTCGATAACATCAAGAAGCTGTAATGCCGCGCGTTCAGCATCAAACAGCCGACCGGGGCCGACATTAGACTGAAATGGCTTGCTGAGGCCCGTATCGACGGTGCCCGGGTGTAAAGCGACGCAAACCGCGCGCTTACGCGTTGTGCTCAGTTCAATCGCTAAGTTTTTGATCGTCATGTTCAGTGCGGCTTTGGCAGCGCGGTAGCTATACCATCCGCCAAGCCGATTATCCGAAATACTGCCAACGCGCGCGGAGAGGGCGGCAAAAACGCTCGGGCAATCACGCGGTAGCAAGGGCAAAAAGTGTTTGGCGATTAAAGCAGGGCCAATCGTATTGATCGCAAAATTGCGCATCATCCAGTCAGCGTCGATCGATTTGAACGTCTTTTCAGGCCCGCGGTCGCCTTCACTGAGCAAACCTGTCGCCACGATGATCAATGTTGGCGGCGCACGGTTCGCCACCGAACGGGCAGCGGCGATGATCGTGTTTTCATCGGTCAAATCGAAATCACCATTGGCGCGCGAAAAACCAATGACGTCGGTATAATTGCCTTCGTCGCGCAAGGCTGTGACTAGGGCACTGCCGATACCGCCGCTGGCACCAAAAACTATCGCTGTTGAAGGATTGGTCATCAGCGAAGCCCTATCGGCACCTCACACTTTCGTCAAAATGAATTCAACCGCCGTTAATTCCTCGCGTGTCACCGCCTTATTCGCGCGCAGACGCTTGCGGCGCGGCGCGCGTGCGAATAATGGTGTGACGGGTAGGCGGGCGACATAAGCGCCGTTGGTTGGAAGGATGAAGCAAATGATTCGAGTGTCTAAGGTTGCAATTGGGCTGGCGCTAAGTGCCGCGATACTATCCACTATAAGCGTTACGCCCGCATTTGCTGCGAAGAAGGAAAAGGCGCCTGTTGGGCCAAAGCTTGTATTTGGTGATAAGTTTAAGGCTGGTGCAGGCCCGATTGAAGCGCTGCTCAAAGCTGAAAAATACACAGAAATTGCCCCCGGGCTACAAGCGCTAGAGGCAATTGCGGTTAGCCCTGACGAAAAATATTACGTCAATCGCATCCGGTTGGACGTTGCGATCAAGACCAAGGACGTCGCGATGCAAAATGCTGCACTTGACGGGATGATCGCGAGCGGCGGCGCGCCGCAATCTGAATTGGGAAAGTTCAACTTTTTCTCGGGCACTGAAGCTTATAATGCGCGCAATTATCCCAAGGCAATTCAACGCTTAGGTGAAGCTGAGCGGCTAGGCTATAAATCAGTCGACTCGCTGCCCATTCTCATTGCGCAATCGCACTTTCAATTGAAGCAATATGCTGAGGGCTTGCCTTATGCTGAGCGGGCGGTTGCGCAAGAAATTGCGGCGGGAAAAGCGGCACCTGCTGATTGGTATCGCCGCGCCCGGGCCGCAGCATATCAGGGAAAGCAAATACCTGCCGTCTCCAAATGGTCACGAATGCTCATTAAGGCATATCCGACGGCTGAGAATTGGCGAGACGGACTTTCGGTTTACCGCGACCAAGCAAAGCTCGACCGTCAGCCATCGCTCGATCTACTCCGTCTGATGCGCACAACAAAGGCGTTGTCAGGCGAGCGCGATTATTATGAATATGCAGGGATAGCCGCAGATAGCGGGCTGCCAAGTGAAACTAAAATCATCGTTGATGAAGGCCGCGCACTCGGAGCACTCAACGCGGCTTCGAAGAACGTCAATGAACTTTATGCGATTGCGGCGCCAAAAGCTGCGGCTGATCGCGCTTCAATTTTGGCGTCATTACCAAAGGCCGCTGCTGATCCATCAGGCAAGGCATCAGCACGAATTGCCAATGGCTTTCTGGGCCTTGATGAAAATGCAAAAGCTGCCGAGCTTTACCAATCAGCACTAACCAAAGGCGGTTTGAGCGGCGACACAGCAAATGATGTGGATACAGTCAACTTGCGTTTAGGCATCGCACTGGCTCGCTCGGGCCAAAAGGAAGCGGCGCGCGCCGCCTTTGCGAAAGTCACTGGCTTGCGCGCTGAAATGGCTGCGTTTTGGATGTTGTGGCTTGATGTCAGCGCGTGATGCGTTAAATCTGAATCAGTTCCCCTGCGAAGGCAGGGGTCCAGCCCCAAACAAACAAAGCCCGCTTCGCGGACGTTTTCAGTCCGGGGCTGGGCCCCTGCCTTCGCAGGGGAACAGTGCGTTTCACATTTATCGCACGCTGCTCTAGCGCGCAGAAACGGTATCAATCGGCACGCCAGGCACATGTTTTGAGGTGCGGATGGTGAGTGACGTCTTGACGCTGGCCACATTGGGCGCGGTGGTCAACGATGATGTGAGAAACGATTGGAACTCCTGAAGGTCGTGCGCAACGATCTTCAGGAGGAAATCTATTTCACCGTTGAGCATGTGGCATTCACGCACGGGTGCCAGCGATGCGACATGTGCTTCGAATGCCTGTAGATCTGATTCGGCTTGGGTTTTTAGGCTCACCATCGCAAACACTGTGATGGTATAGCCCATCCGTGCTGAACTGATGGCGGCATGATATCCTTCAATGATACCCGCTTCTTCAAGACCTCGCACTCGGCGCAGACATGGCGGCGCGGTAAGCCCTACACGCGATGCCAGATCAACGTTGGTCATCCGTCCATCGTTTTGAAGCTCGCTCAAAATTTGCCGATCAATCTCGTCGAACGAAATTTGCGCCATTTTCATCTCATCCTGTCTTAATCCCACCATCTTCTATAATTTTATTACTCACAATTGCAATTGTGCCACTTTGCAACGTTTCATTTTGTGCGCTTTCGAAACGTTGCTGGCTCGTCTATCGACTAGGCTACAGGGGTAGATTAGGTGCAATGACCAGCCAAATGCGTTTTGATGACCGGCTAACGACGATAGTGGATCAGGGCGAACTTGGCCTGCCAGCGCGCAGCTCTGCGTGGTCACAACTTGCTGACATATTGGCTCAAGATAGAGGGCAATTGAGCGTTGTTGAACGCGAAGCCGCGCTTGCATTACTTGATAAGTGGCGAAGCGACGTTCGCTTTGAGCGTCGGCGTTCCGTAGCCACGGCACTAGCCCATCAAAAATTGCCAATTGACCTAGTGACATTTTTTGCGCGTGACATGCCATCTGTCGCAGCGCCAGTTTTGGCACGAGTGGCGTTGAGTGATACTGAATGGCTGTCGATTATCCCGTCGGTTCCACCCACATCGCGTGCGTTGATCCGAGAGCGACGAGATTTGCCTGAGCAGGCGACTCACTGTCTCAATGCTTATGGGGCGAACGATTTTGCGCTGGCTTCGAACGTCGCGGTCGAAAATGCTGTGCCTTTGCCAACACGGGTGACGCGGATCAGTGACCTCGTCGCCAGAATTGATGCGTTCCAACGTGATCGATCACGGCGTATCGTGCCCGAGACTAAATCGCCGTTCCGTTCAGAGAGTTTCCGTTTCGAAACGAGTGATGATGGTGTTATCAATTGGGTTGAAGGCGCTCCGCGTGAGGCGATAGTGGGGCTGTCACTCGCCGAGATGGCCGCGCCGAGCGAAAACGGCGTTGACGGGGTTGCGGCGGGCGCGTTTCGGCAACGTTCTAATATCCATGACGCGAATCTCCACATTGGCGGTGAGGGACATGCTTCTGGGCAGTGGATCATCACCGCTAAGCCGATCTTCGATTCCAACTCGGGCCGGTTGGGTGGATATCGCGGGGTGGCAAAGCGTCGCAAGATCGCAATTGGCGAGCAAAGAGCAAGCAGCCTCCAAATGAATAATGGCTTAGCCCCTGATTTCGCGCGCCAACTGGTTCACGAACTGCGCACGCCCCTCAACGCAATTAGCGGATTCAGCGAGATGATCTCGCAGCAATTGCTTGGCCCGGTGGCGCAGGTCTATCGTCAAAAGGCCAGTAAGATTAGCGAGCAAGCTGCGAAGATGGGGATGGTTTTTGACGACCTTGAATCAGATGCGCGGCTCGCGACAGGAAATTTTGAACCAAATAGTAAGAGAACATCAAACGTTAAATCAATCATATTGGACGTTGCAGCATTCCATGAATCTGCAATTGATGATCGTGAAGTCACACTTCGTCTCGCTCTCGCGTCAGACTGTTTACCCGTGGCAATTGATCCGCGCACAATGGAACGACTGATTGATCGGATGTTAATGATCATCGTTGGCGCAGCCGCCCCAGCAGAAGTGATCACGCTTCGTTTAACGAGCGACGGCGGCGCAGATACGGGTCTCGACATTGACCGGCCACGTTCGCTCAGGAATATTAGTAATGAAAATTTGCTTGATCCAGCGTTTGAACAAATCGACCACTCAAGTCTAACGCCAGCGCTGGGCATTGCGTTCACTTTGCGTTTGATCGGGAAGCTGGTTCATGCTTTTGATGGACGGTTCATCATTGGACATGACCGCTTCACCTTGATACTACCAACAGCACAGGGTAGCGCGGCAAAAACTAAGGAAAGCTCCTAATAATTGTGACTGAAAATGAAGGCATCCCCAACCGGCGTGTTCGCAACCAGGGGCGCCTCGATCATCCAGCGCGGTCGGCAGACCGTGTAAAATTCGCTAGCAGTTTTGGCAAAAGATTTACGGTGTTTGTTGATACCGAAGAGGAATTTGATTGGTCGCAGCCGCGTTCGCGTGATCATGTTGGCACCAGTGCCATGCAATATCTGCCTGAATTTCAGAAACTTATGGATGCGCACGGTATCTCACCAGCCTATCTGATCGATTATCCCGTCGCCAGTACGCCGAGCGCTGCCGACGTGATCGCCAAAATGTTGAGCGACGGTAATTGTTCGGTCGGCACGCAACTTCATGCCTGGGTTAATCCGCCTTTTGATGAGGATGTAATCACTTACAATAGTTTTGCTGGCAATTTGCCAGTTGAGCTTGAACGTCAAAAGCTAAGACTTCTCACCGAGAAAATTGAGTTGGTGACGGGGAAGCGGCCGATCATCTACCGCGCTGGTCGCTATGGGATCGGGCCGAATACGGCAATTTTGCTTGAAGAAGCTGGCTATCGAATTGATACGTCAGTGCGTCCCTATTTTGATTTCAGTAATGAAGGTGGGCCAAATTTCATCAAGCATGATCCGCGTCCTTATTGGGCTGGCCCGACGGGATTGATCCTCGAAGCGCCGCTTGGGGTTACATATACGGGGCAATTGCGACGCTACGGTCGTTACCTTTACGGCAGTGGCCGATCACGGACGAAAATGCTCGCGGCGTTTGCGCGATCAGGGATGCTGTCGCGTATTGCGCTCACCCCAGAAGATATGCCGATTGACGATGTAAAATCTGCCATCAGCGCGATGCTCGGCGATGGCGTGCAATATTTGAGCTTTTCATTTCATTCACCGTCACTAGCGCCAGGCCATACGCCGTACGTGCGTAATTCTGGGCAGTTAAGTGAATTTTATCGCTGGTGGGATAAGGTTTTGTCGTTCTTGCAGCGACAAGGCGTGACGCCAATTTCGGTTGATCAATTGCTTACCGAAGCATGGGCCAATCGCAGGGCGCAGTGAACGCTTGCCACAGATGGCCGCGCTCAGCTATCGGGGCATTGCAATGGGCTGTGGGCCTGTAGCTCAATGGTAGAGCCGGCCGCTCATAACGGCTTGGTTGGGGGTTCGAGTCCCTCCGGGCCCACCACATCGCTTGATGGCTTTCCTTTTGCCTAATTTGTGGCATCATAAGCAAAATGGGGAGTGTGATGGCGATTGTCCGCAAAGTAGGTTTGGCCACATTTGGCGCGTTGGTACTCATCGGGGCCATCGTGGCTGTGAAAACAATCAGCTTTGCGCCGCAAGACGTCGCGACTGCTGATGGCATCATCGTTGCACCGGCGGGCATTGCGGTAAACGAAGGGCGTGCCGCACTCAACTTGGGTCAAGCCATTCGTTTCAAGACGGTTTCGCATCAAAATCCGCAAGAAAACAAGCGTGAAGAATGGGATAAGTTGCACGCCTGGCTCGCGCGAACCTATCCAGCCGCGCACAGCGCGATGAAGCGCGAAATCGTTGACGGTCAGTCCCTTATGTTCTCTTGGGTTGGCACTGATCCGTCGCTTCCCGCTATCATCATGATGGCGCATCAAGACGTCGTGCCAGTGACCGCTGGCACCGAGCCTGATTGGAAATATGACCCCTTCGCAGGGCAGATAGCTGAAGGATCCGTATGGGGCAGGGGGGCGGTTGATGATAAAGGCGCACTGATTGCTTTATTTGAAGCGTTTGATGGACTGGCGACGCAAGGCTTCACACCAAAGCGAACAGTGTATCTTGTATCAGGCCATGATGAAGAAGTTGGCGGCACCGGAGCAAAATCGGTTGCCAAACTGCTAGCTTCGCGTGGCGTGAAGGCACTTTTCACGCTTGATGAAGGCAGCGCGATTATTCTTGATGAGCCAATCACAAAAGCGCCCGCCGCGCTCATCGGGATCGCAGAAAAAGGATATGCAACGCTTAAGGTTACCGCAAAAGCCGCAGGTGGACATAGTTCTATGCCACCCAAAGACACTGGCGTTATAAACCTTGCAAAGGCCCTAATTGCCATCAACGATAAACCGTTTTCGCTTGAATTACGCGGGCCTGCTGAAAAAATGATCAGTGTGCTAGGCAATCAGAAAGGCGGCGTGATAAAGGTTGCGGTGGCCAATCAGTGGCTCTTTGGGCCTTTGCTCGTTGGTCAGGCAGGAGCGTCACCAACGGGGGCGGCAATGCTGCACACGACGATCGCGCCAACCATGCTCGAAGGTAGCCCAAAAGAAAATGTCCTGCCGCAATCGGCGAGCGCCTTGATAAACTACCGAATCGCGCCGTGGAATCGCTCAAGTGACGTCATGTCGCGCGCAAAATCGGCGCTTGGCAAAATGCCCGTTGAACTATCATGGGTGAAAGAACCGCGCGAACCTTCCAGAGTTTCCTCGACAACATCCGCAGGATGGAAATTGATCAGAGCGTCGATTGAAGCAGAGACGAACCAAATCAATATTGCTCCCTTTTTAGTCGTTGGGGGCACCGATAGCCGCAATTTCGAGGGAATTTCTAAAGATGTTTATCGGTTCATGCCCTTGCGCTTCAAAGTGGCCGATACCGCGATGATCCACGGCACAAATGAACATATGCCTGTCAAAGACCTTAGCCGCATCATCAATTTCTACATGCGCTTAATTAAGACATCTGCGGGATAGACATTTTGGAATACGGCGTCTAATAGCGTCGATCTCGGTTCGGGGAGTGGCGCAGCCTGGTAGCGCATCTGTTTTGGGAACAGAGGGTCGCAGGTTCGAATCCTGTCTCCCCGACCATCTTTTTCAGCTTTCTTCAAGCGCGTCCCGGGTGATTGGCCGTAACAGCGTAATTTGCGCCTTGCCGTGCTTTCTGGGTTCTTCGGCGATATATCCTGCGACCGCGACCACTTCCTTGTGTTGAGTTTCAACACTGATCAGCGCCGAGGGCGAAATCCATCCGAGTCGCGTCAGTCTTTCGAGTGCCACGACTCCAGCGCCGCTGCCGTAAGGCGGATCCATCAGAATTAGATCAAAGGGTTGCGGCGCTACGCCGAGCGCCATCACTGATTGCGCGCGAATTTCGACGGTTGCGCCCAGTTTGGCGGCATTTGTTTTGAGCGCGTCAAGCGCTGGGCCGTCATTTTCGATGAATGTGCAGTGCGCAGCGCCGCGCGATAAAGCTTCAAAGCCGAGCGCGCCTGATCCCGCAAACAGATCGGCAACACGCAAGCCCTCAAAGCTTCCCAAGCGACTCGTCAGCATTGAAAAAAGCGCTTCGCGTGTACGGTCAGCGGTTGGGCGGGTGGCATCACCCTTTGGTGCCACCAGCGTTCGTCCGCGCCATGTGCCTGCGATAATCCTCATTTCAAGGTCTTCCGAAATGTCACCATCACATCTTGGCGCACTTCGTCAACCGCGCCTGGCGGCAAGTCACCGAGCATGAAGGGGCCGTAACTTGTGCGAATAAGCCGCGATACTTCGAGGCCAAGGAATTCTAATACACGGCGGACTTCGCGGTTTTTACCTTCGGTAAGCGTCATTTCGATCCAGACATTGGCACCCGTGCGCCGTTCGAGATTGGCATTGATGCTGCCGTAACGGATACCTTCAATCTCTACGCCCATCATCAAATCTTCAAGCTGTGCTTGCGATACATTGCCAAAAGCCCGCGCACGGTAACTGCGCGTCACGCCAGTCGCTGGCAGTTCGAGTTGACGCTTAAACTCACCGTCATTGGTCAGCAACAACAGGCCTTCGGTGTTGAGATCGAGGCGGCCAACGGGGACAACGCGCATCAAATCTTTCGGCAGACGGTCATAAATTGTGGGTCGACCCTTGGGATCGCGCTCGGCGGTGAGCAGCCCAGTCGGCTTATGATAACGGAATAATTTGGTGGGGGCAGGGGCCTCAACCGCTTTGCCGTCAACGGTGACGCCTTGCAGCGACGAAAGGATCGTCGCAGGAGTATCAAGAACAACACCGTCAAGCGAAACCCGACCCGCTTCGATCAACCTTTCAACTTCGCGGCGAGAAGCAATACCCGCGCGGGCAAGCAGTTTGGCGATGCGTTGCCCTTCGCTAGGGGCAACTCCGGCACGGGGACCAGACTTGGCAGTTGGTTGTGCTTTGGCAAGCGGAGTTGTCCGC
>JAYUAU010000068.1:0-8988 GCA_043741135.1 Sphingomonadales bacterium | reverse complement strand
TAGGCAGGGGTCCAGTCCCAGACAAAAAGAGTCTTTGTTAAGGTCTGGACCCCTGCCTCCGCAGGGGAACGATTCAACTAATCCTCATCCCGCTCTAGAGCGCGTTGCGTAAAATGTGGATCGTCTTTGCGAGGAGTGAAACGACGCGGCAATCCACTCGCGGCACCATAGTATGGATTGCCGCGCTTCGCTCGCAAAGACGAAGTGGATCAACCTAATGTCATCATGCTTTAATTTGCGATACGGCAGCATTGCCTAACTCGCAGGGGTAGGCTCAGCCGCTGGCACCGCAAGCGTATCGACAAGCCGCTTTAGCTGAGCAGTGCAACCCATCTGGACAAGCGACGAAATTGTTGTTTCGATGCCTGCCGCATTGGGCCCCAGATCAGCGAATTGAATATTCGTCGCGCTGCTCATCCCGTCACCCGAAACGCGGTATTTAGACCCGAAATCGAGCGGCATATCTGCGGCTGACCAAGCAGCTTCCGAAAAGCCAATTTTGAAGTTCAGCGGCATCGTTTTGCCGTCACTCACGCGTGTAACCGTTAGCGATGCTGCTTGATCACTACGCGGGCGCCAAAATTTGATTGACTCAGCACCCGGAACACACACCGTTCCCGATGCCGAAGCGTCAACCAGCCACAAGCTTGGCGGTTGGCCTGTGCCTCTTACGGCCCCGGTGCGTCCGATCCGTTTGCCAGTGTTGCGCATCAACGCCGTAAGCGTTGAATTTGACGCGGTAGCCACGGCGGTTGTCGCAAATATCCCCGGGCCTTTGAGCACACTCGTGCCGCGGCCATCGAGGATCGTTAGCGCATCGCCCGCGCGGAGCGTGACTTTACTGCCATCGGCGAGTGATTTGCCGGGCGGGAATGATTTGGATGAAGGGCCTGCCGAAGCGACAACAATCGTGCCAGCAGTGGCGGCGCTCGCGCTGACCAATGCCAGCGCTGCGACAGTTGAACCGAGAATATTGTTAATCGAGAACATAATAGCCTCCTACGTCTTGGTGTGATAGTCGGTACACGAAATTTGCAAGCGATGCATCTGTTGGTTGTTTAGCAGCCGTTTCGCCCAATGCTGTGATAGCGGACACATCACCAATCATCGCAGCACGTGCCAGTTTTGTGAAGGCCTCGCGATCACCCTCTGCCATTTGGGGCACGGGTTCCATGATCTCAACGGGCGTAGACCGGCCGCGCAGCACGATTTTTCCAAGTGGGCGAAACCAGTTCATGCCCGATCGCTCAGCGGCTTCGCGGCTGACCAATATGCTCGATTTGGTTTGCTTATTGGCTGACTCAAGCCGTGCGGCGGTGTTCATACTATCGCCAAGTGCGGTATATTGAATGCGGCCTTCGCCCCCAAAATTGCCGACAATCGCCTCGCCAAAGTGCAAACCGACTCGGGTTTTCCCAATCGGAGGCACGCCGTCTGGCACTGAGTTTCGGAAGTCTTCGCCCGCTTGGTGCATTGCAACAGCTGCCTTGGCCGCGCGTTCACCGTCATCGGGACGGCTAATCGGGGCACCCCAAAAAGCAACGACGGCGTCTCCCACAAACTTATCGATTGTGCCGCCGTGCGCAAGCACAACATCGCTGAGCATTTCGAGGTAACGGTTGAGCAATGTCGCGACCATTTCAGGTTCAATCGCGTGGCTCAACTTAGTGAAGCCTTCGAGATCAGTGAATACGACGAAAATCTCACGCTTTTCGCCTTGCAACGACAGGCTTTCGGGGTTGCGAAGGATTTCGGCGGCGATGTCACGCGGCAAATATTTGCCGAGTGCGCTTTGAGCAAACTTTCGTTGTTCCGAACCAATGGCGCGCGCGGCGGTTCCCACCGCTGCAAAGGTGAGCAGCCATCCCGCAACCCAGCCAAATGCAGGCAGGCCAAGCGTATCAAATCCACCAAATTGAATCGCGAAGGGTGCGCCCAGCATCACAGCGAACTGCCCTAAAAGCAGCAAGGCAATCATGATCGGTCGTGCATTGCTTAACGCGGTTAAGCCAGCAGCGAGCACAACAAAAGCGACCGACGCCCATAAAAACCAAGGTGAGATAGCTTTTGCGACGCGGCCATCAAGAATTTGGGCGATCATATGCGCAAATATTTCGACCCCCCATGTTTGTTGCCCCGATATTTTGAGCAGCGGCGTTTCGAACAGATCGATGTCCTGAATATTGCCGCCAATGAGCACATATTTGCCTTCGATCTGTTTGCGGAACAATGCGCTTGCCTCAGGACTGGCAAACAAAGCATCAGCGGCGAACGTATCGATGGGGATCGTCGAAAATATCGGACGTTCCTTGAAAGCGGGTAAGCGATAGAGAACCGATCCGGTGTAAGACTCGAACTTTGCTGATGCGCCTCCCGTCATCAAAATGGGCAATCGATCAATTTTCCCTCGGCCCGCGCGTGGCCAAGTGCGCAACACATTATCGTCATCAGCTTCGAGCACGATGCTTGCTGAATTCACGTTACCCGGCGCGAGCTTGGCCTGAAAGTCATCCAAAAACGATTGTTGCCAATCCTTGATCTTATCCTGCACCACTTCAGCCGAGGCATAGGCAAGAAATACTGGGGTTTTCATACTTTGAAACGCTTTAATGATCGTTGGATCTTCAGGTTGGGGTTGATCGATTAGAATATCGATGCCGATTGCTTTTGGTTTGAAACTATCGATGCGGGTGAGCGCCTTCGCTAAAACCGTGCGATCAAGCGGCGATCGTTTACCCGTCGCGGCGAGCGTTTCGTCGGTGTAGACGACCATCACAATCCGGTCATCTTGATCGACGGTGGGCGCGGTTGATACCAATCGCCAATCAAACAATGCGCGCTCTGCGTCAATCGTGAGCGGCACGCTCCAGCTAAAACGCGCCAGCAGTAGAGCCAGCGCCACAAAAACAAGCGTGAAGATCAAGCGCCCAAGCCCGAGCTGCTTGAGAACCGATTTCAGTTGAAGCCTTGGCCTTGCCATTAACGCGTAGACAGCATCTGCCGTCCGCTATCGCCGACGATCGCAAACCCTGACCAATAGAAGGGATGCGACGTCAGCGGATCGTCCATCAATCCCAACTGCGCGGCGGCTAGCGCTGCGCCAATCGATGTTTGCCCCGTTGATTGGAACAATCCTGAGATCAGTCGCTCAGTTGCCTTAAACTCGTCAGGCGCTGGCCAATGACTGGCAAGCACTGACCGACCTCCCGCCCCAATGAACGCCCTTACAAGCCCATCAAGCGCCGTGCCGCCGCCGGTCGTAACGCCGGCCTCACGCGTGGCCGCGATTGATGCCTTGCCCGCCGTATCGCAGGCGGAGAGGATAACAAGATCGGCGTCGATTTTGAGATCGTAAATTTCTTTGAAGCTCAACAGCCCGTCAGAATTAGCGTCACCAAATGATGTCAGCAGGGCAGGGCGAGCAGGGCAGTGGGGACGCGGCGCTGTTACGAGCCCGTGTGTTGCAAAATGGAGAATACGGTAACTCGCCAGATCGCTTCGGCTGCTGATATTTGTATCAGTGAAATCAGCGCCCGTGACGATTGTCGATTGACCTGCGCCGATGATTGATTGCGCAAGCCGCAATTCGCTCGCAGAAATTGGCTTGTTCCATTCTGACGTTGGCCATTCGCAATCTTCTCCACTGCCCGGCGTAACCGAGCGCGTTAGCGCCGCGCGCACCGAGCCTGACCGCGGCGCATTCTGACCAAAGCCGAGATACTGTCGCGTTGCCGCCGAAGCGGGCGTGCGCCTTGCATCATAGAAAGCGCGCGCGGCAACCACGGTGCTGATCGCGCGGTTGCGGCCAAGCCACTGGGTTCCGGTAAAATCATATTCGTCAGCGCCAGCCTTTGCCTGGCGCGCATTATACCGTTCGACACTGGCATCATCCATCACAAGCAAATTGATCGGCAAACGAAGCATCGCGCCGTCGGGCTCAAAAACCAAATGCTTGACGGTAGCAAGACGCGCCGAAACGGGGCCAAGCAGATCGCTGAATAGTTTACGCCCCAAAGCGATATCAAACGGATATGTGGTGGGTTGACCGCCTTCATCCTTTGAAATCGTCTCACGGAGGGCGTCAACGGCTTTGTCCAACTGATCCGATGAAAGCTTGATCGGATAGCCAGTCGCGCCAACTTTATCGAGGTAGATGGCATATAACGAACGACCAACAACGGTCATTTTGAAATAAGCCTCATCATTTTTGAGCGACGTTTGGATTTCGTTCAGCGTGATCGCTGATGCGGTCAATGCCCTAAATTGGGGAAACGCACTCAGCCGCGCCTGTGTTGCCGATTGTTCAGCCCCCAGCACCTCTAAGCTTCGTTGCAGCGCTTCAATTGAATTTTTGGTGGTCGCGCTCTGATCGGGAAGTGCGGTAATCGTGGCGAGTTCAATTCGGTTGCGCTCAACATCACGGTCAAGCGCGCGCGCTTGGCGGAACAAGCTTGATGCCTCGCCCGTGCCGTCGCTTAATTCTCGTGCCAAAATCGCTTGCGTATCGGCAACACCGGGTCGAACAAGCGTTTGACTGGCCAAAAACATATCGTTGACTAACGACGGGTTGGTGGGAATACGCTGTGCTAACAGATTGAAGTAAGGCGATAGCAAATTGCCAAATCCAGTCGTTGCAGACCGGTTGCCTACCGCATTTTGCACAACCGCTTGATATTCGATAAGTGCCTGATCAGGCTTTCCAATCCTTGCAAGCAATGCTGCTAGCCTTGCTCGTGCGCTGTTTACCGCAACGGTTTGCGGATAGCGCGTTTCAAGTAACGCGAGTGCCTCACGCATTTTGGTTTCAGCGCCGTTCGCATTACCTTCGGCTTCGTAAGCGAGCGCGGTTTCAGCGAGAATTTGAGAGCGCAACCGGATTACCGAAACAACACGCCCATTGCGTACCGCAATCACATCTTGATAGGCAGTTTCAAGTTCAGCGCGCGCGGCCTTCACATTGCCAGTAAGGCGGAGCAATGTACCCCTGATTTGCCGCGCCTGCGCATCAAGGAAGATGCTGCGTTCCTCGGGCGACAAGGCCGTCGATTCAGTCGTCGTGAGCCGCTGCTGAGCTGGCAGCCCATTGTTGATTTCAGCGGCCACCTGAACACCGATTTCAATCGCGGTACCGGGGAGTTTGATTGCGGGGGGAATGATGGCCACAGGTTGATCGATTCGCGCGAGAGCATCAGCATATCGTGCTTGATTGAGCAAATGCATCGCCTCAAAATTACGCCGCAGTCGCGTTTGCACGCGGTCATTTGTGGGAATGCGCTGCGCAGAGGCAAACAGGGCATCAGCCTCTCCAAATTCGCCAAGGTTTGATTTTTGCAGCGCCCGGTTGACGAGATATTCGCCCATTCGCTCGGTTTCGTTGGTCGCACCTGACGTTCGTTGCTGGAGTGTATCAAAAAATTCACCAGCTTCGGCATAATTGCCACTATTGTTACGACGATAGCCTTCAGCCAAGGCGCGTTCAGGATCAAGCGCACCAGCTTGCGCGCGCGCAAAGGCCTCTGGATCGTCAACCGATGTGGTCGCGATTACGATATCACCTGCCACCGCGCGATCAGCAATCACTGTCCGCAAGCCGAGTTTTAGCGCGCTTTCATAGCCAGCCAAGCCTTCAGCGACCCACAAAATCTTGCCTCGGGTTTGGCTCAACACTTTATAACCAACCGCTGAGCCTGAGAGCCGGCAGTCTAGTGAGATCACTTGGCCAAGGTCGGTGACAGCCTCGCTGGCTTGCGCTGAACAGGTAGCGGATGACTTGCGCAACTCGGCCAATCGCGCCAGCGCGTCTTGCGGAGAGCCACGCAACGCATAAAGTCGCCCAATCGGACTGACTGCATCGCGACAAACAATTGACCACGCGCGATCAAAAATATCGCGAATCGCCACATCCTTTGATTTCGATTGAACTTGGCAAAGCACACCGCCACTAGTGCCCAAACGAAAGCTGTCAGCAACGCTTGGTCGATCGCTTTGGGCAACCGCGGGCTGGCACGCGCAGGCAATCACGACGCCAACTAAAGTGGCAAAACTTCTGTTCGAAACGCGCACATTCAATCTCCCCCGCAAATGCGGTTAGGCCTATGGCATCCATAGTCCGGTAGCGATAATCGGTTGCGCCCGTTAAGACCGATTCTAAGTTCATAGCGCAAAATCAGCGGGAGTTGAACCCTTTATCCACTTGTGCAATCGCTGGCACCGAATTCGATCAGGCTGGATCGTCTTTGCGAGCGATGCGCGGCAATCCATAATATTGTGCCGCGAGTGGATTGCCGCGTCGCTGGGGCGAATGCCCCAGCCTGTCCTGAGCGGCTGGCTTGCCAGCCAGTCGAAGGGCTCCTCGCAAAGACGAGTTTCAAATCTGATCAATTTTGTGTCTTGGTATTGACTAGAGAGAGGACGAAACAGAAATGAATGACGCTGCGCCAGCCAATGGCCGCCAGATATTGACCGCGAGTCTGGTGGGCACCGCGATTGAGTTTTATGATTTTTACATTTACGCCACCGCCGCATCGCTCGTGTTTGGGCCGCTCTTTTTCCCCACATCATCACCCTCTGTGCAATTGCTTTCAGCCTATGCCACCTTTGGCATAGCCTTTGTCGCACGCCCCGTCGGCTCAATTGCTTTTGGCCATTTTGGTGATCGGATTGGCCGAAAATCGACATTAGTCGCGTCGCTTCTGCTCATGGGTGGATCGACTTTCCTGATCGCATTCTTGCCGACCTACGCGATGGTGGGCTGGATCGCGCCTGCTTTGTTGTGCCTCTTGCGCTTTGGCCAAGGCTTTGGGCTAGGCGGTGAATGGGGCGGGGCGGCGTTGCTTGCTGTCGAAAATGCGCCGCCGGGATGGCAGGCGCGCTACGGCATGTTCCCACAACTCGGCGCTCCCGTCGGATTCATCCTAGCCAATGGCCTATTTTTGGTGCTGGGGCTAAGCTTAACGCCTGTGCAGTTTCTCAACTGGGGATGGCGATTGCCCTTCCTTGCGAGTGCTGCATTAGTGATTGTTGGGTTGTGGATACGGTTGAGGCTCAGCGAAACGCCTGCATTTGCAGCTGAACTCGCCAAAGGGCATCCGCCAGCGGTTCCGCTGTTTGAAGTCATTCGGGATCACCCGCGCGCGCTGATTGGCGGAACATTTGCCGCGGTCGCCTGCTTTGCGATCTTTTACCTGACGACCGCCTTTGCGCTGGGTTACGGCACGAACACGCTCAAAATTCCGCGCGATACGTTTTTAGGGCTTCAGCTTGGCGCAATCCTCTTCCTTGCGGGCGGCATCATCGTATCGGGATATTGGGCTGATGCGACGAGTGCGCGGCGAGTGCTGATGGCGGGTTGCCTCGCGACCATGCCCGTCGCGCTCATGCTATCAACGATGATGCAAAACGGATCGCTGCCGTTGATCTTCGCCTTCTTTGCCGCGGGCCTGTTTGTGATGGGGCTGGTCTACGGGCCGCTTGGCGGCTTTCTGCCAAGCCTGTTTCCTGCGCGTGTGCGTTACACTGGTGCATCGATTGCGTTTAACGTTGGCGGCATTTTTGGCGGGGCACTTACGCCGCTCGCCGCACAAGCACTGGCAGAGCGCGGAGGTTTGTTGTGGGTTGGACTTTATCTGGCGGGCGCGGCTTTGATCAGCTTCGTCGCGTTGAAAACATTGCCGCGCGAATTGGGCGCTTAAGCCGTGAACAAAGCCAACATTTTCGAATTCTACAGTCGATTGGCAGAGGCGAACCCCGATCCCGTCACTGAACTTGCGTTCGGCAATGTCTATCAGCTCCTCGTTGCCGTTGTGATGTCTGCTCAATCAACCGATATTGGCGTGAACAAAGCGACAAGACTGCTGTTTGAGACGGTAAAAACGCCAGCGCAAATGGTAGCGCTTGGCCAGGATGCACTCAAAACTCATATCAAAACTATCGGACTGTTCAATGCCAAAGCAAAGAATGTCATTGCGCTGTCTGAACTACTTGTTGCTCACCACGATGGCGAAGTGCCCGCTAACCGCGATGCGCTTGAGGCGTTGCCAGGGGTTGGCCGCAAAACCGCCAATGTTGTGATGAATACCGCCTTTGGTGCCGAAACGTTCGCGGTCGATACGCACATTTTCCGTGTCGGCAATCGCACAGGCCTTGCCAAAGGTAGGAACGTGCTGGCGGTTGAAAAAGCGCTAGATCGGCGTACGCCGAACCCTTTCCGGATTGGTGCGCATCACTGGCTAATTTTGCATGGTCGCTATATCTGCAAAGCGCGCACGCCCGAATGCTGGCGCTGCCCCGTGATTGATCTATGTTCGTTCAGGCCTAAGTCAGAATTAAAGGCGAAAACTGCGTCTCGGGGGCAAAATGAGGAAATTTGAAATGCGGATCCACACTCTGATTCTCACCGCCGCGCTTATCGCGAGCAGCAGCGCTGTGATCGCCAAAGACAGCCGTCACGAAGTTCCAGCCGCGATTGAAACGGGCAAGCCAGTCAGCTGCATCTCGATCAGGTCAATTCAGGAAAGCCGCGTGCGTAATGATAATGTGATTGATTTTCGCGTATCGGGCAAAAAATGGTATCGCAACACGCTCCCTCATTCATGCCCCTCACTTGGGTTCGAAGAGGCATTTTCCTATTCAACTTCGCTCAGCCAGCTTTGCTCGGTTGATATCATTTCGGTTCTAAGGAGAACGGGTGGCCAACTCGATCAAGGCCCTAGCTGTGGTCTCGGCAAGTTTCAGCCCGTCGAAATTGCCAAGCGATAAAGGCTAGCCGAACCGCGTGAGCGCTGCTATCGCCGCCGCTCAGCACCCGTAGCTCAGCTGGATAGAGCGCTGCCCTCCGAAGGCAGAGGCCACACGTTCGAATCGTGTCGGGTGCACCATATCCGTTTAGCTTTATACCAACTTGCATTGATGTGAACCCATTTCGTCTTTGCGAGCGCAAGCGAAGCAATCCAGCTTTTGAGCCATTCTGGATTGCTTCGCTTGCGCTCG
>JAYUAU010000067.1:0-1619 GCA_043741135.1 Sphingomonadales bacterium | reverse complement strand
ACCCGTTCGTCTCGAGCGAAGTCGAGAACTGCGAAGTGGTCGGCCTCGGCTTCGCTCGGCCAAAATCCCTCGACTTCGCTCGGGACGAACGGATCAAGATAGCGTCTCAGACTGCAAGACCTGCCCCCTCCCGTGACGGGGAGGGGGCAGGTCTTTGATCCGATCAGCCGCCGGGTTCAGCCAAACGTGCGCTGCCACCAGCCGCTGCGCGGTTTTCCAGACGATTCGCCGTTGGCCGGTTCGAGATCGCCCGCCTCGGCTTCGGGCTGCGTCGCGGTCTCGGGCGCGGTGTCGGCCTTGGCCGCGGCCTTGCGCGCGCGCGGCTTTTTGACCGGCGCGGCTTCGGCCATCTCGGGCTCGGCTTCGACTTCGACCGGAACCTCGGTCCCAAGCTCGGCGACCGGTTCGGCCTTGCGCCGCGAACGGCGGACGGGCTTGGCGACTTCGGCGGGGGCTTCGGCTTCGACCGGGGCCTCACCTTCGGCTATCGCCTCGACCGGCGCGTCACCCGCCTCGACATCCGCCTTCTTGGCGCGGCTGCGGCGCTTGGGCTTCACCGGAGCTTCGGGATCGGCGACAACGGCAATGTCCTCGCCAAGTTGCTCGGCCACTGCGGCAATCGCTTCGCCTTCGACAGCCTCGCCATCGAGCGGAGCTTCGCCGCCTTCGCCCTCCTCACCACCCTCGAAGCCGTCGCTGCGGCCACGGCCCCCGCGACGGCGGCGGCTGCGGCGGCGGCGCTTGCGCGGACCGTCGCTGCCATCGTCCTCGCCATCGGCAGGATCGGCACCTGGTGCTGCGGCTTCCGAGGCTTCGCCTTCCTCGTCATCGTTTTCGGCTGCGGGAGCGCGCGGAGTTTCCTCCCCACGTTCATCGCCACGCTCGCGACCGCGACCGCCACGGCGGCGGCGGCGCTTGTTGCGATCGCGGTCGCTACCGCTGCGCTCGCCCCTCTCACCGCGTTCGCCGTCGCCGTCCTCGCCACGCTCCTCGCGGTCGTCCTCGGCCTCGTCCTCTTCGGTGTCGATCTCCTCGTCGTCGAGGTCGTCGGCTTCGGGTTCGGCGATCGGCGCGAACGTCGGCACGTGGGTCGGGCGCGGGCCCGACGAGGCGACGCGCATCTTGGCGCCCTCGTTCTCACCCTCGGGCAGCACTTCGACGCGCACCCCGTAAAGCTCCTCGATCGCGCCGAGATCGAGCCGCTTGGCGTTGAGCAGGTAGATCGCGGCTTCCTGGCTGGCGAACAGCGAGATCACCATGCCCTTGCCCTTGGCAGCCTCGTCCTCGATCATCCGCAGCGCCGAAAGCCCGGCGCTCGATGCGGTGCGGACCAGGCCCGAACCGTCGCAGTGCGGGCACGACCGGGTGGTCGCCTCGAGCACTCCGTTGCGCAGCCGCTGACGGCTCATTTCCATGAGGCCGAAGCCCGAGATGCGCCCGATCTGGATCCGCGCGCGATCGTTGCGCAGCGCATCCTTCATGCACTTCTCGACCTTGCGGACGTTGGCGCCGTATTCCATGTCGATGAAATCGATCACCACCAGCCCGGCCATGTCGCGCAGGCGCAGCTGACGGGCGATTTCGGCGGCGGCTTCCATGTTGGTCTTGAGCGCGGTCGC
>JAYUAU010000066.1:0-3980 GCA_043741135.1 Sphingomonadales bacterium | reverse complement strand
ACGGGCGCACCGATCACGCCGGTATGGGGCGGCCGCCCCATACCGGCACCTTGATTATGCATTCATAACAAGATTACACCAAACTAACGAAGCTCAGGGTAAGCGGTGGTAAGTTGGTATCATTGCACCTTGGTATAAGTCTATCACGAAATACGGCTATGCAAAAATTGGACAAGTTATTTTCACTGCTCCCGAGGTGATGCAATGAAAAAGAAATATATGCGCCTTTGCGAGCGAAGCACGGCAATCCATATTATGGTGCGGCGCATGGGTTGCCGCGAGCTGAGCTCCTCGCAAAAACGATTTGAATGGAACATATCAAATCCCCCCTCAGCGTGATCCCTGTCACACGCCGGTAACTATCTTTGGGCTATACCGATAATCGCGACCCGAGGGTGTTTGTCATGCATGGCACCTTCTCCTGATGGCTTGATGTTCCCTCCCGGGCGTCAGGCCATTTTTTTATCGAACGCGGCGAAGAAAGCGGGGAGCCACTCAGGCAGCGGCGTTGGTTTGTGCGTGGTGAGGTCAACATGGACGCTCACCATGTCGATATCAGCGCGCAGATCATCATCGCCGCCGCCCCCAAAAATGCCGATTTGCGCAGTCATGCTTGTTCGCCCCGTCGTGCTTGTTCGCGCGGTGACAGTGATGATTTCATCAGGCACGATGACTTTGCGGAAATTGACGATCGCGCGCGCGACATGGAATTCGAGCGGTTCATCTGGGTAAGCCGCACGGTACCCCACCGCGCGGTTATATTCAGTGATCGCGATATCGCCGTAATCTAGATAGCGCGCGTTAAACACCACGCCCTGCGCATCGGTTTCGGACCAGCGAACGCGAAAGCTGTGCTGAAACGCAAAATCGGAAAGTAGCATCACCCTGCCTTTGCGCCGCCTGAATTGACGCCCATGCTGGCAAGATATTTCTTCACATTGCGTCCAGCTTGGCGGAGTCGCTGTTCGTTTTCGACCATCGCAATCCGAACAAAGCCTTCGCCTTCCTCTCCGTAGCCGACGCCCGCTGCCACCGCGACGCCCGCGTGAGTGAGCAATTGCTTTGAAAATTCAAGGCTGCCAAGATGCGCGAGTGCGGGCGGGAGCGGCGCCCAAGCGAACATGCTGGCACGCGGGCTTGGGATATCCCACCCCGCGCGGCCAAAGCTTTCAACGAGCACATCGCGGCGCTTTTTATAAAGCTCACGGTTGGCCGCTACGATATCCTGCGGGCCATTGATCGCCGCGACGGCGGCGGCTTGGATCGGGGTAAACGCGCCGTAATCGAGATAGGATTTCACCCGCGTGAGCGCGGCGATGAGCGTCTTATTCCCCACCGCAAAGCCAATCCGCCATCCCGCCATCGAATATGTTTTTGAGACACTCGTAAATTCAATAGCGACATCTTTGGCACCAGGCACTTGGAGGATTGAGGGCGTTGGGCAGCCATCGAAATAAAGCTCCGAATAAGCCAGATCGGAGAGGACCCAAATGTTATGCGCCTTAGCAAACGCCACAACGCGTTCATAAAAAGCGAGATCGACGACTTCTGCGGTGGGGTTTGACGGATATCCCATCACGAGCACTGATGGCTTTGGCACGGTGAATTTGATCGCGCGTTCAAGCGCTTCAAAATAAGCCTCATCAGGCGTTGTCGGCACACTGCGGATCGTTGCCCCTGCGATGATGAAGCCAAAGGTGTGGATCGGATATGAGGGGTTGGGGGCGAGCACAACATCACCCGGCGCGGTGATCGCTTGGGCTAAATTGGCGAGGCCCTCCTTCGAACCCAGCGTCACGACCACTTCGCTTTCGGGATCAACATTAACGCCGAACCGCCGTCCGTAATAATTGGCTTGGGCGCGGCGAAGTCCCGGTATCCCGCGTGATGCTGAATAACCGTGGGCATCAGGCTTGCGCGCGACTTCGCACAGCTTTTCAATGACATGGGGCGGCGGCGGCAAATCGGGATTGCCCATGCCCAGATCGATAATATCCTCACCGCCCGCGCGCGCCGCCGCCCGCATCGCATTGACTTCAGCGATGACATAGGGCGGCAGGCGTTTGATGCGGTAGAATTCGTCAGACATGGCGGCGTTCCCGTGGATAAGAGCGCCCCTCATGCGTGATTTTGCGAAGCGGCGCTAGGGGATTAGAGCAACTCGCAATAAATCTGCACCACCCGTCTTTGCGAGCCCTTCGACTGCCTTGCAGGCGCTCACGATAAACTTCCGCGAAAGCGGAAGCGCGGCAATCCATACGGATGGTGCGGCGAGTGGATTGCTTCGTCGCTTTGCTCCTCGCAAAGACGATTCACATTTTACACAAGTTGCGCTAGTCATCTCTTGATCGCAAGCGCGCCATAATTCAGCGCCTTTTCATCGCGCAGTCGCCGCGCTATCACTACCCCATGACCATCACCCCCAACCCACTCGCCCTCATCGGCAATACCCCGCTTGTCCGCCTCACTGGCCCCAGCGCTGAAACGGGGTGCGAAATCCTTGCCAAATGCGAATATGCCAACCCCGGCGCGTCGATCAAAGACCGCGCCGCGCTGTATATTGTTGAGGATGCTGAGGCGCGCGGGCTGATCGCGCCGGGCGGGACGATTGTTGAAGGGACGGCAGGGAATACTGGTATTGGCCTCGCGCTCGTTGCGAATGCCAAGGGGTATAAAGTCATCATCGTGATGCCCGAAACGCAGTCACGCGAGAAAATGGAGACGCTGCGTGCGCTCGGGGCTGAACTTGTGCTTGTTCCCGCTGCACCCTTCTCAAATCCAGGGCATTTTGTTCACACATCACGGCGGATTGCGGAGGAAACGCCTGGCGCGATTTGGGCTAACCAATTTGACAATATCGCCAATCGCCGCGCGCATATTATGGGCACTGCGGAGGAGATTTGGGAGCAGACCGAGGGCAAGGTTGATGGCTTCACTTGTGCGGCAGGCACCGGCGGCACAATTGCCGGTGTTGGGTTGGGGCTAAAGGCAAAACGCGACGATATCATCATTGCGCTCACTGATCCGCACGGCGCAGCGCTCTATAATCATTATGCGCACGGCGAGCTCAAGGCAGAGGGCACATCGGTTGCTGAAGGGATTGGGCAAGGGCGGATCACCGCAAACCTCGAAGGCGCGCCGATTGACACGCAGTTTCGCATTTCAGACGAGGAAGGCTTGATCTGGGTTGAACGAATGATGCGCGAAGAAGGGCTGTGCCTTGGGCTATCATCGGGGATTAACATTGCAGGCGCTGTAGCGCTGGCAAAACAAATGGGGTCGGGGAAAACGATTGTCACAATATTGTGCGATACCGGCTTCCGCTATTTATCGTCGCTCTACAATGCGGATTGGCTGCGGAGTAAGGGATTGCCGGTGTTTGGCTGGTTGGCGTAAGCGGCCCCCCGGCAGTCCAAGTCCAGTCTGAGGGACTGGACGGCCCGCCACTGGTGCCCGAAGGGCGGAGGGGCCTCTTCGCCTTGATCGACAGACCGTTCGACTCTCACGATTAACGGGGCTATACGCTTGTCATGCTTGGTAAACCCAAAGCGCCACCGATCAAAAGTGGCGAACGGAGCGAACGAATGCAGCGTGTGCGCATTGGCCTCACGGGGCTTGCGGTCGTGCTGATCATCGTCGTGCTGGCAACGCTTGTAATCGCGCAATTTAATCAGCAACTCCCTCCGCAAAATGCAGCGATGAACGCGGCGCAAGCGGCAAATGCGTCTGACGATGAACCGCTTGCCGATCTCGGTATGGCCCCTGGTGCGCCGGAGAATGCGGCGAAGTAGATTCAAAAAATATCCTCCCCATTGACTTGCAATGGGGAGGATTCAGCATAACTTGCTATCCACTAGCGCAACTTGTGTAAAATGTGAATCGTCTTTGCGAGGAGCGCAGCGACGCGGCAATCCACTCGCGGCACCATAGTATGGATTGCCGCGCTTCGCTCGCAAAGACGAAGTGGATCAACTTAATGT
>JAYUAU010000065.1:0-22179 GCA_043741135.1 Sphingomonadales bacterium | reverse complement strand
AAGGTCTGGACCCCTGCCTTGGGTCCCATCAAAGTATTACTTTGATGGGTGCCCTCCGCAGGGGAACGATTCAACTAATCCTCATCCCGCTCTAGCTTTGCTCACATAGCAAAAGGGGGCGTCATGAAGCTGAACGTTGGATTGTTAGGCGGGGGTAGCTGGGGCACCACGGTTGCCTCAGTCATATCGAAAAATGCGCCGATCACTTTGTGGGCGCGCGACACTGATACCGTTGCTGATATCAACGATAATGGCGCCAACAGCCGCTATTTGCCGGGGATTAAGTTGCCCAAGGCACTGCGCGCGACGGGTGATATTGCGCAGGCGGTCGCGGGGGCCGACGTGCTCGTTATGGGGGTGCCATCACATAGTTTTCGGTCAGTGCTCGAAGACGTCCGCGCGCATATTCGCCCATGGGTTCCGGTGATCAGCCTGACCAAGGGGCTTGAGCTTTCAACCGGCAAACGGATGTCGCAAATCATCGTTGAAATGCTGCCCGGGCATCCCGTGGGCGTGCTGACGGGGCCAAACCTTGCGCGTGAGATTATGCAGGGGCAGGCCGCCGCCTCAGTCATTTCGATGGAAGATGAAATCATCGTCAAAGAATTGCAGCGGCTGTTTCACTCAGGCCTTTTCCGTGTTTATACCAATACCGATTTGATTGGCTGTGAGCTTGGCGGTGTGCTCAAAAATATCATCGCGATTGCGGTGGGAATGGGCGACGGGCTTGGCGCGGGTGATAATACGCGTTCGGCACTGATTACGCGCGGTCTTGCGGAAATCATGCGGCTCGGCGTTGCGATGGGCGGGCGGCCAGAGACGTTTGCGGGACTAACCGGGATGGGCGATTTAATCGCGACCTGCACCAGCCCGCTGAGCCGCAATCGTAGCGTCGGCGTTGAGCTTGGCAAGGGGCGATCAATCGATGACATTACCGGATCAATGCATATGGTCGCCGAAGGCGTCAAAAGCGCGCCGACGGTGATTGCTCTCGCCAAGCAATACGGCGTTTCGATGCCGATCAGCCACGATGTGTTCGATGTTATTCAAGGCAATAGAAAAGCCCCCGAAGTGTTCCGCGGCCTCATCCGCACGCTCGCGGGCGCTGAGTCCGACGCCGGGTAGCGCCGCAAACGTGACACTCAAGTTGATCCACTCCCGCCTATGCTCAGGATGAAGCGGATCAACTTGAGAGTCATCTTGCGCTAAGCGATATCAAACCGATCTGCGTTCATCACCTTGACCCACGCAGCGACGAAGTCCGCTACGAACTTTTCCTGATTGTCGTCTTGGGCATAGACTTCGGCAACTGCGCGCAATTGTGAGTTTGACCCGAATACCAGATCAGCGCGGGTCGCCGTCCATTTTTCGGTGCCTGATGCGCGGTCAAAGCCGACGAACTCCTCATCTTCACTGCCCGCGACCGCAATCCACTTGGTTTTCATCGACAGCAAGTTGACGAAGAAGTCATTGGTGAGCTGACCTGGACGGGCGGTGAGCACGCCGTGGCCGCCATTGCCACTGACCGCACCCAGCGCGCGCATACCGCCGACAAGAACCGTCATCTCTGGCGCCGAAAGGCCAAGCAGATGGGCTTTATCGACCATCATGTCTTCGGTTTTCACGCTTGCCTTGGTCCGCAGATAGTTGCGGAAGCCGTCAGCAAAGGGCTCAAGCGGTTCAAAGCTTTCGGCATCGGTCTGCGCATCACTCGCATCGCCGCGTCCGCCGGTGAAGGGCACCGAGACGGTGAAGCCCGCATCCTTAGCCGCCTTTTCAACCGCCGCTGAACCAGCGAGCACAATGGCATCGGCCACTGACAGATCACCCCTTAGCTCTTCGATCTTGGTGAGCACTTTGCTAAGCTCTTTAGGGTCATTCGCGGCCCAGCCGTTTTGCGGGGCGAGGCGGACGCGGGCACCGTTTGCGCCGCCACGGTGGTCCGAATTGCGATAGGTCGAGGCCGAAGCCCATGCCGCCTTGACCAGCTCAGCCACCGAGAGGCCGCTGCCCAGGATCGCGGTTTTGAACGCCGAAACCGCACTGTCCGAAGGCATTTTTCCGCTCGGAACAATATCCTGCCAGATCAAATCTTCGGCGGGCACTTCGGGCCCGAGGTAACGAACCTTTGGCCCCATATCGCGGTGGCACAGTTTGAACCAAGCGCGGGCAAAAGCATCATCAAGATCAGCTGGATTGGCAAGGAAGCGTTCCGAAATCTTGCGATATTCAGGGTCCATCTTCAGCGCCATGTCCGCCGTCGTCATCATCGTCGGCACCTTCTTGGAAGGGTCGCGTGCGTCAGGCGCCATGTCCGCTGGATCAGGGTTGATCGGCGTCCATTGCTGCGCACCCGCTGGGCTATGCACCAGTTCGAAATCATATTTGAAGAGCAGTCGGAAATAGTCGTGGCTCCACGACGTTGGGTTATTCGACCACGATCCTTCGATGCCCGACGTGGTGATGTTGCCACTACCAATTTCATCAGCGTCAGTCAGCCAGCCAAAGCCTTGCAACGCGAGGGCTTCGGATTCTGGACTGCCACCAAAGCTAACAGCGGGAGCGGCGCCGTGTGCCTTACCAAAAGCATGGCCACCAGCGGTTAACGCGACCGTTTCTTCGTCGTTCATCGCCATGCGCAAGAAAGTCTCACGCATGTCACGCGCCGACAGCAGTGGATCAGCGACGCCGCCTGGGCCTTCGGGATTGACATAGATCAGGCCCATCTGGATCGCCCCAAGTGGGCTTTCTAGCTCTTTGCCTTTTTCAGCGATGATGCGCGTTTCAGCGCCTTGATCGACCCACAAATCTTCGGTGCCCCAATAGACCGTCTCTGGTTCAAACACGTCCTTGCGACCGCCGCCAAAGCCGAACACGGGGCCACCCATCGATTCAATCGCGACGTTGCCAGCGAGGATGAACAAATCAGCCCAGCTGATCTTGTTGCCATATTTTTGCTTGACCGGCCACAGCAGACGCCGCGCTTTGTCGAGGTTGCCATTGTCTGGCCAGCTATTGAGCGGCGCAAAGCGCTGCTGCCCGCTGCTTGCGCCGCCGCGACCATCACCAGTGCGATAGGTGCCAGCGGCATGCCACGTCATCCGGATGAAGAAGGGGCCGTAATGGCCGTAATCTGCGGGCCACCAAGGCTGGCTGTCGGTCATCAACGCGGTCAGGTCTGCCTTGAGCGCCTTATAGTCAATCGAGTTGAAGGCCTTCACATAATCAAAATCTGCACCCATCGGGTCAGCGACACGCCCGCCTTCGCGCAGGATTTCAAGCTGCAATGCATCGGGCCACCAATCCTTGTTGGTGCGGCCAGCCATGGTGCGCGGGCCATCATGCATGACGGGGCATTTGCTCATCTCAGTCATCGGGATACTCCTGTCTTGGTTGTCTTAATGTTTAGCTTATGCCGCATCATAGCGCATATTTACTGATCGCCATAACCGGAATTTTTTACCGCACTAATCGATTCGCACGATATGTAGCGAACGAAGATCGAGGCTCTCACCTCACTGTGTCGTCCATCCGCCATCGACCGCGAGATCAGCGCCCGTAATCGCGCTCGCCTCTTCGCGGCACAGAAAAACAGCCATCGCTGCGACTTGCTGCGGCATCACAAATTTCTTTTGCGGAATGGCGGCGAGCAGGACATCGTTGATCACTTGATCATATGTCAGCCCGCGCGTTTTCATCGTATCGGGGATTTGATTTTCAAGCAGCGGCGTCCAAACATAGCCCGGTGAGATACAGTTTACTGTAATCCCCATTTGAGCAACCTCAAGCGCGGCAGTGCGCGTAAGACCCAGAACGCCGTGTTTTGCCGCGATATAAGCAGATTTATTCGGGCTAGCGACGCTGGCATGTGCAGACGCTGTCGAGATTATCCGCCCCCAGCCTTTTGCTTTCATGTGCGGCAGACAAGCCTGCATCAGATAGAAAGGCGCATCAAGCATGATCGCCATCATTGCGCGCCATTTATCGGCGGGAAAACTATCGATTGGCGCGACATGCTGGATACCCGCATTATTGATCAGGATATCGGGGCTGCCGATTTGATCGCTGCACGCCGCGACCATCGCCGCTATCTCTTCAGGCTTGGTCAGATCAGCGCCGTTATGCACCGCTTTTGCGCCTGAAACGGCTGATAACGCCGTCAATTGCGCTTCAATCGCAGCTGCTTCGCCAAAGCCGTTGATCATCACTGCCGCACCCCCTGCGGCAAGCGCCTGCGCATAAGCCGCGCCGATCCCCGATGTTGATCCCGTGATCAGCGCGGTTTTGCCTTTTAGAAACATGCTTTCCCCCTCATTTTGCTCGCGCCCACGCGCCAATCGCAGGCGCAAGTTTTGCTTTGCGGTCTGCGCGATACATGATGATATTGACGTTGGTGCGCGCTGTTGCCCGCGCCTCAACCGGCAGATTGGCGTTGGCGTAGGCAGTTACGCGTTTCGCCAAAGCGACGTCATCACCGCCCGCCGCCAAATCAACGATAAATTCTGATCGTGAGCTGATATCAACAAGTGCGTTGATCGCGTCCTTTCGCTTTACCGCCCAGTCAAATGTCTTTGCGGGATGTTCGTTTGAAGCCGCCGCGATAATCGACGCGCGAACCGGCACCGGCGCTTCATCAGTCATCGCGAGTTCAAGCGCTTTTTGCACGAGCGCCCAGTCAGTCGAGGCGGCGAGCGCTGAATAATAAAGCGATTTGGCAACAGGACTGGTTTCCGCCTTTGCCCGCGCGGCGAGCACATCCCATCCTGCGCGATCAATGCTGCGCGAATAAGCACTGAGCGCGGTCAAGCGCACGGACCCGGGCACGGCCTTGGGATCCGAGAAGCTTTGATCGAGGTAGCGTTTTGCCTCAGCAACAACGCCCACGTCGCCGAGCAGCGCGACGACGGGCAGTAAGCGCTCGCGCAATTGGGCGGTGAGCGTGCTTTCGCCAGGCTGTTTGATCCAGCCAATTTTCTTGAATACAGGCGCTAGAATGTGTGATGCTTTGGCCCGAAACTCACTTTGATTAGGCGTTCCTTTGACGCGGTCATCAAGCCCCGCAATTTGCCCTGCGACAACGCCCCACACAAGCGGAGAAGCATCAGCACTAATGCTGCCAATCAGTTTCAGATGCTGCGTGATTGACGCATTATCGCCATTAGCGAGCGCCAAACTATCGGCGAGTAACCCCACTTGATCAGCGAGCGAAAGCTTTGCAAATGACGCCTGTAAGTGCGCGAAATCGGCGGGCGTATAAAGCGTTCGCGCATAAGCCTGATGGCCAAGATTAACCACCGGCACGCCGCAGCCAGCGATCGTCACCGCCTGCGGCTTTGCCCCCGAGACGATCACTTTCTTGGCAATATCGCTGCGCCCCGCAAACCCGATGCTGACGGGAATTGTCCACGTCTTGGGTGCCTTTGATCCGGCATCAAGGCCAAAGCGTGACTGGCTGATCGTCAACTTTGTCTGACCCCCTGCGCAGCTTACCGCACCAACGCGGATCAGCGGCACACCGCCTTGGTTGGTAAAACCGTCCATCAAAGCGGCTACATTCTGGTCCGACATAGCCGAAAGCTCATCCCAAAGTTGCGATGTCTTAGTGTTTTGTTGAGCGTATTTTTTCATGTAACGCCGCACTCCTTCGCGGAAAGGAACCTCTCCGAGTGTCGCTTCGAGCATCGCAATAACCGCTTCACCCTTTTGATAAGTGATCGTATCAAAGGCTTGCGCAATCTGATCAACCGTGGCGATTTTTTGCACGATTGGATGCGTTGTTGACCGCGCGTCAAGGTTCATCGCGCCTTGCAAGCCGCCTGCGACTGACTGCGCTTTGACTTGCCATTCGGGATTTAAATCTTCTGAATTCTTCGCCTCCATCCACGAAGCAAAGCCTTCGTTAAGCCAAAGATCGTCCCACCACGCCATCGTCACTAGATTGCCAAACCATTGATGCGCAATTTCGTGGCCCACCGTTGAAAACACATTTTGACGCTGCGATTCGGTCACAAGCGCTGGATCAACGAGCACAGTCCGTTCAAAGTAAAGGATCGCCCCCCAATTCTCCATCGCGCCGAAAAACTGGCTTGAACCCGGGGCGGCAATCATATCGAGCTTTGGCAGCGGATAGGGCGTGCCGAAATAATCATTATAATAAGCAATCTGCTTTACAGCCGCATCAAGCGCATAATCACCCTGATCAACAACACCGCGCCGCGTGATAATGCCAACCTCGACCGGCCCTATCATTCGGGTTTTACGCTCAATATTGCCCATCCCGAGAAACAGCAGATAAGATGACATTTTGGGCGTTTTCGCAAAATGATAAAGCGTGCCACCCTCAACTTTAGTTTGGGTGGCGGCAGGCATATTCGAATAAGCGCTTTGCCCAGATGGCGCGAAAGCAGAGAGCGTAAAGGTCGCCTTGTGCACCGGTTCATCCCACATTGGCGCAAAGCGGCGCGCATCAGGCGCTTCAAACTGTGTTGCGAGCATCCGCGCTGGCTTTCCGTCAGCACCTTGATAATCAACCGCAAACATGCCCGATGCTGACGTATTGATTTTGCCCGTAAAACTGATGGCGAGATCATGTTCGCCAACGCTAATGGGGGTAGCAAAGCTAAGAATGAGCGTTTGAGCGGCGTCATCAAGCTTAATAGATTGTGCCGCATTGCCATCGATTGCAGCGCTTAAAACGGTGAGTTCGGCAGCGTTGAGAGTGATTGTCTGCGAAGCTTTGCTGACTTGGATGCGGATCGTCTCACTGCCTGAAAAGCGCATCGCCTGCGCATCAGGGCGCACTATGATATCGTAGTGAAGTGGGGTGACGCCGCTTGGCAGTCGCCCGGTCTGCGCTAGAAGTGACGACGAAAACACAAGGCAAGAGAGAATGGCAAATAGCGAACGGATCATAAGACGCGACCTTTATAAATATTGTGCGGCCATAGTGGCGAGGGACGCGGCCGATTGCAACGATGCTTCCGTTCTCATTTGCTTAAGCACCAAGCAGCGATTGCCAGCGTCTGCGCAAAATGTCATGACAGGCTAACAAAAGAGGGAGCCGCATCATGAACCTTGATGATGAACAAGAAAGTAGCAACATCGAAATTCAGGGGCGCGGGCGTGGCGGCTTTGGTTTTCCCAACGGCGGCGGTGGCGGGCTGCGGCTTGGCGGTGGTTTGGGATGCGGCACGATTTCAATCATTGCGGTGCTCGCGCTCATTGCGATCCCCTTCGTTGGCCTATCAACGGTGCTCGGCGTGCTTGGCATGGTTCTTGGGCTAGGCAGCATGGGTGGTGGTGGCGAAGCAGTTCAATCACCCCAAGAACAAGTCGCACCGGGCCAATACACCGCGATACAAAGCACGGCTGCGAAGGTTCTAGGGTCAACCGAACGGCGCTGGACTGCTCTTTTTGCCGCTAATGGCCAGCGCTATCCTGCCCCCAAGATGGTGTTTTATGATCGAAACGGTCAATCGGGTTGTGGGGCTGCGCAATCGGCGATGGGGCCGTTTTACTGCCCCGCTGATCAAAAACTTTACATCGATACAAGCTTTTTTGAAGAATTGCGGACGCGGTTCGGTGTCGATGGTGATTTCCCAATGGCTTATGTGATCGCGCATGAGGTGGGGCATCATATCCAGACGCTCAACGGCGTTTCAGAACAAGTTCAGAATGCCCAAGCACGGGGCAGCAAAGCGCAAGGCAATGCGATCCAAGTGCGTATGGAGCTACAGGCTGATTGCTATGCGGGCGTATGGGCGGCGAATGACAAGAATTTGCTCCAACCCGGCGATATCGAAGAAGGGCTGCGTGCGGCGCAAGCCATTGGTGATGATACGCTCCAACGTGCGAGCCAAGGCGTCGTTGTTCCCGAAAGCTTTACCCACGGCAGTTCAGAACAACGAATGAGCTGGCTCAAACGCGGATTGCAGACTGGCGATCCAGCGCAGTGCAACACATTTGAGCGGTAGGGTGAGAATCGGAATCGTCGCGCCGAGCTGTCCGCTTGGGCGCGATGTGCCAGCGCTGATTGAAGCGCTGGCGAGCGGCGTTGATCTGATCTTTGATCCGCAATGCTTCCTCTCAGACGGGCATTTTGCCGGGGCTGATCAGCTCCGCGAAGATGCCTTTGTTCGGGTGGCCAATGATCCTAAGATTGATGCGGTGTGGTTTGCGCGCGGGGGATACGGCGCGTGCCGCATCGCTGACGCTACGATCAATCGCTTAACCCAAGCCGCGCGGGATAAATCATATTTAGGCTATAGCGATGCGGGATTTTTGCTTGGCGGCCTTTATGCGCACGGGATTGGTCGCGTAGCACACGGCCCGATGCCAGCTGATATCAACCGCGAAGGCGGCGATGGGGCAATCATTCGCGCGCTTGAGTGGTTTACTAACTCTGCTCTGCCAACAGCCGCTGACGCTCAGCCCAGCCTTCATCTCTCACCACCTCTCTACAGCCCCGTGACCAAAACAGCCGCGTTCAATCTTACCGTGCTCAGCCAGATGATCGGCACGCCGTTGATGCCCGACCTCACCGATCATATCCTGATGATCGAGGAAGTGAGTGAATATATGTACCGGATCGACCGCAGCCTGTTTCACATCACGAGCAATCCATCCATCCGCGCGGTGGCGGGGATCAAGCTTGGCCGGTGCAGCCAAATCCCCGAAAATGACGTGGATTTCGGGATCGATGAGGTCGCGGTGATCAAACATTGGTGCGCAGTTTCGGGCATCCCCTACCTCGGTCGCGCTGATATCGGGCATGACGTAGATAATAAGATTGTGGGGTTTGGTTGATTGATGACGGCGCGCGCGGCATAGACCTGATTCATGTCTGATCTTCTCATAATCACCCTCCCCGATGGCTCTGTCCGTGAGGTTTCGCGCGGAAGCACCCCTGCTGATATCGCTGCTGCGATTGGCCCCGGCCTTGCCAAGGCCGCTATTGCCGCGCGTGTTGACGGAGAATTGCGTGATATCACCCGTCCATTTGAAGGTGATGCGACGCTCGCGCTGGTGACTGCCAAAGATGAGGCTGACGCACTTGAACTCGCCCGTCATGATTTCGCGCATGTGTTGGCGGAGGCGGTACAATCGCTGTTTCCGGGTACGCAGATTACGTTTGGGCCATCGACTGACGATGGTTTCTACTATGATTTTGCGCGCAATTCTCCTTTCACCGAAGAAGATTTGCCGAAGATTGAAGAGGAGATGCGCAAGATCATCGCCGCGAACAAGCCACTGCGCCGTGAAGTGTGGAGCCGTGCTGATTTGATCGCACGCTGGGCCGCGCAGGGTGAAAGTTTCAAGGCAGAGTGGGCGGCTGAACTGCCCGAAGGCGAAGAGCTAAGCGTTTATTGGTCTGGTGAGGACTGGATGGACATGTGCCGCGGGCCGCATTTGGCTTCAACGGGGCGGCTTGATCCCCAAGCCTTCAAGCTGATGCGCGTTTCAGGCGCTTATTGGCGTGGTGATCAAAACAATGCACAGCTATCGCGGATTTACGGCACCGGCTGGCTCAACAAGAAGCAACTCGATACGCATCTGACGCGGCTGGAGGAAGCCGCCAAACGTGATCACCGCAAAATTGGGCAGGAAATGGATTTGTTCCATCTCCAAGCCGAAGCGCACGGATCAGTTTTCTGGCATCCGCAAGGCTATCTGATCTGGCGCGAACTTGAAGCCTATATGCGCCGTGCGATTGACGGCGGCGGCTATGTTGAGGTTAAAACGCCGCAGCTAATGGATGCAAAACAGTGGGAAGCATCAGGCCATTGGGGCAAATACCGCGAGAATATGTTTGTTGTTCCCGATGAAGTGCCGAGTGCTGAAGATGACGCGCCGATTTTGAGCGGCACTTCGGACTTGATGGCGCTTAAGCCAATGAATTGCCCCGCACATGTTCTGATTTTTCGTCAAGGCATTAAGTCCTACCGCGATTTGCCGATGCGGATGGCCGAAATGGGCTGCTGCCACCGCAACGAGCTTCACGGCGCGCTCCACGGGATCATGCGCGTTCGCCAGATGACGCAGGATGACGGCCACATCTTCTGCCGCGAAGATCAGATCGTTGAAGAAGTGCGGATATTCTGTGAATTGCTTGACCGCGTGTATCAGGATTTGGGATTTGCGACTTATGCGATCAAGCTCGCGCTTCGCCCTGAAAAGCGCTTTGGCAGCGATGAAATGTGGGACCGCGCTGAAAATGATTTGCGCAACGCCGTCATCGCCACGGGCCGCGCAACGGCGGATTATGGCTGGGAAGAATTGCCCGGTGAGGGTGCCTTCTACTCGCCCAAGCTTGAATTCCACCTAACCGATGCGATTGGGCGGACGTGGCAATGCGGCACAATCCAACTTGATTATGTGCTGCCCGAACGACTTGACGCGACTTATGTAGGCGAGGACGGCGCCAAACACCGCCCCGTCATGCTCCACCGCGCAATTCTGGGCACGTTTGAGCGGTTCATTGGTATTTTGATTGAGCATCATGCGGGGCGCTTCCCCGTCTGGCTCGCGCCAACACAAGCGGTCGTCACGACAATTGTCTCAGAGGCTGATGATTATGCGCGCGGCGTGACTGATACGCTCAAAGCCGCTGGCATCCGAGTGCACAGCGATTTCCGCAGCGAATCGATCAAGTATAAGATTCGCGAACATAGCCTCGCCAAAGTGCCGCATATCCTTGTGATTGGGATGCGCGAGGCAGAGCAAGGCAAAGTCGCGATCCGCACACTTGGTTCAGATGGTCAGCGGATTATGAGCGTTGAGGACGCCGTCACCATGCTGCGCGCAGAGGCGACGCCTCCTGATCTGCGTTGAACGATTTGCTGCTCAGCACGGGGTTAAGCCTGACCGGCTGTCTCGCGGTGATGCTGATGGCGTTTGGCGCAGCGGCAATTCGCGGGTTGACCGGATTTGGCATGGCGATCATCCTTGTGCCCTTGCTCTGCCTCGTGATGCGCCCCGATGCGGCGGTGATATTGGCAATCCTCCTCCAATTCATGATTGGCCCGGTGGGTATCCGCAAGATCATCGCTGACGCCCACTTTGAAAGTGCACTTCCGATCATGGCGGCAGCAATGATCACAACCCCGCTGGGGCTGTGGCTACTCGCGCATACCCCGCCTGATATCGCGCGCGTCGGTGTTGCGGTGATTGCTATCGGTGCTTTTTTGATGATCCTCTTGCCGCGAAAAGCCGAAGCCATGCCAAAGGGAATCACGCCACTCATAACCGGCGCGCTTGCGGGGCTCTTGACGGGATTTGCCGCGATGCCCGGGCCGCCGGTTGTGGTTTTCTATATCCGCGATAGCATTGCGCCCGTCACCGCGCGCGCGTCGATGATGATGGTATTTTTTGCCACAGCGATTGCGGGAACATCAATCGCCGCGATTTCGGGGCTGTTGAGCATGCCAATCATCTTCACCGCCTTTATCATGTTGATCCCTATGGTTGCGGGAAACTGGTTAGGCGGCAAAGCCTTTGGCAAGATTAGCGCGTCGCTGTGGCGAAGTGCGGTTGGGCTTTTGCTTGGCGGTGCTGGCGTTTCAGCCTTATACCGCCTGATCGCCTAAACTCTCGCGAAGGGTTTTGGGCGCTCACCCGTTTACCGCTAGTGTTCGAGAACCAAGTGAGCCGATTGGAAAAGCCCAAAGCCAGCGACGATGCGTTGATGCGAGAGGTTGCCGCGCGTGACGGCGCTGCCTTTCGCACGGTGATTGAGACATTTGCGCCGCGCGCGCACCGGATTGGCTGGCGGATGCTGGGGAATGGGGCGGATGCTGAAGATATCGCTCAAGATACGATGCTGCGGCTGTGGAACAATGCCGACAAATGGCAGCAAGGCGGCGCGGGGATCAGCGCATGGGTCGCCCGCGTAGCCACCAACTTATGCCTAGACCGGCTGCGACGGCGCAAATTCAGCAGCGATGAAGATGTGCCCGAACGCGCTGATGAAACGCCAAGGGCTGATGAAATGATTGATGAGGATAGGATGAGAGGACGAACGATTGCCGCAATCAATGCGCTGCCCGACCGCCAGCGCGCCGCGATCATCCTGACTTATTATGAGGAAAGCTCAAACAACATGGCTGCGCAGGCGCTCGAAATGAATATCAAAGCGTTCGAATCGCTGCTGTTGCGCGCGCGAGCCGCCCTGCGCTTGTCGCTGGGAGACGCGCGGTGAGCGACGCGTTTGATAAAAATACCGCAGCCGCGCTCGATCTCTATGCCCTACCCGCGCTGAGCGCTGATTTTGCTGACCGCGTGATCGAAAAAGCCAACACTGCCACCGCGCTCGTTAAGCCCCCCGTGAGAGACCGTCGCAGGCGTTGGTCGCGATTGCGCACTCTTTCGATTGGCATCGGTGCTTTTGGCGTGATGAGTGCCGCCGCTGCCGCAACGGGAGCTTTTGGCGATATTGCCAGGGATGTGCCAGTTATCGGCCCGCTGATCGAAAGCATTGCGCCAGCAAAGCCCAAACCAGTGCGCCTTGCGGCTCGCAAGCCAAGTCCAGCCGCCAAACCGATTGAGCCTGCCACAATCGCTGCCGCAGAGCCGTCTGTCGCCGTTCCTATTGCCACCCAAAATGACGAAATTTTGCGTGAGGAGCGACATGCGCGGCGAGAGGCACGGCTAGGCGCGCGGGTCGAAAAGATGCAAGCGCGGCGCGCTGAGGCTGGTTTGCCGACCTTGTCGCCTGAACGCGCGGTCAGACGAGCGCGGATTGCCGAGCGCCAAGCGCGATTACGCAAAGAATGGAACGCGCTATCGAGCGAAGACCGCACCGCGATGCAAGCCCGCGTTAATGAACGGATGCAGCGCAATCAGGCACAAGCAGAAGGCGGCTTCATAACAAGGCGAAGAGTCATCATCGAAGAGCTCCGCGCGCGGCGGAAGGCGCAAATGGATGAGGAACCCACGACAACGCCTTAATGTCACATCTATAATCATGTTAAAATTGGAGCGGGCGAAGAGATTCGAACTCTCGACCCCAACCTTGGCAAGGTTGTGCTCTACCACTGAGCTACGCCCGCTCGGGCTTGGCTATCTGTTGAGATAGACTGGCAAGGCGGCGGCACTAGCACCGGATTTTATAAACGGCAAGAGGAGATCGCGACGAATTGAGGGGTTGGCATATGCGCACGGGGACGCCACATAGGCATGTGCAAAGGAACATGACGTGGCGACTCTAGGATTAAGTGCGGACGACAAGGCCGCGATTGAAAGTTTTAAGACTGACGTGATCGAGCCATCGATGACGTCGCTTGTCATCCTTGATTTCTGGGCAGAATGGTGCGGCCCGTGCAAGGCGCTGACCCCGTTGCTTGAAAAGGTGGCCGCAGATTATGCGAGCAAGGGCGTGATACTCGCCAAGATCAACGTTGACGAGAATAAAGCGGTCGCCGCACAATTCCGTGTTCAATCGATTCCGACGGTTTACGCGGTGTTTCAAGGAAAATTGGTGGCAGATTTGACGCCGATGCGCACCGAAAGCCAATTGACCAAAACGCTTGACCAGATATTGAAACAACTCCCCATCCAAGGCGAAAGTCAGAGCCTTGAGGCGGAAATTGAGCCACTACTCGGCATGGGCGAAGAGGTGCTGAGCAGCGGCGATGCACCGCGCGCGGTGGGTATATTCTCCCAAATTGTTGATATGGCACCTGAGAATTTGGCCGCACTGGGCGGGCTGATCCGCGCGCTTGCTGCCTCTGGTGAGATTGACGCTGCCAAAGGCTTGCTGAGTGAAGTGCCGCCTGCGATGCACAGTGATCCTTTCATAGCACGCGCGGCGTCTGCGATTTCGCTCGTTGAAGAAGCAGTGCCGGTTGATGATCTCGGCGGGTTAAAAGCGCAAGTCGAGGCTGATCCCGGTAATCATGCGCTCCGGTTTGAACTTGCGGGCGGCCTGATGGCGGCGGGTGATCGTGACGGTGCGGCTGATGGTCTGCTTGCGATCATTACCGCAGACCGCGACTGGAATGAGGGCGCGGCGCGCGTGAAGTTGCTCGCGCTCTTCGATGTCGTCGGCGTCTCTGACCCGTGGGTGAGCGCGCAGCGTCGCCGTCTCTCAGCGGCCTTATTCACATGACGATTGCCACGCTCACTAGGCTTTCGGTCTTCCCGCTTTCGGGCGCGATCCTCTTCCCAAGGATGCAATTGCCGCTTCACATTTTTGAGGCGCGCTACCGCGCTCTCGTCAGCGATGCGATGGCGCGTGACCGGCGGATTGCGATGATCCAACCGCGCGAAGGCGGCGATAACCCGGCCTTGTTTCAAATCGGTTGTGTCGGGCATATCGCGCAAGTCGAAGCGCTTGATGATGGTCGCTATAATCTGATCCTAGAGGGCAAGACCAAATTCCGCATGATCCGTGAGCTTTCAGTGACAACGCCGTTTCGCCAAATAGAGGCTGAACTCGCGCCAGAGGAGGATGACGATCAGATGCTCGCGATTGCCGCGCGGGCCTCGCTTGAACAGGAATCGCGCAAATTTGCTGATGCGCAAGGTTATGCGGTCGATTGGGAGTCGGTATCACGGCTTGATGATGAAGCTTTGGTCAACGGCATCGCGCAAATCGCGCCTTTCGATGCCGCTGCCAAACAAGCATTGCTCGAAGCGCCTGACCTATCGACGCGCGCTGAGCTCATCGTTCAGCTAATGCAGTTTTTCGGGCGGCATGACGGCGAAAGTCGCGTGACGCTTCAGTGATTGATGCTGACCTGCTGGCCATTTTGGTGTGCCCGATCACGCGCGGTCCGCTGGTTTATGATCCGAGTGCCAACGAATTGATTTCAGAAATGGCGGGCGTTGCTTATCCGATACGCGGAGGAGTGCCGATCATGCTGATCGAAGAAACGCGGGTGATCGATCAAACCTCAACCCCCTGAAGCAATTTGGGAAGAGCGCCGCTCATCCCGCGTGCTTCGGCCATGAACAGACTTTTCAGTGGTGTTAGTTTTTGCACCGCACCTAGCCCAAACCGCCGCACACTCCGCGCGCGCTTTCCCCGAATAGCGAACAGCCGCGCAAGCACATCAGTCGCGACCGAAATCGATAGGCTGTCGAGACTACGCCACCGTTCGTAGCGCGCAAGCAATTGCGGATCGCCCAGATCAAGCCCGAGCCTCGCGCCATCAACAAGCACCTCAACAAGTGCCGCAACATCGCGAAAACCCAGATTTAGCCCCTGCCCTGCGATGGGATGAATGCCGTGCCCCGCATCGCCAACAAGCGCTAGGCGCTCGGCGGTGATCGTTGCGGCATGGTGAAAGCCAAGCGGATAGCTTGAACGCGGTGCCGCAAATTTGATTTCACCGAGCAGGCCGCCCGTCCGCTTGGAGACCTCAGCAAGGAACGCACGGTCTGATAACGCGAGCATCCCGCCTGCATCTTTAGCGCTCACTGTCCATACCAGCGCAGACCTTGTGCCCGGTAAGAGCGGGAGCAAAGCAAACGGGCCGGCGGGAAAAAATATCTCATGCGCGACGTTTTTATGATCAAGTTCGTGATCAAAGGCGGAGATGATCGCGGTATCATTATATTGCCATTTGGCGATTTTGATGCCTGCCGCTTCGCGCATCGGCGAATTGCGACCCTCAGCAGCGATGAGCAAAGGCGCCGCAAGCTCAGTGCCATTATCAAGCGTGACGCGCACCCCCGCTTGCCCGCGATCAACATGGACGGCGCGTGCGGGGATATGGTGCGTCACATGCTCCGCCGCCTGCGCTGCCTCCCACAGTGCCGCGCGAACGATCCGGTTTTCGACCATGATGCCAAGCGGTTCATCATCATCAGGCGTCGTAAAATCGAGCGCTTGTTTTTGAATGCCGTCACGTACTTCAATCCGGTGGATAGCGCAGCCATGCGGTTTAAGCGCTGCCGCGACGCCGATTGTTTCAAGCATCCGCCAACTGGCGCTCGCAATCGCAGAAGCGCGCCCATCGAAATCATCGGCAAGTGCTTGAGACGGCAGCATTGGGTCAACAATCGCCGCACCGAGCCCGTGAGCGCTAAGCGCAATCGCAAGCGTTTGGCCCACAAGCCCGCCGCCCAATATGATCACATCATGTTTTTCCATGCGGCGAATATAGCGCGAGTGCGGGCGGGCACAAACCCCCTCTTTCGACATTTATCGTGGGCGAGCCTTGACGGCGACTCGCGCAAAAGCGCATGATAGACTTGGTTAAAAAGGAAGCCTGCGACTATGGCCAGTCAAGCCCTCGATACATTGCGTAACAGCGTGAAGCGCGGCGCTATTCGGTCATCCGCGCTGCTTGGCGCGCTGGCACTTGGGCTGGTCGCACTCATACTGACGATTGCGTTGCTTACTTACAGTCCGCTTGATCCGTCAATGAACACAGCCGCCGCTGGGCCTGCAACCAACTGGATTGGCGCGCCTGGCGCATGGGTTTCTGACGCGCTGCTTTGGACATTGGGGCCTGCGATTGGTTTGCTGATCCCCTTGATCCTTGTCGCGGCGTCGCGCTTGTGGCGCGGTGCTACGGTCACCGGCTGGTGGCAGCGCGCGCTTCATGCTGTGGGCGGGATTGCGCTGATTGATACTGGATTAGCTTTGTTTCGAAGCGACGCCTTTGCCAGCCTGCCCGGCGGACTCGGTGGCGCGCTTGGGTTTTTACTCGCTGGGATCGTCAAATGGGCACTGACATTCATTTCGCAAGTCGCAATTATCACCCCCGTTACTTACGCGCTGATCGGCCTTTTTGCGCTGGCGGGTATCATCATCTGGGCGCTCAGCCTTGGACTTGACGTAAGCGAGCGCGAATGGTTGTTCCGGCGACAGAGCGCGCGCATACCAAATGTAGCTGAACCCACCGACCTTGCCCCGCGCACATTGACGCCCGAACCTCGCGCAGCAGCGCTTCCTGAGACAAAACCGCGCCCTATCATCGCAGACCGCGCAGCACCCGGCGCACAATCGCGGCCTGCAAAGGCAAAGCAAAGCTCGCTTGATTTGCGTGATCGCTACGTTCTCCCACCTCTCAATCTGCTCACCCCAGCGCCGCCCTCGGCCGGCAATGTGATTGATAAAGCAGCACTTGAACGCAATGCGCGGCTGCTTGAGACCGTGCTTGATGATTTCCACGTCAAAGGGTCAATCGTTGAGGTTCGCCCCGGGCCAGTGGTGACGATGTATGAACTTGAACCCGCCTCTGGCATCAAGGCGAGCCGCGTCATCCAGCTTGCCGACGATATTGCGCGCAACATGTCGGCACTCTCGGCGCGCGTCGCGACAATCCCGGGGCGCAGCGTTATCGGGATTGAGCTGCCCAATGCGCGGCGAGAAATGGTTGTGCTGCATGAAATGGTCGCGAGCCACGCCTTTGAAGATATGAGCGCGCAGCTGCCGATCATCCTTGGCAAGAATATCGCGGGCGATCCGGTGATTGCTGACCTTGCCCCGATGCCGCATTTGCTCGTCGCGGGGACGACGGGATCGGGCAAGTCGGTTGGCCTCAACGCTATGATCCTCTCACTACTTTACAAGCTCACGCCTGATCAGTGCCGGATGATCATGATCGATCCCAAGATGCTTGAGCTTTCAAGCTATGAGGACATTCCCCATTTGCTCTCCCCCGTTGTCACTGAGCCAGCTAAAGCGATCCGCGCGCTCAAATGGGCGGTGGAACAGATGGAGGATCGCTACCGGATGATGGCTTCGGTTGGCGTGCGCGGGCTGGCAGGATTCAACGATAAAGTGCGGCTTGCCAAGGCCAAGGGGCAAAAGCTCGGCCGTCGTGTGCAAACGGGTTACGACGCTGAGTCAGGTCAACCGATCTATGAGGAAGAAATCCTCGAATTCGAACCGCTGCCCCAAATCGTGATCATCGTTGATGAACTTGCCGATTTGATGATGACTGCGGGCAAGGAAGTCGAATTCCTGATCCAGCGCCTCGCGCAAAAGGCACGCGCGGCGGGTATCCATCTGATCATGGCGACGCAGCGGCCTTCGGTGGACGTGATTACCGGCGTGATCAAAGCCAATTTGCCGACACGAATCAGCTTCTCTGTGACCTCAAAAATCGATTCGCGCACAATCCTTGGCGAACAAGGCGCGGAACAACTGCTTGGCAAGGGCGACATGCTCTATATGCCCGGCGGCAAGCAGATTTCGCGGGTGCACGGGCCATTTGTTAGCGATGATGAAGTCCGCGCGGTCGCCGATCATTGGCGCGCACAGGGTCATCCTGATTATGTGATGGCGGTCACCGAAGAACCTGAGGAAGGCGCATGGTCAATCGACGGCGCGCCCGACGGTGATGATAATCCCGAAGATCAATTATATCGCCGCGCGCTGCAAATCGTTGCTGAAAGCCAAAAGGCGTCAACCTCCTATGTCCAGCGCCAGCTCCGCGTTGGTTACAACAGCGCCGCGCGGCTGATCGAGCGGATGGAAGCGGAGGGAAAGGTCAGTAGGCCCGATCACGTCGGGCGGCGTGAGGTGCTGATCGACACTGAGGGGCAGGCGATGTGAGGAGTGAATGATGAATAGAACGCTGCAATCTGCCGAAGTTGATTATAATTATGACGTGTTCATGCGCCAGCTCGCTGACCTTTTGCCAGCGCATCGTGACGAATATGCACTGATGCGCAAGGGTGAAATATTGGGTTTCTTCAAAAAGCCGGGCGATGCGTATCGCGAAGGATTGGCGCGTTTTGAAGATCAAATTTTTTCGCTGCAAGAGGTAACCGACGAGCCGATCGATTTGGGATTTTGGTCGCATGTCGCACTCCATTGAATGGCGACATGATAGAAGGCGGCTCGTTATCCCCGTAATAATCCAATCGCCTTTGCCAGCATTTTCATCCGACGGACATAAAGGTTCAGCCTTGGTGGATACTGGATCGACGATCAGCGCGGTTACCCCGCATGTGGTTCGCGCGTTGCAATTGCCACAATTGGGCAAGCGACCGTTATCCTCGGCGCAAGGTGAGGGACAAGCTGAACGCTATTTGTTTCGCTTCGCGCTTGAGGCACCTATAGATGGGATTCCCGCATTTCCGTTTGTCTTTGAAGAAATTATCGGCTTTGAATTGACCGATAGCTTCCAGTTCGATGCGCTCATCGGCATGGATATCCTCAATCAATGTGATTTCGAAATGCTCAGAGGCGGCATGTGTCGCCTTACATTCGGATAGCCGAGAAATTCATGGTCAGTTCAAGCGCTACACGTCACCGCCCTTCTGCCTCATCGGAATAATTTGATATGAAACGCTTCGCAATCACTCTTACCGTCAGTTTATCGCTCGGTGGACAAGCCGCCGCCCAAACCACTGACCTCGCCGCTGTCTCCGCGCATTTGAAGGCGGTGACGACGATGACCGCGCAATTCCGCCAGACCGACCGTGCGGGGAAAGTCTTGACGGGCACACTCACGCTCAAACGCCCGGGCAAAATTCGCTTTCAATATCAAAAAGGCGTGCCGCTTTTGATCGTTGGCGACGGCAAAGCGCTGACCTTTGTCGATTATTCGGTAAAGCAAGTCCAGCGCTGGCCAATCGGCAATTCACCGCTTGGCGTTCTGCTTGATCCCAGCAAAGATATCACGCGCTTTGCCAAGATTGTGCCGACGACTGACCCGCGCCATGTTGTGATCGAAGCGCGCGATGCCAAGCATCCCGAATACGGCATTACCTCGCTTGCCTTCGTTCGTGATGCCTCAGCGCCGGGGGGCCTAATGCTCGATGGCTGGGTGACGCTTGATAGCCAGGGCAATCGCACATCGATCTATTTATCAGGCCAAAAGTTTAATGGCCCCGTGAACGACCAAGCGTTCCGATGGAGCGACCCGCGCCCGCGCGTGAGAGGCCGCTAACCGCTCTGTTCATATTCGCGACAGGTGCGTCCGTGTAATTTTGTATCCGCAGTTGAGGTCGATTGTTGCGAGGTTCCCCCCTGTTGCTCGCAACGCTTAGACTCAACTCGCCAGCGTGACGAACGCTCGGTTGGCCCTCGCTCCACGCCCCCGGAGCGGGGGCCTTTCGGTTTGGGGAGGTTAACACCCCCTTGCAGCGCATCGTCCGCTTGGCCTAAGACATCGCCATGAAAATAGCCTCATGGAACATAAACAGCGTTCGCGCGCGGATTGATATTGTTGAGCGGTTTTTGCGTGAGATGGCGCCCGATATCCTCTGCCTTCAGGAAACTAAGGCCGAAAATGGCTCATTTCCTGCTAAGGCGTTTCGCGATCTCGGCTATGTCCATATTGTTCCCAATGGCCAGAAAATGCATCACGGCGTTGCCATCGTCAGCAAAGTGCCGATTATCGAAGAACGCAAATTTGATTGGCAGGATAACGGCGAAGCGCGCCATATTGGGGTGCGGTTGCCGAACGGGGTGTTGCTCGAAAATGTCTATGTGCCCGCAGGCGGCGATGTTGCTGACCGCGAAGTAAACCCCAAATTTGGACAAAAGCTCGATTTTCTGGGGCGGATGACCGAGTGGTCGGGCAATCTCAAAGACCCCACGATCATCGTTGGCGATTTCAATATCGCGCCGCTTGAAAGCGATGTGTGGAACCATAAGCAATTGCTGAGCGTCGTGAGCCATACGCCGATTGAGGTTGAGATACTTGATAGACTGAAGGCAAGCCATGATTGGGTCGATCTCGGCCGTCATTTCATCCCCGAACCCGAAAAACTGTTCACATGGTGGAGTTATCGTTCGCCCGATTGGGAAACCTCTGACCGCGGGCGGCGGCTTGATCATATGTGGGCTAGCCCGAGCGTTGCCAAACAAGCGGTCAGCCATCAGGTGCATAAAGATGCGCGCAATTGGGGGAAGCCATCGGATCATGTCCCGCTTGTCACTGAGTTTGCCTTTTGAGCGATCGCGCCCACAACGCTAAGGACACTGCGCGCGCGATTGACGCGCTGCGTCGTGGCTGGCCTGTGAGCGTAGACGGCGTCATCACTGTCCTGAGCATTGAAACCGCTGATGATGTGCGGCTGGCTGATTTTGGCGCGACGCCCGATATACTCATTTCATCGGGTCGCGCGGTGACGCTGAAACTGAGCAACCAGCGCGATGCCGCAGCCCCTGATGCGCCCGTGATGATTGCGCATGCGCCGTGGCTTGATCTGGGGACCGCGCGCGCGCTTGCTGACCCCGCAACTGATCTCGCTAACCCGCTGCAAGGGCCGTATCGCGCGATGCCGGTTGCCTTCCCAGCCGCCGCCGCAGCAGCATTGGCACTCGCGCGGATCGCTGGACTATTACCCGCTTTTTTCATTCAAGAGAGCGCGCAGAGCGATACTATGGTGAACGCGGACGCCATTACCGCCTATGAAGCGCCTGACCGACTAGCGATTGTGACGCGTGCGCGCCTGCCGATTGCGGCGTGCGAATCAGCTGAAATCATTGCCTTCCGCTCACCTGAACAGGTGGGCGAACATATTGCACTGATGATCGGCGCGCCAAATGGTCAGCCCCCGCTAGTGAGATTGCACAGCGAATGCCTGACGGGTGATGTGCTCGGTAGCCTCAAATGCGATTGTGGGCCTCAGTTGGATTCAGCTCTGCGGCTTATCGCGACGCGTGGTTGGGGAATATTGCTCTATTTGCGACAGGAAGGGCGCGGGATTGGACTGATCAACAAGCTGCGCGCTTACTCACTCCAGGATCTGGGGTTTGATACCGTTGACGCGAACACGCGGCTTGGCTTTCCCGTCGATGCGCGTGATTTCGGCGTGGCCGCGCGGATGCTGAAGCTGCTTGGGCAGGAGCGGGTGGAGCTGCTCACCAATAATCCGGCCAAAGTCGCGGGGCTAGAGGCCAAAGGAATCGCCGTGATCGAACGCATCCCCCATCATTTGCCTCCTAACCCCCATAATGCGCGCTATCTTGATACCAAGCGCGACCGCACGGGGCATAAATTATAAGAAAAGATCGTTTCGCGCGAAGCCGCTAAGGACGAGAGAGAAAGAGAAAGAAATTTGTCATCTTTTCCAGCCTTTATACCAACCTGCATTGACTATGACCTATCCCCGCTTATCCTGAGCCTGTCGAAGGACTGTCCTTACTTCTCCTAAAACTCTGGAAAGAACGGACAACCCTTCGACAGCGATTGTGTTTGGGTCAAGCGGCGATGACGATTTGTTTTGCAATAGAGTTGAGGATGATGAGGAGCTTTCTGGCGACGGCGA
>JAYUAU010000064.1:0-4028 GCA_043741135.1 Sphingomonadales bacterium | reverse complement strand
GACTAACCAGCTTGAAAAGCCGGCGCGCGTGCGTGTTGTCCGTCGCGATATTGCGCGGATCAAGACCCTCCAGACGGCGCGTGCAAACGCTCCGGCTGCGACGAAGTAAGGACCCAAGACATGCCAAAGCGCGTGCTCACCGGGGTTGTCGTTTCAGACAAAACCGAAAAGACAGTGGTTGTGAAGGTTGAGCGGAAGGTGAAGCACCCTCTGTATGGCAAGATCATCCGCCGTTCGAAGAAATATCATGCTCATGATGAAGGCAATGTCTTCAAAGAAGGCGAAACCGTGCGGATTGAGGAATGCGCGCCGATTTCAAAGCTCAAATCATGGCGTGTTCTTGATAAGGCAGGGGCTATTGCTATTGCCGTTGCAGTGGAGGCATAGTCTATGATCCAGATGCAATCCAATTTGGAAGTCGCTGATAATTCAGGCGCAAAACGCGTTCAGTGCATCAAGGTTCTTGGTGGATCGAAGCGTCGTTTCGCCGGCGTTGGTGATGTGATCGTCGTTTCGATCAAGGAAGCGGCTCCTCGCGGCAAAGTGAAGAAGGGTGACGTGCACCGCGCGGTTATCGTTCGGACAGCCAAAGACATTCACCGCGCTGATGGGTCAACGATCCGCTTTGATACGAACGCTGCTGTGCTCGTTAACAAGAATGAGGAGCCGATTGGCACGCGCATTTTTGGCCCCGTGGTTCGTGAGCTTCGTGCGAAGAACTATATGAAGATCATCTCACTTGCGCCGGAGGTGCTGTAATGTCCTCTATGAAGATTAAAAAGGGTGATAAAGTTGTCGTTCTGTCCGGCAAGGACAAGGGCAAGCACGGCGAAGTGACTTTGTCGATGCCCAAGGATGGCAAGGTTGTCGTGTCGGGCGTGAATATCGCCACGCGTCACAAAAAGGCCACCCAGCAAAATCCACAAGGCGGCCTTGAGCGCCGTGAAGCCCCGATGCATGTATCGAAAGTTGCCATCGAAGATCCCAAGACAGGCAAGCCAACGCGCGTCCGTTTTGAGGAACGCAATGGCAAGAAAGTGCGCGTCGCGGTCAAGTCCGGAGAAGTGATCAATGGCTGATGTTTATAAAGCCCGGATGAAGGCGCTCTACGACGATAAAATCGTCGCAGCGATGACCGAGAAGTTCGGCTACACAAACCGCATGCAAGTGCCCAAGCTTGGCAAGATTGTCATCAACATGGGTGTTGGCGAAGCGACGCAGGACAAGAAAAAGGTCGATATTGCGGTTGCTGAAATGGAACTCATCGCGGGTCAAAAGCCCGTCGTGGCCAAGGCTAAAACGTCAATCGCGCAATTCAAACTGCGCGAAGGCATGCCGATTGGTTGCAAGGTAACACTCCGCCGTGAACGGATGTATGAATTCCTTGACCGGTTGATCACTGTGGCACTGCCCCGTGTTCGCGATTTCCGGGGCCTCAATCCCAAATCGTTCGACGGTCGCGGCAATTATGCAATGGGTCTTAAGGAGCAGCTGATTTTCCCTGAAATCAGTTATGATAAGATCGAAAAAATTCGCGGGATGGATGTGATCGTGACGACCACAGCCAATACCGATGATGAAGCGCGTGAATTGCTTCGTTTGTTCGGTTTCCCTTTCCCGATTGAAGAATCGCAAGAAAAGCAGGCGGCATGAAATGGCTAAACTGAGCTCAATCAATAAGAATGAGAAGCGCAAGAAAATGGTCAAGCAATATGCTGGCCGTTATGCAAAGCTCAAAGCAATTGCGAATGATGGCACGATCGATGATGGTGAGCGAATGATGGCGCGCCTAAAGATGGCTGAAATTCCGCGCAATGCAAACCCGACACGGATTCGCAATCGGTGTGAACTGACGGGGCGTCCGCGCGCTTATTATCGCAAATTCCGTCTCTGCCGTATCATGCTGCGTGATCTTGCCAACAAAGGCATGATCCCCGGCGTTACGAAATCGAGCTGGTAAGGGTAGAAAAAATGGCATTTACCGATCCTCTGGGCGATATGCTCACCCGCATCCGCAATGGCCAACAGGCCAAGAAGGATAGCGTCATGACACCGGCTTCGAAGCTTCGGGCGCGCGTGCTTGATGTGCTTCAGCGCGAAGGCTATATCCGTGGTTACAGTGAAGAAGAACTCGCTGGTCACGGTGGCATTCGCATCGAGCTTAAATATTTTGAAGGGCAGCCTGCCATCAGGCACGTCGCCCGCGTATCAAAGCCTGGCCGCCGCGTTTATTCAGGAAGCACTGATCTTCCCCGCGTTCGCAACGGCCTTGGCATCACCATCGTATCAACGCCACGCGGCGTTCTCTCAGACGCAGAAGCGCGCGAGCAGAATGTTGGCGGCGAAGTGCTAGCGGAGGTCTTCTGATGAGCCGGACTGGTAAAAAGCCCGTCGCATTCCCTGCTGGCGTCACCGCGAGCATCGAAGGCGCTGTCCTTTCGGTAAAAGGGCCTAAGGGCACACTCACTTTAGCGCTGCAAAGCGAAGTGCTTTACGCGCTTGAAGACGGCAAGATCACTGTCACTCCTGCTAACGGCACGAAGCGCGCTCGTGCGTTTTGGGGGATGCAGCGCACTTTGATCCAAAACCTTGTAACCGGCGTTACCGCTGGGTTTAGCAAGGTGCTTGAAATCACTGGTGTTGGTTACCGGGCGAATGCGCAGGGGCGTAACCTCAAGCTTCAGCTGGGTTATAGCCATGATGTTGACGTCGCGATCCCTGATGGGATTGAGGTAAAAACTCCTGATCAAACGACTGTCGAAATCAGCGGCATGGATGTACAAAAGGTTGGCCAATTGGCCGCCGAAATCCGCCGCTGGCGCAAGCCTGAGCCTTATAAGGGCAAGGGTATCAAATATCGCGGCGAGTTCATCTTCCGCAAAGAAGGTAAGAAGAAGTAATGGCCAAGCTATCACTCTTTGCGAAACGGCGTCGCCGCGTTCGCACGTCATTGTTTGCCAAGCGTGGGCTTCGCCCGCGGCTTACGATTCACCGGTCTGGCAAGCATATTTACGCGCAAGTGATCGATGATGCGGCGGGAACAACGCTCGTTGCGGCCTCAACGCTTGAAAAAGATGCGCGCGGCGTGACGGGGGCAACTTGCACAGCGGCTTCGGCGATTGGCAAGGCGATTGCCGAACGCGCGCTCAAGGCTGGCGTCACTAAGGTAGTATTCGATCGCGGAGGCTTTTTGTTCCACGGGCGCGTAAAAGCGCTTGCAGACGGGGCCCGCGAAGGCGGATTGGAGTTTTAATATGGCTGACGAAACAGAAAATGGTGCTGGCGTAGCGGCCCCTGAGGGTGAAGCCCGCGCTCGCGGCCCACGCGGTGGACGCGGCGCAGGCCCGGGTGGCGGTGCGCGCGGTGGTCGTGATGGCAATCGTGGTCGTCGTGATGATAAGCGCGGTGGCCCAACCGAAGATGCTGGTGAAGAACTGATTGAAAAGCTGGTTCATATCAACCGCGTTTCGAAAACGGTGAAGGGCGGTAAGCGCTTTGGCTTTGCCGCACTCGTCGTGGTCGGCGATGGCAAGGGCCGCGTTGGCTTTGGCAAGGGCAAGGCACGCGAAGTGCCCGAAGCCATCCAAAAGGGAACCGCAGCTGCGAAAAAGGCAATGGTTCGCGTTCCTTTGAAAGAGGGCCGCACTTTGCATCATGATGGTAAAGGCCATTTCGGCGCAGGCCTCGTTCAGGTTCGCTCGGCTCCTCCGGGAACGGGCATCATCGCAGGTGGCCCGATGCGCGCTATCTTCGAAAGCCTTGGCGTTGCGGATGTTGTGACCAAGTCTAACGGCACATCAAACCCTTACAACATGATCCGTGCAACGTTTGAGGCGCTTGGTGAACAAACCAGTCCGAAATCAGTGGCGCAACGCCGTGGCAAGAAAATTGCTGACCTTTTGGGTCGCGGTGGTGCCTCGACGCAAGAGGCAGAAGCCGCCGCCGACGCGGTTGTGGAGTAAGCGACATGGCAACTATCAAGATCAAGCAGACGGGTTCGCCCATCCGCCGCGTTTCAACCCAGCGTT
>JAYUAU010000063.1:0-9211 GCA_043741135.1 Sphingomonadales bacterium | reverse complement strand
GCGACTCGCGGAGTCAGCTGGCTTAACGCGAAATTAACCTTTTGCGTTCAGAGATTGTTTGGTTAATAGAGTTGCCCGACACCATTGATCGCTGGTCGGTGGGGTCGCTAACGAGAATAGGGGCTGTCCATGCGTGTATTGCTGATTGAAGATGAACCATCAACCGCCAAAGCTATAGAGCTGATGCTAAGCAATGAAGGGTTCAATGTTTACACGACCGATTTGGGCGAAGAGGGCTTGGACCTCGGCAAACTCTATGATTATGATATTATCTGCCTTGATTTGAACCTGCCCGATATGCACGGATATGATGTTCTCAAAAAGCTCCGCGTCGCTAAGGTGCAGACACCCGTTCTTATCCTCTCAGGCATCAGCGAAATGGACAGCAAAGTGCGCTCATTCGGGTTCGGCGCCGATGATTATGTGACGAAGCCCTTCCACCGTGAAGAGCTCGTCGCGCGTATTCATGCCGTTGTCCGCCGTTCAAAGGGCCACAGCCAATCAGTCATCCGCACGGGCAAACTTGCGGTAAACCTTGACGCCAAAACCGTCGAAGTTGATGGCAGCCGCGTTCATTTGACCGGCAAAGAATATGCGATGCTCGAACTGCTTTCGCTGCGTAAGGGCACAACGCTCACCAAGGAAATGTTCCTCAACCACCTCTACGGCGGCATGGACGAGCCCGAGCTTAAAATCATTGACGTGTTCATCTGCAAGCTGCGCAAGAAATTATCGCTGGCATGCAATGGCGATAATTACATCGAAACTGTCTGGGGTCGCGGCTATGTGTTGCGCGACGCCGAAGAGACTGAACTGGCCCAAGTAGCGTAAAGCGTCAACAACCCACCTCCCAAAGAAGGCCAGCATTGCTCAGGCGGTGTTGGCCTTTTTTGATCGCGCACTATGCCTTCAATTTCCACCCACTCCGCAGCAGCCCATAACAGATCACTGCAAGCATTATGTTGATCATCAGCAAGATGATTGACCCCTGCACAATCGGCGAGTCGCTCGCGCCCAAAAAGCCATAGCGAAACCCAGAAATCACGTAGAAGAACGGATTGGCATGGCTGATAGTTTGAAACAATGGAGCAAGCTTATCAACCGAATAAAATGTGCCCGATAACAGAGCGAGCGGCCCGACTATGAAATTGCCGATCAGCGCTGCATGATCAAATTTTTCCGCCCAGATTGACGTTAAGACGCCAACCATCGAAAGCATTGATGATCCGAGCAATCCGAACCAGATAACCGCCCAGAGATGCTTTGGCGTGACATGAACTCCCGGCCAAAACGCCATGATCAGCCATACCGCGCTGCCGACGCAAACCGCGCGCGTGACGGCACCCGCAGTCAACGCCGCGAGCAATTCCCCGGGTGAAAGCGGGGGCATCAGATAATCAACAATCGTCCCCTGTATTTTCCCGACAAGCAATGAAAAGCTAGAATTGGCAAAGGCATTTTGCATCATCCCCATGATGATCAGCCCCGGCGCGATGAAATCAGCAAAGGGCACGCCGAGCACCACGCGCCGTTCTCCGCCGAGCGCAACGGTGAAAATAACGAGGAAAAGCAGCGTCGTAATCGCCGGTGCCCAGATCGTTTGGAGCTGCACCTTGAAAAATCGCCGCACTTCCTTCATATACAGCGTGATCAGCCCCCCCCAATTGACATTATTGATGATGGGAACGCCGGGGGCGCGCAGTTCTGCAATTTGGGACTCGCTGTTCATAGGGTTTTGGCCTATCGATCGCGACGAGAAGCTGCAAGTATGTTGCAAAAGAATAGGGTAATGCATGTCTTGGACTGAAGAACGCATCGATAAATTAAAAGCGATGTGGCAAAAAGGATTGACTGCAAGTCAAATTGCGGAAGAACTCGGCGGCGTCAGTCGCAACGCTGTCATCGGTAAGGCACATCGGCTCGAACTCCAATCGCGCCCGTCTCCGGTAAAAACGGTTGAAGCAGTTGCGAGCAAAGTCGAACCGCGTAAAGCCGCCGCGCCAAAACTAAAGGTTGAGGCTGCCTCGTCACCGCCTCCCCCGCCGCCTGTCGCGCGCATCGTTCCCGCAGTCCAACCCGTTGAAAAAAGTGCTGAAGGCCCGCAGCCTGTGCCAACGTCTCCGCACGCACCAACGGGGGCACAATTGCGCTCAATTGGCCCCGGCGGTTTCTTACGCCAAGGCCCCGGCGACCAAGCACCGCCGGCAACGCCTGCACCACCGCGCCGCTTGGTTCCTGCTAAGCCAAGTGCAGATATTGCGGGCAAAACGGGCTTGCTCGATTTGAATGAAAAGATCTGCAAATGGCCGATCGGGCACCCTGGCGAGCCTGATTTCCATTTTTGCGGTGATAAGGTAAACCCTGGCTTCCCATACTGCGTTGCGCATTGCAGTCATGCCTATCAAGCGCAACTGCCGCGCCGCGATCGACGCGCACCGCCACCACTGCCCTTCGGCGGGCCGCGCGTTCGGTAAATAGCCCCGTAATAGACGAGGGCAATCGCATTTGACTTTTTTGATGTTCCCCTGCGCAGGCAGGGGCCCAGCCCTCTCTCAAACGAAGCGGCGAAGCCTCAAAAAACGTGGCCCGTCTGGGCCCCTACCTTCGCCAAGGGAACATCCAACTCTCAGGTGAAACAAGTAATTCTGTCAAAAAAGTCAAATGCGATTGCCCTGCGTAATAGACTGAACGGGCTTGCCACGCTGACTCGCTGCCCCCTATAGCGTTCCTTATATGTCCGATCTGTTTGCCAACTCTCCCGCTACGCCTGAAACTTATAACGCCTCTGATATTGAGGTGCTTGAGGGGCTAGAGCCTGTTCGGCGGCGACCGGGCATGTATGTGGGCGGCACCGATGAGCGCGCGTTTCATCATCTGGCCGCTGAAGTCCTCGATAATTCAATGGATGAGGCCGTGGCTGGCCATGCCAGCCGGATTGAGATGGTGCTTGAGCCGGGCAATCACTTGACGATTACCGACAATGGCCGCGGGATTCCCGTTGATCCGCATCCCAAATTCCCTGACAAATCAGCGCTTGAGGTTATCATGTCAACGCTGCATTCGGGCGGCAAATTTGAGGGCAAGGCTTATGCGACATCTGGCGGCCTTCACGGCGTCGGCATCTCGGTGGTCAACGCGCTGTCGAGTACAACAATCGTCGAAGTGGCGCGGAATAAGGAATTGTTCCGCCAATCATTTTCAAAAGGGATCACGCTAGGGCCGATTGAGAAATTGGGGCCAACGCAAAATCGGCGCGGGACGAGTGTGGCGTTCATTCCCGATACCGAAATCTTCGGGCCTGATATGCACTTCAAGCCTGCGCGGCTTCACCGGCTAGCGCGATCAAAGGCCTATCTGTTTGCCGGCGTTGAAATCCGCTGGAGATGTGCTGCTGAACTGATCAGTGATGATACCCCCGCTGAGGCGGTGTTTCAATTTCCCGGCGGCCTTTCTGATCATTTGCGCGAACAAATTGGTGACCGCGAATGCGCGACATCTGAATTCTTTTCAGGAAGGCAAGACTTTCCAGAGGGGCCCAACAATGAAAGTCTGGGCCGCGTTGAATGGGCGATCAGCTGGCCGCTGTGGAGCGAAGGCAGCTATAGCTGGTATTGCAACACCATCCCAACGCCTGACGGTGGCACGCATGAGGCGGGTGTTCGCGCCGCCATCGTTAAGGGCATCCGTGCGTTCGGCGCGCTGACGGGGATGAAAAAGGCTGATGGCATCACTGCGGACGACGTGATTACTGGCAGTGAGATCATGTTGAGTGTGTTCATCCGCGATCCGCAATTCCAGAGCCAGACCAAAGATCGGCTGACCTCGCCCGAAGCCGCGCGCCTCGTTGAAAATGCAATCAAAGATCATTTCGATCACTTCCTAACTGATAATATGGAGCGCGGAAAAGCGTTGCTTGGTTTCGTGCTTGACCGGATGGATGATCGGCTGCGGCGCAAGGCTGAGAAAGAAGTCAAACGCAAAACCGCAACATCGGGGCGTAAGGTGCGTTTGCCCGGCAAGCTCACCGATTGTTCAAACGACGATCCGGCGGGCACCGAATTGTTTATCGTCGAGGGAGACAGCGCGGGGGGCTCCGCCAAGCAAGCGCGCGAACGCAAGACGCAAGCGATCCTGCCCATTCGCGGTAAAATCCTCAATGTTGCGAGCGCAACCGCTGATAAAATCCGCGCCAATACCGAAATTGCCGATATGACGCTCGCGCTGGGTTGTGGCCTCCGTGATAAATGTCAGGCCGATTTGCTGCGTTACGAGCGGATCATCATCATGACTGATGCTGACGTTGACGGCGCGCATATCGCGACCTTGCTGATGACATTCTTCTTCCAAGAAATGCCCGATATCGTGCGCAAAGGGCATCTCTTCCTCGCCCAGCCACCGCTTTACCGGCTAACGGCGGGTGCGAAATCGCTATACGCGCGCGATGATGCGCACCGCGCGCAGATTGAGGCGAATGAATTTAAGGGTAAGAAAGTCGAAGTCGGTCGCTTCAAAGGACTTGGCGAAATGAACCCGGGCCAATTGCGCGAAACGACGATGGACCCCAAGAGTCGGACACTCATCCGCGTCACGCTGCCACAGGAATATGAGGAACGCGCTGGCGTTCGTGACTTGGTTGACCGCTTGATGGGCAAAAACCCCGAACACCGCTTCAACTTCATCCAGGAAAATGCAGCGCGCGTTGACGAGGAAGCGATCGACGCGTGATTTGCTGGGGCCGCCGCAAAGGATAGTCGGGGCTCATGCGTTAACGCTGTGGATGACCCCCATCCTTGTTGGAGACATTTCATGCGTAAATATCTAGATATCGCTGCGGCTTGGTGCGTCCTTACTGCATTTGCCACCGCCGTTCCTGCCGAGGCGCGCGTTAACCAGCGCCAAAATCATCAGCAAGTGCGGATTGCAGGCGGTATCAGCAAGGGCAGCCTCACAGCGCATGAGGCGGTTCGCCTCGAACGTCAGCAAGTGCGCATTGCCCGCTACGAAGCCCGCAGCCGCGCCGATGGCGGCGGGCTAAACAGGATTGAACGGATACGGGTCGAAGCCCTGCAAGACCGCGCCAGCCGCAACATTTACCGGCAAAAACATGACGGTCAGACGCGGTAGGGTATGATGCGCTGAATGCGAAGTGTAGCTATTCCCCGGCGCAGGCTGGAGAACAACTACATTTCACGCCCCGCGCTCTCAACGCCCTATTCAATCGTGAAATCAAATGCACGGCTGATCGAGCCCGCATTCGTGCCGCCGCCAGTCGAATATACAAATGCATATTCGCCTTTTGGCATTGCCGCATCGATCGTGACTTTGAAAACGCCAGGCGATATCACCGCGGACGAGAAGGGAATTTTATCCTTATCGACCAGACCGAAGGAGCCACCACCGAACGCGCTCACTTTTCCGGTCGTCACTTCGCGCACGCCTTTTTTAGATTGGAATTTCACTACAGTGAACTCATTTGGCGACGTCACCGATGCCCCGATACTTGAGAAATAAAGCCCTGCAAGGCCTGCGGTGGGATTAGCGGCATCAAAATAGAAGTAAAACGTCGGGCGTGCCGTTCTCACTTTCGTCTTCGATGTCGGGTTGGGGATTGCGGTTTTGACCTTCAACGAGGCCAATCCACTTGTTAGAATAGCCCCAAACATGCCAGAAGTTCGAGATTGGTTGGCCGTGGTGGCATCAAGCCGCGCCATCTTCGCTGGGCTATCCCAATCGGCGAGCACATAAAGGCCAGAAGCATGAGGCACCTTAGGATCGGTCGACTCATTTTGAAAGGCCGTTGCTGCAGCTGTTTGCGATTTAGTTGCGGAATCGAGCATCGCTGCAATAATCGTGTCAGAAACGCCCAAACGCTTCAACTCAATCAGCTTCTCAGTCGAAACGTCAAAATCACCCGTTGCATTGCGCACCTTGGCCGCGATTGTTTCTTGACCAAGACCCGCATTCACTAAGGCAATCACCGTTGCATTCGTTAGCGTTTCCGCAATGGCTCCCGATGAAACAAACAACAACAGCGCAGCCGCTAAGCCTGTAGACATTCTCATATAAGCAACCCCATTTGACTTGGCCTTAATCGACCTAAATCTGTTTAGGGTTTGCAAAATAGCTATGCAAGCGACTTCTTGAGCAGTTCGTTGACCATGCCAGGGTTTGCCTTCCCCGCCATTGCTTTCATTGTCTGACCCACAAAGAACCCAAACAAAGCATCCTTACCCGCTTTGTATTGCGTCACTTTATCAGCGTTATTGGCTAGAATATCGGCAATAACAGCATCAATCGCACCCGTATCGCTGGTTTGCTTTAGGCCGCGTTCATCGACGATCTTGCTCGCGTCGTCACCAGTTTCAAGCATAATTTCAAACACTTGCTTTGAGAGCGTATTTGAAAGCGTGCCGTCGGCGACCAATCCGATAAGCTCTGCCCCTTGGCGCGGGGAAACGGGGCTTTGATCGATGCTAAGGCCCAGTCGGTTGAGCGCGCCGAATAGATCGGATGTCAGCCAGTTCGACGCAGCTTTGGCCATCTCCTTTGGTTTGCCCGTCGCCTCGATCAACGCTTCAAACCACCGCGCTTGTTCGGCCTCAGCGGTCAGCACAGCCGCATTATAAGCCGAAAGGCCAAGCTCGCTTTGATAGCGCGCACGTTTGGCATCGGGCAACTCAGGCAAGCTCGCCTTACAGGCAGCGATGAATTCGTCACTCAGTTCAAGCGGGAGCAAATCGGGATCGGGGAAGTATCGATAATCATGCGCATCTTCCTTTGACCGCATTGATCGCGTCTCGCCCTTGTCAGCGTCAAACAGGCGCGTTTCCTGAACAATCTTGCCGCCGTCTTCGATCACATCTACCTGACGCCGCGCCTCAATCTCGATGGTTTGCATAACGAAACGCACTGAATTCACATTCTTCGTCTCAGTCCGCGTGCCAAGCTCGTCGCCGGGCCGCCGCACGCTGACATTGACGTCTGCGCGCATCGATCCCTCTTCCATATTGCCATCGCATGATCCGACGTAGCGCAGGATCGAGCGGAGCTTCTTGACGTAGGCTCCGGCCTCTGCGGGCGAGCGCATGTCGGGCTTCGAAACAATTTCCATCAGCGCGACGCCGCAGCGGTTGAGATCGACGTAAGACATCGTCGGATGCTGATCATGCATCAATTTGCCCGCATCTTGCTCGATATGGATCCGCTCAACGCCGATCACTTTAGTCGCCGCATCAAGGTCTTTCTCGTCAAGGCTGATCGCAATTTCGCCTTCGCCAACGATGGGGTGGTAAAGCTGCGAAATCTGATAGCCTTGCGGCAGATCAGCGTAGAAATAATTCTTCCGGTCAAACCGGCTCCACGCGTTAATCTGCGCATTGATCGCCATGCCGGTACGCACCGCTTGGCGAACACATTCGGCATTGAGCACAGGCAGCATGCCCGGCATCGCGGCATCAATCAGACTCACTTGGCTATTGGGCTCCGCACCAAAGGTCGTGTCTGCGCCCGAGAAGAGCTTGGACTTCGACGTGATCTGGGCGTGGACTTCGAGGCCGATAACAACCTCCCATTCGCCGGTTGCGCCTTGGATACGGTAGTTTGTTTCAGTCATGTTTCTGCCTTATCTGGCGTGATGAGGGGCACCGACGGAAAGTAAGTGCGATAAAATCGCGGGTCGCGGGTGAGAATGGTAGCACCCAGTGTCTGCGCGTGGCCACCGATGAAGAAGTCTGCAATGATCGATTTTGCAATTTCTGGATTTGCTTTTCGTCGTTCGCGGTAACGTAAAAAGGCCTTTCCGCTGCAATAAGCCGACTCGCTATCTATTGCCAAATGTTGCACATTGAAGGGGCCTAACCACGCAAAAAACTGATCAAGCGTCCCCACGCGAGGAGCAACTTCGGCAACGATGATTTCATTTATCGCTAAATCGCCATCCTCACTCGCTTCGGCGACTGCATTTTGCGACCAAGTGACCCAGTTTTCGTCACGTCTAAAAATATCGATCAATATGTTAGAATCGACAAAGATCACGGTTCCCAGTCGCCCCGGATTTCCCGCACATATTCGTCAGTCGTCATTCCGTCCAAGTCAATTATTCCGGTCATCGCTTCCAATGCAGCCCGAATTCGCGCGCGACGCGCCTCTATCGACTCTTGCGCAATCGTGCCTTTCGATACAGTGATTTGACCATCGGGCATTTGTCCAAAACGCACTGGATCGCCGGGCTTTAAGCCTAGCACTAAGCGCACATCCTTTGGGATGGTGACTTGCGCTTTCGAAGTCATTTTATGTTGAATTTCCATGACTCAGTATTACTTTATTCTAGTAATACCGTCAAGGCTATGCGCGCGCACGCCACAGCCGCAATTACCACCACCGCTCAGCCCGCGCCATAAACCCAGCACGCTCCTCAATCGCCAGCCCCGCATTCAGTACGCCTTGTTCATCAAGCGCGCGGCCAATGATCTGCAAGCCCAGTGGCAATCCCTGTTTATCCAAACCAGCAGGCACTGACATCGCAGGCAACCCGGCAAGCGAACTGGGCACCGTGAACACATCGTTTAGATACATGGCGAGCGGATCATCGCTCTTTTCACCCAATCCAAAGGCAGCTGAAGGCGCTGTGGGGGTGAGGAGATAATCACATTTTTCAAAAGCGCGGTCAAAATCCTGCGCGATCAGCGTCCTCACCTTTTGCGCTTGGGTGTAATAAGCATCGTAAAAGCCCGCCGAGAGCACATAAGTGCCGATCAGGATGCGGCGTTTCACCTCTGGCCCAAAACCAGCCGCACGCGTTGCCGCATACATATCTTGTAGGCCTGCCCCGCTTGGCAAATCGCGCAAACCATAACGCACACCGTCATATCGCGCGAGGTTTGATGAAGCTTCGGCAGGCGCGATGATATAATAAGCGGGCAGTGCATATTTAGTGTGCGGTAGCGAAACCTCAACAATCTGCGCGCCCGCATCCTTCATCCAAGCAATGCCTTGTTCCCAAAGCGCATCAATCTCCACGGGCATATTATCGACGCGATATTCCTTGGGAATGCCAATCCGTTTCCCGCGCAAATCGCCAGAGAGTGCGGCTTCCCAATTGGGCACCGCGAATTCAAGCGAGGTTGAATCCTTGGGGTCAAATCCGCTCATCGCTTCAAGCATGATCGCACAGTCACGCACATCGCGCGCCATGGGCCCGGGCTGATCAAGC
>JAYUAU010000062.1:0-4041 GCA_043741135.1 Sphingomonadales bacterium | reverse complement strand
TTCGCGAGCGGCTCTGACAGACTTGAAATCAGCGCGGCGCTCTTCGGCGGCGGGCTGGCAGCGGGCGTATTGTCCGCAAGCCAATTCCTCTCAGGCGCGGGGGTAACAGCGGCGACAACAGCGGGTCAGCGCTTCATCTACAACAGCTCAAACGGCAATTTGTTGTTCGATGCAGACGGCAATGGCGCAGGCGCAGCAATCCTCTTTGCCAGCCTGCTCAACGTCCCTGCGCTCACTGCCGCAGACTTCTTGATTGCGGGGTGAGGGCGCGCGCGACTATGGTTTCACCGCCTCGATGGCCAATTCAATTATGCCATTATCGACGAAACGCGCGGGGTCTTCTACCGCGAGGAAGGCTGGATCCACACAATCTCCTGCGACGCACGCGCGGATTTTGACAAAGCCAGCAGTTTCCAATTCACGCACCATCGCGGCCTTATCCCACATCCAGAAATGTTGGTTGTGGCCGAACAGGCTTCTGATCCGCGATACAATTGTCTTGGGCCGACTTCGCAAGCCGAGGCACGTATCATCAAGCAAGAAATGCACCGCGTCGGCATCATCAGATTTCGCTGATTCCAAATAACGTTCGACGCGCGCACGCATATCGGGCACGATCAACCGGAGCCGCCCGCCAGGTTCAAGTATGTCAAGAACATTGAGCAGCGCGACGCGGAAATCATCAAGTGCCAAATGCTCAAGCACGTGCGAACCATAAGCCCCCGTCACAGACCCCTGCTCAACCGGCAAACCTTTGACAACATCGCCAAGCACGGTGGCCTTGGGAAACGGCGTTGATATGCCAGCAAGGCGACAAAGCAGACCACCCACCAGCGGAATGCGCATCAACCGCAAAGTAGGTGACGCATCATAACTGATCCAACCATCGGGAGCAGAGAGCCCCGCGCCGAATTGCACATAGGTTTTACCGTTGATCACACAACACCCTTGTTTTGCCCATGCAGCCGCCTAGCTATAAAGTGCGACGCATTCAATCACTTGTTACGATGCGTTTACGCCAAGGCGCCATCACCGGCTCGACTGAACTCCCAAAATTCGGTATGGCTAAGTTATGCGATACAAATCAGGATTGATTGCGATGGCGTTTATAGTGGCACCAATGCCGGTTGACGCCGCGTTGCCGATTTCATTCATCTGCTCAGTGAACGGCGCGACCTTGCTCAAGCCCAAAATGGCACCCGATGCGATCTGTTCGCAAATGAAACGCGGCCTTGAGGCAGCGCTTTTGGTGAAGCTACAGACTGTTTCAGCGCTTCCCAAAGTCAGTTCAAGCACGCCGCGCTCGCTCAAGATTGAGCTGAGCATCCGTAAACCCGGCATAGTCGCTGCAATTGTGACGCAGCGAAACAGCCGGACGACCAAAATTCATCCAGAAATATCCATTGCGGTGTTAGATCGTGCGATCGACGCGCGTGACTTTGACCAGCTCGCGCATGAGATCGGCAAAATAATTGCCCCGTAACAAACCCTCATTTGCATCCGAATACCACAAAATGCGTATCTCCGCACTGGGGCAAACGTTGACCTTAAATTAAGTGTGTTTCGCAATTGGTTGGACAAATTTATGCCCGAAGGCTTATCATCTGTCTGAATTGGAGTGAGTTGACGATGAGTATTTTATCTGGATGTGCATGTTGCGCTGGCGGTTCATGCGAAAAATTCTTCTCATCGGATAGTTTTAATGCGCAAATCGGGCCGGAGACTCAGGCTGGTGGCACTAACCAAACCGGCGGACAAAATGCTCCCGATCTTGTTCCGGGCAGCATTGCATCGACCGTTATTTTGCCTTTCGGCGCACCGATTAACGGTGAAATTGATACACTCGGTGACCATGATTTTTACCGGATTACGTTGACAGCAGGTCAAACATATACGTTTGTTGCTAATGCGTTTAGCACGGCTGGGACGCTTAACACGCTTACGGACACTGTCTTTCGGCTGGTTGATAGTGTCGGAACGCAGGTCGCGATCAATGATGATGCGGGCCCGAGTGACCTCCTCTCTCAAATCATCTTTACAGCACAAACTTCGGGCACTTATTTTCTTGACGTTGGCGCATTTAATAATGCGTCAACGGGCACATTTCGCGTGTCCGCTGCCACGAGCTTGGCAGGAAGTGGCGACACCGTTGCTGGCGATTTTACGACGACTGCGGCCATCTCTGTCGGCGGCGCGTCGGTTAACGGCATAATTAACGCGCTTGGCGATCATGATTGGCACGCGGTGACGCTTATTGCGGGGCAATCCTATTTCTTTAGAACAAGTGCTACGGGGGCGACGGGTGACGTCGATTCAACCATCACGCTCCATAATAGCGCGGGCGCGGTGCTCGGTTTCAACGATGATGGCGGTGGGGGAACTTATTCGCAGCTCCGGTTCACCGCAACAACCAGCGGCACTTATTATGTCGATGTCCGCGGTTTTGCCGATAATGAAACCGGCGCTTACAAACTGACGGCTGAGATAGCGCCACCGCTTCCCGTTTTCACTAATGATCAGATTGCCGATCAGCTAACCAATGGCTTTTGGGGAGGGCCATCGGGTGCGCGCCATTTCGCGGTCACGTCAGGCGGCACGATTACCGTTAACATTTCAACCTTGTCCGCAGCCGGACAGTTTTTGGCACATGAGGCATTGGCGTTATGGACTGACGTTACCGGCATCACCTTTTCCGAGATTGCCACCGCCGCCTCGATCACCTTCAGCGATGCCGAAGTCGGCGCTTTTGCAACGGCTGCCCGTACTGGGAATATAACAACGAGCGCGAATGTGAATGTGGGCACCGGCTGGCTGACAACTAACGGAACAGCGATCAATAGCTATTCATTCCAAACTTATATTCATGAGATCGGCCACGCACTCGGGCTTGGCCACGCAGGGAATTATAATTCGACGGCATCTTATGCTTCGGATGCTCTCTATCAAAACGACAGTTGGGCGACCACGATCATGTCGTATTTTGATCAGCGCGAGAATGTATTTTTCAATACGCAAGGATTTTCGCGATTCTTCGCTGTTTCACCGCAAATTGCCGATGTGCTGGCGATCACGCAAACTTACGGCGCATCAACAGTGACGCGCACAGGTGATACACAATATGGCTTTGGCAATACATCGGGCCGCGCAATTTATGATGCAGCAACCAATCCAAACGTTTCCTATACAATCTTTGATAGCGGCGGCATTGATACGCTTAACTATTCAGGGTTTAGCGCAAATCAAAAGATAAACCTCAATCCCGAAACATTTTCAAATGTTGGCAACGGTATCGGCAATGTGAGCATCGCTCGTGGTGTGGTTGTAGAAAATGCAAATGGCGGATCAGGCAATGATATTTTGATTGGCAATGCCGCCGCCAATCAGTTGAACGGCGGAACAGGCGATGATACGATCGAAGGCGGAGCTGGCGATGACGTGCTTGTTGGCGGCGCTGGGATTGATACGATCAGCTACGCGAGCAGCAGCTTTGGTGTGACGGTTCATTTGGACAATGCGACCGCCCAAAACACTGTGCAGCAAGGCATTGATACGATCTCAGGCTTTGAGAATATCCTTGGTTCGTCACAAGCTGATATGCTCTTTGGCGATGACAATGATAACGTCATCAACGGCGGGGCTGGCTTTGATACGATCACCGGCGGCGGGGGGACGAACACGTTGATTGGCGGCGCGGATGGTGATCTTTATTTCGTTCAAGGTGTCAATGATATCGTGGTTGAGGCTGTTGGTGGCGGCTACGATATCGTGCTGTCACAGGTTAATTTCGCGCTCGCTGCGGGCGCTGAGGTTGAGGCGCTCGCGGTGAATACGAGCGCTGGGATCAGCCTGACAGGCAATGAGTTTCAGCAATTCCTCACCGGCAATGTCGGTAATGACACGCTTGATGGCGGCGGCGGGAATGATCTGATTATCTCAGGGCTTGGCACCAACACGCTGATCGGCGGAACGGGCGATGATATTTATTACTCCGAAGGGCTGAACGATGTCATCACCGAAGCTGCGGGCGGCGGCTTTGATGTT
>JAYUAU010000061.1:0-22407 GCA_043741135.1 Sphingomonadales bacterium | reverse complement strand
CGCCACACCAAAAGGCCGAAGACATGACCGCACCCGAAACCTGTTATAAAAGCTCAATTAACCCTTGATCGCAGAGCGCCGTCCAGACATGACAGGTGGTATTACGGTGACACGTGCGATATGCACAATTTAGCAACCATCGCTGGCCTACGCCCTCGCTTTGCCGGGAACGAAAGGGGACACGCAATAGCGAGTCACTTTACATGCGACACCGGGGCCGTGCTTAAGCTAGCTTTGCCTTCACTTCTTCGGCAACATTTGAGGGAACTTCATCATAATGCGAGAATTGCATCGAATATTGCGCACGCCCTTGCGTGAACGAACGCAGCTGATTCACATAACCAAACATGTTGGCGAGCGGCACCATGGCTTCAACACACTGCGCGTTTCCGCGGGTATCAGTGCCTTGAATCTGGCCACGACGTGAGTTCATATCGCCGATAACATCGCCCAGATAATCCTCTGGTGTGACAACTTCGACCTTCATGATCGGCTCAAGCAATTTAATGCCCGCTTTCTGTGCGGCTTCGCGCATCGCTGCTCGACCCGCAATTTCAAACGCTAGTGCAGACGAATCGACGTCATGGTAAGCGCCGTCATACAGCGAGATTTCAAAATCGATGATCGGGAAGCCAATCAGCGATCCCGTCGCCGCGGTATCGCGCATACCTTTTTCAACGCTCGGGATATATTCCTTGGGAATATTACCACCCTTCACGTCATCACTAAAGATAATGCCTGACCCGCGTTCACCCGGTGTGATCGTGAATTTGACGCGGCCAAACTGGCCTGAACCACCCGACTGCTTTTTGTGGGTATAATCGATATCGACCTTTTTCGCCATATATTCACGGTACGCCACCTGCGGCGCGCCGACATTGGCTTCAACTTTGAATTCACGGCGCATGCGGTCAACAAGGATTTCAAGGTGAAGTTCACCCATCCCCTTAATGATTGTCTGGCCTGATTCGTGATCGGTCGTCACGCGGAACGATGGATCTTCGCGCGCGAGACGATTGAGCGCGATGCCCATTTTTTCTTGGTCAGCTTTGGTTTTTGGCTCAACCGCAACTTCGATCACGGGATCAGGAAATTCCATCCGCTCAAGGATGATTGGTGCGTTAATCGCACATAATGTCTCGCCAGTGGTCGTGTCCTTCAACCCTGCAAGCGCAACAATATCGCCGGCATAAGCAACCTGAATGTCTTCACGATCATTCGCATGCATCAGAAGCATCCGGCCAACCTTTTCCTTCTTGTCCTTCACCGAATTTTGCACTGACGATGCGGTTTCAAGTTTGCCAGAATAAATCCGCGCGAAGGTGAGTGTGCCCACAAAAGGATCGTTCATGATCTTGAATGCGAGCGCTGAGAAAGGCGCATCATCGCTGGCTTCACGACTATCAGGCGTTTCACCGTCAAGCTTGGTTCCCACAATAGCAGGCACGTCAAGCGGTGATGGCAGATAATCAATCACCGCATCAAGCAAAGGCTGAACACCCTTATTCTTAAACGCCGAACCACACAGCACAGGAACAAAAGCGAAAGCCAGCGTGCCCTTGCGGATCAACGCCTTAAGTGTCGCGACGTCAGGCTCATTACCCTCAAGATAAGCTTCCATAACGTCATCGTCTTGCTCAACGGCCATTTCGATCAGCTCGCTACGCGCAACCGCTGCCGCTGCTGCTAAGTCCGCAGGAATATCCTGATATTCAAACTTTGCACCAAGCGATTCTTCGAGCCAGATGATCGCGCGATTTTCAACAAGATCAACAAGCCCCTTGAAGCTGCCTTCGATACCGATTGGCAAATACAGCACAGCGGGCCGCGCGCCAAGGCGATCCTTGATCATCTCAACACAGCGTTCAAAGTTCGCGCCGGTGCGGTCAAGCTTATTGACGAAGCACATCCGCGGCACTTTATACTTATCAGCCTGACGCCATACCGTCTCAGATTGCGGCTCAACACCCGCAACGCCGTCAAAGCATGCGACAGCGCCGTCAAGCACGCGGAGCGAACGCTCAACTTCAATCGTGAAGTCAACGTGGCCGGGCGTATCAATGATGTTGATGCGGTGATCATCCCAAAAGCATGTTGTCGCAGCGCTGGTGATCGTAATCCCCCGCTCCTGCTCTTGCTCCATCCAATCCATCGTCGCGGTGCCTTCATGCACTTCGCCGATCTTGTACGATTTACCGGTATAATAAAGGATACGCTCAGTCGTCGTGGTTTTACCCGCGTCGATATGCGCCATAATGCCGATATTGCGATACATGCTGAGTGGATGGCTGCGTGCCATGGTCGTTATCCTTAGTGTTTAGCGGTAATCCTGATCGCAATAGATCAGGGGAAAAAAAGTTTGGCGATTGCAGCCCCAGCACCGAGAAGTCCGGCGATGGCGATCAGGCCTTGAAAGATCGTCGAATATGGAACCGCCCTGGCGTCAACGCCAACCTTGTTTGTTTCAGCAAGGAGCTTCCGCGTTTCTGCGGACGTTTTTTCAACTTCTTCGAGGGCGCGCCAAATACGTGCACGCTGCTCTTCATAGTCAAGATTATCACGTCCGGGAATCGTTGCCATCGTCACATCCTTTGGGCCGCTATATCACCTTACCAGCGATAATGCGAGAAGGCGCGATTGGCTTCGGCCATCCGGTGAGTATCTTCACGCTTCTTGACCGCGTTGCCGCGATTGTTTGAAGCATCAAGCAATTCACCTGACAGACGCGCTGCCATCGTGTTTTCGCTGCGATTGCGCGCCGCTGTAATCAACCAACGGATTGCCAGCGCTTGCGCACGTTCGGAACGCACTTCAACAGGCACCTGATACGTCGCACCACCAACACGGCGGCTACGCACTTCGATACCGGGCTTGATGTTGTTGAGCGCATCATGGAAAACCTGCAAAGGATCCTTCTTCGCGCGTGTTTCAACGGTTTCAAGCGCACCGTACACAATGCCTTCAGCGGTTGATTTTTTACCATCGAGCATCACTGAATTCATGAACTTTGAGAGAACCTGATCACCAAATTTTGGATCGGGCAAGATAACTCGTTTTTCCGGGCGACGACGACGTGCCATAAATAATTCCTCTTAAACTTCAGCCTAGACCCCCGCCTGCGCGGGGGTGATCGCGGGGCGTGCGATCACTTACTTCGGACGCTTAGCGCCGTATTTTGAGCGGGATTGCTTGCGATTCTTAACGCCCTGCGTATCAAGAACGCCGCGCAGAACGTGATAGCGGACACCAGGCAAATCGCGAACACGACCGCCACGGATCAGCACAACACTATGTTCCTGAAGGTTATGGCCTTCACCTGGAATATAGCTGATGACTTCGCGTTGGTTGGTCAGACGGATCTTGGCCACCTTACGAAGCGCTGAGTTCGGCTTCTTTGGGGTCGTGGTGTATACACGTGTGCAAACGCCGCGTTTCTGCGGGTTAGCTTCCATTGCTGGCACTTTGGACTTCGCCTTTTGCGGGTCCCGGCCCTTGCGGACCAATTGATTTATCGTTGGCATGAAGCCCTTCACCTTTTTATCGAAGTTACTATGTCAGTGCTAACGGCGGGTTCGGCGAGCTTGCCGAAAACACAAAAAGCCCCCCACAATCGCGAACGATCCTCGGAGACTTCACCAGCACAAACAATGTTCAAGCTCTATTTAACGTCCGTCGTTTTGCAGGGCTGTTGGGAACGATTGCTCCCGATCCTCCTGCCGGACGACTGCGCTCTTAACGCGGGGCCACCAATCCGTCAACGGCGATTATGACTCACTTCCGTAACGCTGCGCTAACACGACGCAGATCATCGCCATCCCAGCACCCCACATCCATCCTCCAAGAACGTCGCTTGGGAAATGGACGCCGAGCAAAACACGGCTAATGCCAATCGCACCCGCACACCCAAGGGCTCCAGCGAAGGCAAGGCGCGGCCTATCCCCGTGGATCAATAGCGCCGCCGTCAAAAAGACAGCCATCGCCCCAGCTGAATGTCCACTGGGAAACGATAAATCAGTCACTTGATCAAGCGCTGGCACAAGATCAGGCCGCGCGCGCGCAAACGCTTCCTTCAACATACTGCACGTGGTGCCAGAGAGTGGCGGGATCACAACCATCGCCAGCGCCGCAGCGTAACGCCGATCCCAGATCAGCCAGCCTGCAAAACCAAGCGTGATCCAAGAAAGCTGCGATCCATTGCCCACCCAGCTAACCCATTTAGTCGCTCTGATGGCGATTCCAGACGAACTACCATTTCGCAAAGCAAACGACAGCAGCAGTGACTTATCGATCCCCACCGTGCCGCCAAAAGCAACGACGAACCCAAGCGCGATGACAGCCAGCAGGAGCAATAGCCCGATGTTCAGCGACGATCCCCGCATCACATATGCAGCGTGCGGCCGTAGGCACCGAGCACGCTTTCGTGCATCATCTCGCTCAAGGTCGGGTGCGGGAAGACTGTATTCATAAAATCAGTCTCGACGAGTTCCGCCGTTTTGCCGACGGTATAGCCTTGGATCAGCTCAGTCACTTCAGCGCCAATCATATGCGCGCCGAGTAGTTCGCCCGTTTTCGCATCGAACACCGTTTTCACGAAGCCCTCTGCCTCACCCAGCGCAATCGCTTTACCATTGCCGATGAAGGGAAAATTGCCAACCCGCACTTCATATCCCGCTGCCTTCGCTTTTGCCTCAGTAAGGCCAACACTCGCGATCTGGGGATGGCAATAGGTGCAGCCCGGTATGTTGAGCGGGTTCATCGCGTGCGGGTGGACGTCTTTGTTGCCAAGGCTGGCTGCAATTGCCTCTGCCGCGATGACGCCCTCATGGCTCGCTTTATGCGCCAGCCACGGCGGTGCCGTCACATCGCCAATCGCCCAGATGCCGGGCACATTGGTGCGGCACATCGCGTCGGCATCGATATGGCCTTTGGTGGTTTTGATGCCAAGCGCCTCAAGCCCGATAGTCTCGGTATTGGGCACGATCCCAACCGCGACAATCACATGGCTGAATTCGGAGGTAACAACTTTGCCATCCTTGCCCTTGATGCTTGCAGAGATGCCGGACGAGGTGGCCTTGATCGTTTCAACGCCTGCCCCCGTCATGATCGTCATGCCTTGCTTGGTCAGCGCTTTTTCGAGGAAAGCCGATACATCGGCATCCTCAACCGGGACGATGCGGTCGAGCATTTCAACCACGGTCACCGCCGCGCCCATATCGTTGTAGAAACTGGCAAATTCGATCCCAATTGCGCCAGAACCAATCACAAGCAGCTTGCTCGGCATCTCAGGCGGCACCATTGCGTGACGATACGTCCAGATGCGTTTCCCGTCGGCAGGCGCAAAGGGCAGATCACGCGCACGGGCACCCGTGGCGATGATGATATTCTTGGCGGTCAGCGCTTCGGTTTTGCCGTCCTTGGTGACGATCAGTTTGCCGGGAGCCGTAATCGCACCGTCGCCCATATGGACGGTGATCTTGTTCTTCTTCATCAAATGGCCAATGCCCTGATTCAACTGCTTCGCCACCCCGCGCGAACGTTTCACCACCGCATCGATGTCAGCAGTGATATTGTCCGCCGCGAGGCCGTAATCCTTGGCATGCTGCATATAATGGAAAATCTCGGCCGAGCGCAGGAGAGCCTTCGTCGGAATGCAGCCCCAGTTGAGGCAAATGCCACCAAGGTTCTCGCGCTCAACAATTGCGACTTTGAGACCAAGTTGGGCAGCACGGATCGCGGCAACATAACCACCGGGGCCTGAGCCTAGAACGATGAGATCGTATTGGTTAAGCAATTGAGCGTTCCTTCTTGTTTCAGGCTCCACTAGCTATTGCTGGCCTTCTAACCGCGCGCGCGTGATTGGCAATGCCACAGATGCAGAAGTGGTGGGAGTAAAAGTTCGCTTAAGCCCAGCCCAATGATAGCAGGTGCTGGCCAGCCGAGGACGAGCAGCGAAACAATTCGTGCACAACCCCCAGCAAAGGTCATCAGCAAAATTAAGCGGAAGATCGCAGCGTATCGAACCAAATCCTGCGCGCATATCCATAACAAAATGCCATAAAGGCAATATGACGTGCCGTAGAAGCGGTTCTGGCTATCGAGCGATGGATTGATCAGCGTATAGGGTGAGAGCTCCGCGCCAAGCATGGCTTCTGCACCAAGCCCAAATACCAAATGCAAACTGCCAGCCGCAATGATCGAAACAGCCATTAGTCGCAAAAAATAGATCATTTGATCAATCCAAACACCCCCATGATCAGCGGATCATTGGTCGCCGCAGGGTTGGCGCGGATAGCGACTTCCTCGCGCGCAATCGCACGGTAGATGCCGTCGCTGGCCTTTTGCGTGATATCACTGCGCAATCCAGCGAAATCAATCCCGGTCACATTGCGGAGCGCTTCGGTGACGATGGCATTGTCAAACAGTTTAAGGCCATTATCGATGCCGGGCAGCATTGCGCCGATCAGCGCATTGCCCATCGCCGATTTGAGCAAGTCAGTCGCCCCGCTGCCACCACCGCCGATGATTGCCGCTGCATTAGGGATACCGATTTTGAGCACCGCGTCGGCAATCACAGGCGCTGCGGCTTCAGCACCTTTTTCAGCCGCGCGGTTGACTTGGCGGGTGAGCCGGTTGCGAAACGCGCCCGTGCTCAGCAACGCGCCGAGGATATTGCTGGCTTGGTTTCCCCCAAATTGATCGGGCAAGCTGATCTTCGCGACTTGGCTATCAAAGAATCCGTTCTCTTGGTTGAGCGACGCAAACGCGCGTTGTGCAGAGAGCGAGAGCAATCGGCGGATGGCCTCAACTAAGCTGAACCCGCCTGTTCCAGCACATCCTGGCAACGCGAGGACGGGTAAAACGCCAGTTGAAGCAATAAGTGTGCGGCGTGATAAATTCATGAAAACTCTCCCCCAAATAGGCAGCCGCATATTTTCATGCTTTGGCGTTGTTGGCAACTGTGGTTAGGGTGCAACTATGTCCCGCGCGCGTGTTCTCCTCCTCAATCCAGCGCTCGGGCCGCTTGATTACCGTATCCCGCAAGGCATGAGCGCAGAGCCGGGGAGCATCGTGCTCGCGCCGCTGGGCCCGCGCCAGTTAGTAGGTGTCGTCTGGGAGCCGGAGATGATGCCCTCAGCAGGCGAAGTTGGCGATAATCGGCTGCGCAATCTGCTAAGCGTCTATGACGTGCCCCCCATCGGGGCGCCGCTGCGGCGGTTGATTGAATGGACGGCGAATTACTATCTCTCCCCGCCCGCCGCCGTGCTGCGGATGGTACTGTCATCGGCTTCGGCATTAGAGGGCGGGCCGACGGTGATTGAGTACCGGCTGAGCGGGACGCTGCCTGACAAGCTCACTGCACAGCGCGCGCAAGCAGTTGAACGGATTGGTGAGCGACAGGGCCTAATCCGCGAACTCGCGACGATATCTGATGTATCTGACGCGGTCATTCGCGGGCTTGTAAAGCTAGGCGCGCTGGTCGGGACTGAGGTCAAGCTTGATACGCCCTTCATCCCCCCCGATCCCGATTTCGCGCCGCCAGCGCTTTCGGAAGAACAGGTAGCGGCGGCTGCTTCACTCGTCGCATCGGTCGCGGCGCGCGAATTTGCTCCCGTTCTGCTCGACGGAGTGACGGGTTCGGGGAAGACTGAGGTGTATTTTGAGGCGGTGGCGCAAGCTTTACGCGAAGGGCGACAAACGCTTGTTCTGCTCCCCGAAATTGCGCTGACTGAGCCATTCCTCCGCCGGTTTGAAGCGCGCTTTGGCCACCTCCCCGTCACATGGCACAGCGATTTGCGCCAATCACAGCGGCGTCGCGCATGGCGCGCGATTGCGAGCGGTGAAGCGCTGGTGACTGTCGGCGCGCGGTCAGCTTTGTTCCTGCCCTACCGCAATCTAGGACTGATCATCGTTGATGAAGCGCATGAGACGAGCTTCAAACAAGAAGACGGCGTTGGCTATCACGCGCGTGATGTGGCCGTCATGCGCGCGCGGTTTGAAAGCGTGCCGATCATCCTTGCGACCGCGACGCCCGCGATTGAAACGCGCCAGCAAGTTGCGAGTGGGCGCTATACTGAACTCAAATTGCCGGGGCGCTACGGTGCTGCGCAGATGCCTGAGATTAAGGCGATTGACCTCACCCAAAACCCGCCCGAACGTGGTCGCTGGATTGCGCCGACGCTGGTTCGTGCGATGCAGGATGTGCTTGAGCGCGGCGAGCAAAGCTTGCTTTTCCTCAATCGCCGTGGTTTCGCGCCGCTCACTCTCTGTCGCCATTGCGGCCACCGATTTCAGTGCCCCAATTGCACCGCGTGGATGGTTGAACACCGCTTGATCGGGCGGTTGCAATGCCATCACTGTGGCCATCACATGCCGCCGCCGCGCGCTTGCCCGCAGTGTCATGAAGAAGATGCGCTTGTCGCGTGCGGGCCCGGCGTTGAACGGATTGCTGATGAGGTGGCGTTGCTGTTCCCTGAGGCGAAACGCGCCGTGATCACATCTGATACGCTCTGGTCTCCTGCCAAAGCGGCGGAGTTTGTCGGGCGGATGGAGGCGGGTGATATCGATATTGTGATCGGCACCCAGCTGGTGACGAAGGGCTATCACTTTCCCAATCTAACGCTTGTCGGCGTGATTGATGCTGATCTGGGGTTGCAAGGCGGCGATTTGCGCGCAGCCGAACGGAGCTTTCAACAGATTGCCCAAGTCGCAGGGCGAGCGGGGCGTGCGTCAAAGCCGGGACGAGTGTTTGTGCAAACGCATGAACCCGAAGCTCCTGTGATCCGCGCGTTGGTGTCGGGCGACGCGGAAAGTTTCTATGCCGCTGAGACAGAATCGCGAAAAGAAGCGGGTGCGCCGCCGTTTGGACGTTTTGCTGGGATCATCATTTCTTCCGAAGTCTTGAAAGACGCGCAAGACGTGGCGACACTCATCGGCAAAACTGCGCCCATAGTGGATGGAATGCACGTTTACGGCCCAGCACCTGCCCCACTTTCCATGCTGCGCGGGCGGCATCGGATGCGGTTGCTCGTCCACGCTAGGCGAGCGCTTGATGTGCAGGACGTAATCCGCGATTGGCTCGGCGCACTCGAATGGCCGCGCGGCGTGCGGGTGAGCGTTGATGTTGATCCGTATAGTTTTGTTTAGTCTGACGAAAGGGAGATCAACCAATGACGCGAGTTGCGGTTATACAAGCGGGCACGACCTTGTTCGATACGCCCGCCACGATGTTAAAATTTGAGGCTTTGGTGAGCGAAGCGGCGGCAAAGGGCGCACAGCTCGCGCTCTTTCCAGAGGCGTTTATCGGAGGATATCCGCGCGGTATGGATTTTGGCGCACGCGTTGGGTTCCGCACACCGCAGGGGCGCGATTGGTTCGCTCGTTATCATGCCAGTGCGATTGATGTGCCGGGGCTTGAGACTGAGACGATGGGCGAAATGGCCGCACGTCATACAATGCACTTAGTCGTCGGGGTGATTGAGCGTGAACGGGGCACGCTTTATTGCTCCGCACTGCATTTTGCGCCTGACGGCAGCCTGATCAACAAGCACCGCAAAGTGATGCCAACTGCGATGGAGCGAATCATCTGGGGGCAAGGTGATGGTTCAACTTTGTCAGTCACCCAAACCGAGATTGGCCGTATTGGCGCGGTGATTTGCTGGGAAAATTACATGCCAACAATGCGGATGGCGATGTATGGTCAAGGCGTTGAGCTATATTGCGCGCCAACGGTTGATGACCGTGAAACTTGGGGCCTATCGATGCGCCATATCGCGTTTGAAGGCCGCTGCTTCGTGCTATCCGCGGTGCAATATATGACGCGAGATGATGTGCCTGATGGTTGCCCGGTCGATGGCCCGCCTGATCATATCATGATCCGTGGTGGCAGTATTATCGTCGGCCCGCTAGGCAATGTGCTCGCGGGGCCGATTTATGATCAGGAAGCGATTCTGGTTGCCGATATTGATCTGGCCGAACTTCCCCGTGCAAAATATGATTTTGACGCAGTAGGCCATTACGCGCGGCCTGATATTTTTCGGCTTGATGTCGATATGCGTGCCAAGCCGCCGGTTAGCTATGATTAGGGCAACTCGCAATAAATCTGCACCACCCGTCTTTGCGAGCCCTTCGACTGCCTTGCAGGCGCTCAGGATAAACTTCCGCAAAAGCGGAAGCGCGGCAATCCATACGGATGGTGCGGCGAGTGGATTGCCGCGTCACTTCGTTCCTCGCAAAGACGATTCACATTTTACACAAGTTGCGCTAATGTCAAAACTTGGGGTTTGGGATAATCCCTGATCGATTCTGCCATGCTCCCCTTAACACGCCAAAAGAGCCACCCGCGCCTGCGCCTCCAGCCAGTCCATCGCCGCCGCCCAGGGGCCGTGGCCGTGGCTGATCCGCGCCACGCCAAGCTCAGCTAGCCGAACAGGCGCGGGGCATCCGGCGCGCATCAATATGTTTACGGGGAGCGGTGAGGCGGCGCAGAGTTTCGAGATCAGCGCTTCGTCTTGCAGGAACGGCGCAAATAGACAGCCCGCACCCGCATCAGCATAAGCATGTGCACGCTCAATCACTTGATCGACGAGCGCTGCGTCATGATCAGCGGACGGGATCAGAATGAACAAGTCTGCGCGCGCGTTCACGAAAATACCCGTTGCCGCCGCCGTCGCTATGCGCGCGCTCGCATCACTCACCGAAAACAACCCGCGCGTCACCGGATCCTTATCCTCAAGATTGATGCCAACCGCTCCGGCATTTGCTGCGCGCATTACCGAGGCACCAACGCCCTTCGGATCAGCGCCATAGCCTGCCTCCAAATCAATGCTGACGGGCAAATCGGTCACCGCGACGATTTGTTCAAGCGTCGCCACCGCAAGGTCTAGCGGCAGTTTTTCGCCGTCTCCCAAGCCGTGTGCTCCCGCCACGCCCCAGCTTCCGGTGGCAATCGCTTTCGCGCCTGCTTTGGCGACCGCAGCCGCACTGCCCGCGTCCCAAATATTATAGATGATCAGCGGCGTACCGGGCACATGAAGGCTTGCGAACGTCTCAGTCTTGGTTTTCATTTTACTCCTTCCATTGCGAGCAATGTTTCTTTGCGCTCAATCCCGTAAGCATAGCCCCCTACCCCACCATCGCTGCGGATCACACGGTGGCAGGGGATCAGCACGGCAACATTGTTTGCGCCGTTTGCGCTGCCCGCCGCGCGCACTGCTTTTGGTCTTCCCACTGCAGCGGCAATCTGAGCATAAGTGCGCGTTTGCCCCGCTGGAATGCGCTGAAGCTCTTGCCAAACGGCTTGCTGAAACGCGGTGCCTTGCACATCAAGCGGGAGCTCGGGCATTTGCGCAGGCTGATCAACCGCCGCGATAGCCGCTTTGCTCAGCGTATCGAACGCCGCGTCACCCGCTTCGATCTTTGCGCGCGGGAAACGGCGGTGCAGCTCGCTTTCATCTTCATCAAATGAGAGGCGGCAAATCCCCTTTTCAGTCGCGGCGAGCAACATCTTTCCAAGCCGTGTGTCAACCACCCCCCAGCGGATCGTTACGCCCGCGCCACCGTTTTTCCACGCACTTGGTGTCATGCCTAATCGTCCTTTGCTCGTCGCGTAAAATCGACTGGGGGCGGAGTAACCCGCATCATAGATTGCCTCGGTAATCGTGCCTTGACCGTCAAGCGCAGTTTCAGCGCGCGCCGCTCTAAGGCCGCGCATGAACGCAGCAGGCGTCACGCCAACATCACGCTTAAACAACCGGTGGAAATGATGCGGGGCATAGCCGACCGCGCGTGCGAGGGCTTCGAGCGCAAGCGTACCTTCGGCAGTCTCGATCAGCGCGACCGCCTTGGAAACTGCCTCACGGTCACGCCCCACTTCGTCAGGCCGACAGCGCAAACATTCGCGGTAACCCGACTCGCGTGCTTGTTCAGCGCTCTCAAAAAATTCAACATTCTTGCGAAGCGGGCGGCGTGCGGGGCAGCTTGGCTTACAGTAAATCCCCGTTGTTTTGACCGCACCAACGAATTGCCCGTCAAGGCTGCGGTCGCGACGGTCGAATGCAGCAAAGGCATAGTCTGGATCAATGGCGGTCATGGGGATGAAGGTAACGCCTTATAGCGCGGCGTCCATCCCGATTCTTGCGGTCAAAGTGATGGCGCGCTTTATGCTGCTTTGTCCGCCGCCAATGCGCGCAACATTTCACGCCGCAGGATCGCATTCATCCGCGTTTGATAACCCGGGCCCAACGATTTAAGCCAAGCCACGACATCCTGATCAACCTTGGCGGTCACCTGTTCTTTTAGCGGGCGATAAAATTTCCCACGCACGGCATTTTTGAAATCCTCTGCCGTCCACTCAGGGATGTCGGAAAGGTCAATCTCGCTATCGGGGCGGGCAAAAAGCGCATCAAGGCGCGCTTCGTCTTCAAGGGTTCGGGGTGGCAGTGTTTCCAGCGTGTATCTAACCATATTGCTCTTCATATTCTCTCCTTTCGTGCCGAGTGACGGGCCTTGCTGAAATGATGCGCACAATTTCATTGCCATCAGAATCAATGGATATGTGCGCCACCAAAATGATACGGTGCGCGCTCAAGGTTCCAACGGTCTGCCACCGCACTTCACCATTCTCAATTTGCTCGTATCGCGTTACGCGCATCGGATCGGAAAAAATCGCCGAGGCATCCTTAAAATTTAAGCCATGCTTTCGCTGGTTGGCAACGTTCTTCGCTTCATCCCATTCGAAGATCAATTCGCTCATTGACAGAGAATAATTATGTTTTGATAATTAAACAAGGAAAATTGTTGAATCGCGTTTTGGCGACTTTGTGTCTTGGCGAGAACTAGATCATAGGTGTGGGTGAGGGATGCGTGGGCAGTTTAGGCTCTCATCAAGACGCGAAACTGCACAGCAAGGCTCATCTTGACAGTCCGTAGAATGCCCCAGAGTGCCTCTCGAAAACGCCATATCCACCGTCGACGAAAATAAATTTTAGAGCGGCGCAATTGGGGACGGAAAGTTGATTGGATGCAATGACTTCCTGTAGCCATGAAGGATCAGATGTCAGCCTTTGTTGGAATTGTTCGATACAATCCCATAACTGATCTGATTGCCTTGTCGCTGAAATCGAACCACCAGCCGTTGTCATGCCGCCCGGCGTCATCCAAACCTTGCCGTCAATCTCATGAAGCACATTTATCGCAGCATTGCGTAATTGTTTATGTTCGTCATCGTCATATGATTGGGATAATCCTAGCGCACCTTTCATCTCGTAAACTATCCCGGCATCGGGCCATTCGCGAACGATAATTTCCAAAATGCTGCGTTTCGTCCATTTTCCATGATCTACAATGTCGATTAAATAGGCCGTATTTCTGTGAAACACTGCGAGAAGAAGCGGCCCCGTGCGCTCAACAAAACCATCAGACTCAATATTATCTGAAATATGCAGATGATGTACGCCCCAGTCTGATAGCATGAGGTCTAAATCGGGACGTCTGCTCAAATTCATTTGATCAGTTTGGCTAGGCCGATACCCTTTGGTTATTCTCTTACTAAGATGTCCTGTCAGATCATCGCCTCGGACAATTTTCTGTCGTATCGCATCCAATCCAGGTTTATATCTTGGATCGGATGACAGAGGGTTTGAAATTAACGCCTCAGCCTCATAAATAATTCTAGGCACCGCGCTTATTATTCGCTCTGCCCAATTTGCATAAATAATCAGCAAAGAACGTGTATCTTCCGTTTCAAGCGATGCTCTAAACTCAGGTTCACACGGCAAATTATCGAGCACATGCTCTCGGATGTCATTTTCGAAATCGAAATTTTCAATTTTCATGAAGTCTCCTCCTCAAATTACCCCCCACACGCCGCAAACAACCCCAACGTCCGCGCCCTCGCCAAATCAGCGCTTTCGGCGTGATAATCCTTGCGGCGATCTGAATTGAATCCGTGGTTCGCGTCATAAACAAATATCTGCGCGGTCGGATGATCAAGTGCGATCAAAGCTTCAACACCTTCCATTGGAATGCCTTGGTCATAGCGGCCAAAGTGGCAAATCGTTGCGCATTTGGGGGCTTCGTCCTTGAACATGGCCGGCACAAGGCTGCCATAATAGCTGCTCGCGGCGGCAAGGTCATCGCTCGTCTGCGCCAACCGCCATGCCACCGATCCGCCGTAGCAATAACCAGTGATGAACACCGGGCCTTTGCCTTTCAACGCGTCGATGCAGGTTTGCGCGTCTTTTAATGACAGATCCATCGGGTGCAGCTCGCGTGCCAATTTCACCGCACGTTCGAAATCAGGGCCGGTATAATCGCATTCAAATCCGGGGGCCTCGCGGTCAAACAGTGCGGGGCTGAGGACTTCATAGCCGTTCGTCGCATATTCATCACAAAGCTCGCGAATATGATCGGTGACACCGAAAATTTCCTGAATGAGAACGAGTCCGCCTCTGCGAATGCCAACCGGTTCAGCGTGATAGACAGCGATCTCGGCACCGTCGGACATTTTCATTGAAATCATCTGGCTCATATGGCGTCTCCTTGCTCTTGCTGTCTTTGCGGCTTCGCGAGAAAAAAAGAAAGGTGGGTCTCACGCGAAGCCGCAAAGGCGCGAAGAAGAAAAGCGATAAGAAGATTCCCCATCTTGCATCGCAGCAAAATCATTGCTAGGCGCGCGGCACCTTGGACGGGGGTTCTGAACCCTCCACTGCGATCCAAGACCCATTTCAATGTCTCAAAAGGACAAATAAACGCGTGGAAACTTCCGGCGGCATTCAGGCTAGTTTGGCGGGGCGTTATGCCACTGCTTTATTCGGTTTGGCCCAAGACCAAAACAAGATTGACGCCGTCAGCGCAAGCCTTGCTGTGCTCGGAACGGCGCTTGCCGAGTCAGCCGACTTCAAATCGCTGACGACCAATCCTTTGGTATCGCGCGCTGATGCGACCAAGGCTGTCGCGGCCGTTGCGAGTTCAATGAAGCTTGATACGCTAACGTCAAATTTCATCGGCGTGCTCGCGCACAATCGGCGTCTTGATCAACTTGGGGCTGTGATTGCGTCGTTTAACGCGCTCGCCGCATCGCATCGCGGCGAAGTAACGGCACTCGTAACCAGCGCGCATCCGCTCAACAAGGGGCAGGTTGACGCGATCAAAACGCAACTCAAATCTAAAGTTGGTCGCGATGTCGCGGTCACGCTCATTACCGACCCCGCGCTTCTAGGTGGCCTGATCGTCAAGATTGGCTCGCAGATGATCGATTCTTCGATCCGCACCAAGTTGAACACTCTCGCTCATGCGATGAAAGGCTAAAAATGGATATCCGCGCCGCCGAAATTTCAAAAGTCATCAAGGAACAGATTGCGAGCTTTGGTTCGGAGGCTCAGGTTTCCGAAGTCGGTTCAGTTCTTTCAGTGGGTGACGGCATCGCCCGTATCCACGGGCTTGATAATGTTCAAGCGGGTGAGATGGTCGAATTTTCAAACGGCATTCAGGGCATGGCGTTGAACCTTGAGGCCGATAATGTTGGCGTCGTGATTTTCGGATCAGACGCGCAGATTAAAGAAGGCGATGTCGTCAAGCGAACGGGCACGATTGTTGACGTTCCCGTTGGTAAGGGGCTTCTGGGCCGCGTTGTTGATGGCCTTGGCAACCCAATTGATGGCAAAGGCCCGATTGTTTCGGATCAACGTAGCCGCGTTGAAGTCAAAGCGCCGGGCATCATTCCGCGTCAATCAGTCAATGAGCCTGTGCAAACCGGCCTCAAAGCTCTCGATGCCCTCGTTCCCGTTGGTCGTGGTCAGCGCGAATTGATCATTGGTGATCGTCAAACCGGCAAAACTGCGGTGGCGATTGATACCTTCATCAATCAACGCGAAGCCAACAAAGGCACTGACGAAAGCAAGAAGCTCTACTGCATCTATGTCGCCATCGGCCAAAAGCGTTCGACGGTGGCGCAGATTGTGCGTCAGCTCGAAGAATATGGCGCGATGGAATATACGATTGTGGTCGCCGCAACCGCTTCAGAACCAGCGCCGCTTCAGTTCCTCGCGCCTTACACCGGCTGCGCAATGGGTGAATATTTCCGCGATAACGGCATGCACGCTGTGATCGTATATGACGATCTCTCGAAACAAGCTGTGGCCTACCGCCAGATGTCGTTGCTGCTGCGTCGTCCGCCGGGGCGCGAAGCCTATCCCGGTGACGTTTTCTATCTTCACAGTCGTTTGCTTGAACGCGCTGCCAAGATGAACAAGGATAATGGCGGCGGATCGCTGACCGCACTCCCGATCATTGAAACGCAGGCGGGCGACGTTTCGGCTTACATCCCTACCAACGTGATTTCGATCACTGACGGCCAAATCTTTCTTGAAACCGATCTGTTCTTCCAGGGCATCCGCCCCGCGATTAACGTGGGTCTGTCGGTGAGCCGCGTTGGTTCGGCTGCACAAACCAAAGCGATGAAGAAAGTGTCGGGATCGATTAAGCTGGAGCTGGCGCAATACCGCGAAATGGCGGCGTTCGCGCAGTTTGGCTCGGATTTAGACGCCTCAACGCAAAAGCTGCTTAACCGCGGTGCGCGCCTGACTGAGTTGCTCAAGCAAAAGCAATATGCGCCAATGCCGTTTGAAGAACAGACATGTTCGATCTTTGCGGGCACCAATGGCTATCTCGATGCCATTCCTGTCGGCGATGTGACGCGGTTTGAAGAGGCGATGATTGCTGACCTTCGTACCAATCATGCCGGTGTTTTGAAGACAATTCGCGACACCAAGGATTTGGGTGATGAGGCGAAGGCTGCGCTTAAGGCGGCGCTCGATAGTTTTGCAAAGACGTTTGCATAACAAAGGGGCTGTTCCCCCGCGAAGGCGGGGGCCCAGACTCTTTTCTATTGGTTCTGGACCCCTGCCTTCGCAGGGGAACAAAGGAATGAAATGGCAAGTTTGAAAGCCCTTAAACTTCGTATCGGTTCAGTGAAATCGACGCAGAAGATTACCAAAGCGATGAAAATGGTCGCGGCGGCGAAACTGCGCCGTGCGCAGGAAGCTGCCGAAGCGGGTCGCCCTTATGCGCAGCGGATTGAAGCAGTGATGGCAAGCCTTGCCAGCAAGGTTGCGATTGGCCCGCAGTCTCCCAAGCTGATCGCGGGCACGGGTAAGGATCAAGTTCATTTGCTCGTTGTTGCGACGTCAGACAAGGGTCTGGCAGGTGCATTCAACACCAACATCGTCCGGTTAGCTCGGAAAACGGCACTTGAATTGCAAGCGGCGGGCAAGACGGTGAAATTCTACATCATCGGTCGCAAGGGCCGTGATCAGTTAAGCCGCACGTTCCGCAGTCAAATCATCCATTCGATTGAACCCGGTGATTTGGGCAAGCGGAAGTTTGCTGATGCGCAAGGCGTTGCCGCCGATATCATCGCGCGTTTCGAAGCGGGCGAATTTGATGTCGCGCATCTATTCTTCTCGAAATTTGTGAGCGTCCTCAATCAGGAACCGACCGCACTCCAGATCATTCCGGTGCCTGCGCCTGCGAAATCGGATACCGCGCCAACATTGGCCGCAGTCGAATATGAGCCTGATGAGGAAGAAATCCTCGCCACCTTGCTCCCCCGCAATGTCGCCGTCCAGCTCCACCGCGCGACGCTTGAAAACGCTGCGTCTGAACAAGGCAGCAAGATGACCGCGATGGACAATGCCACGCGCAACGCGGGTGACATGATCAACAAGCTCACCATTCTCTATAACCGCACACGTCAGGCCGCGATTACAACGGAATTGGTGGAGATTATTTCCGGCGCGGAGGCGCTCTAGTCGTGCCCACGATCTCCTATTTCCTCAGTCTTCGGATTATGATGTTTTGGGATGACCACAACCCGCCACATTTTCATGTGCGCGCGGATGATGGGCGCAAAGGCGTGTTCAACATCCAAACACTGGACATGATGGAAGGCGACTTCAAAAGGAAGACGCAAGCGCTTATCCTTGATTGGGCTGAACTGCATCAGTCTGAATTACTGGTCGATTGGGAGCTGTGCCAACAACAGCAAACTCCCAATCCGATTGCGCCGGTGGAGTGAATATGTCGCTTGCTGATGTCATTTCTGTTAAAGCCACGGGGCCACTTACATTGTTCGTCGAGTTTGACGACGGCGTGAAAGGCGAAGTACGCTTTGAAATCTCTCATTTGAATGGCGTTTTTGAAAAACTGCGCGACCCCGCTTTCTTTGCACAAGTCGGCGTTGCTTACGGTGCGGTCAGTTGGCCAAACGAAGCTGTTGATCTAGCACCAGATAATATGCATCTCCATCTCGCTCGCGACGGTGAATGGGTTTTGAATTAAATTTAAGATTGAACGCAAGGAAAACGAATATGGCAACCGCCCCGACCAAAACCGCAGCAGCCAAGCCCGCTGCTGCTAAAAAGCCCGCCGCTGCGAAGAAGGGTCCCGCCCCCGTTGCAGCATCGGGCGCAACCGTCGCCACTATGGCGGGTGCCACTGGCCGTGTTAGCCAGATCATCGGCGCGGTTGTCGATGTGACCTTTGACGGGCCGCTGCCAGCGATTTTGAACGCGCTTGAAACGACAAATAATGGCAACCGCCTTGTTCTCGAAGTGGCACAGCATCTCGGCGAATCAACCGTTCGCACAATCGCGATGGACGCGACCGAAGGCCTCACACGCGGCGCACCCGTCCGTGATACCGGATCACAAATCCGCGTTCCCGTCGGCCCGATGACTTTGGGCCGCATCCTCAATGTAATCGGTGAGCCCATCGATGAACAAGGCCCCGTCAACGCCGAAATCACATCGCCAATCCATGCTGACGCGCCTTTATTTGTTGATCAATCAACAGACACGAGCATCCTCGTCACGGGCATTAAGGTCATCGATCTCCTCGCGCCTTATGCAAAGGGCGGCAAGATCGGCCTGTTCGGCGGCGCTGGCGTGGGCAAGACCGTGCTGATTCAGGAACTGATCAACAACATCGCCAAGGGCCACGGCGGAACCTCAGTGTTCGCCGGCGTGGGTGAGCGGACGCGCGAGGGCAATGATCTCTATCACGAATTCCTCGACGCGGGCGTTATCGCCAAGGATGCTAATGGCAATCCAACGCCTGCAGGGTCAAAAGTGGCGCTCGTGTTCGGCCAGATGAACGAACCCCCAGGAGCGCGCGCACGCGTGGCGCTTTCGGGCCTTACCATCGCAGAATATTTCCGCGATGTCGAAGGCCAAGACGTTTTGTTCTTCGTCGATAATATCTTCCGCTTCACGCAAGCCGGTTCCGAAGTGTCAGCGCTGCTTGGGCGTATCCCGTCGGCGGTGGGTTATCAGCCAACGCTGTCGACCGACATGGGTCAGTTGCAAGAACGCATTACGTCAACCAACAAGGGATCGATCACATCGGTGCAGGCAATTTACGTGCCTGCCGACGATTTGACCGATCCGGCGCCTGCAACGTCATTTGCCCATTTGGATGCGACCACGGTGCTTAACCGCGCGATTTCGGAGCTTGGCATTTATCCAGCGGTTGATCCGCTCGATTCAACCAGCCGCGTGTTGACGCCCTCGGTTGTTGGCCAAGAGCATTATGATACCGCGCGCCGTGTTCAAGAAACGCTGCAAAAGTATAAGAGCTTGCAGGATATCATCGCGATTCTGGGGATGGATGAGCTTTCCGAAGAAGATAAGCTCACCGTCGCCCGCGCGCGCAAAATCCAGAAGTTCCTCAGCCAGCCATTCCATGTGGCTGAAGTCTTCACGGGCATTTCGGGCAAGTTCGTTCAGATCGAAGATACGGTGAAATCGTTCAAGGCGGTTGTTGAAGGTGAATATGATCATTTGCCCGAGCAAGCCTTTTACATGGTCGGCGGCATTGAAGAGGCGATTGAAAAGGGCAAGAAGCTTGCAGCAGAAGCGGCCTAGTAGACTCAGCAAAGGCGATAGAGTAAACTGCAAATATGTCAGTTGATACGCTCTCTATCGCCCGCGAATTGAAGGCTACAAAAATGCCGGCGGCGCAGGCTGAGGCCATAGCATCGGCCATTGGTTATACTGTCCACGAGAACCTTGCCACGAAGGGTGATTTGCGTGAGATCAATGCTGAAATGCGCGAGATGGAGGCGCGGATTGACGCGCGTATGGAAGCGATGCAAGCGAAATTGATCATGTGGATGGTAAGTTCACAAATTGCTTTGGCCGCAATTCTGTTAGCTGCCCTAAAACTTTGAGAGTATAAAATGCCCCTCCACTTTGAACTCGTCACCCCCGAACGCCTCGTGCGCGCCCAAGAGGTCTATATGGTCGTTGTCCCCGGGAGCGAGGGCGACATGGGCATCCTTGGCGGCCATGCGCCCGTTATGACCACGATCCGCGACGGTGATGTCAAAATCTACGCCAGCGACAAAGCTGAGCCCGAAATCATCGCGATCAAAGGCGGTTTTGCTGAGGTCACTGAAAAAGGCCTAACGATCCTTGCTGAAAGCGCTGCGTAAGCAAATCCGCATTAGCAGTTTGTAAAAGTTTACAGCCTATTCACCTTGTTGATTGACGGACGGCTTACGGCTGCTCCCAAACACAGGTGAAAAAAGAATGAGTGCATTTGGCAGACGCAACCCCCCCGGCGGAACGAGTGGTGCTCGCCCTGCTTTTGGTCAAGCGCGCCCGATGCAAGGCCCCGGTGGCGCGATTGCCACTGACCAACCTGAGGGCGGAAGCCAATTTCCACCGATTAGCTCAGTCCCCTTACCCGGCGCGCCGAGCTTTTCAGGCGAAGTGCCCGCCGATACAATGGACGCGATGGCGCGGCTTACTGAGCGTGAAAATGCGCTTGATGAACCAAAACAGAAAGCCGAAGGCTTTGAAGCCTCAGTTCATGTGATCAAGGAACAGGTGCTGCCGCGCTTGCTCGAACGCGTTGATCCCGAAGCCGCCGCCACGCTATCCAAAGATGAACTCGCTGAGGAATTTCGCCCGATCATTGGCGAAGTGCTCGCCGAACTTAAACTCACGCTTAATCGCCGCGAACAATTTGCGCTTGAAAAAGTGCTCGTTGATGAGCTTCTAGGCCTTGGCCCGCTTGAGGAATTGCTCAATGATCCCACGATCACTGATATCATGGTCAACGGCCCTGAGCAGACTTATGTCGAAAAAAAGGGCAAACTAATCATCGCGCCGATCCAGTTCCGCGATGAAGCCCATCTGTTTCAAATTGCGCAGCGGATTTGTAACTCGGTCGGACGGCGCGTTGATCAGACGACACCGCTTGCCGATGCGCGGCTTGCTGACGGCTCACGCGTTAACGTCATCGTGCCCCCGCTTTCGCTTCGCGGCACCGCCATTTCAATTCGTAAATTCTCAGCCAAACCAATCACGCTTGATATGATGGCGAAGGGCGGATCGATGAGCGACAAGATGGCGACAACGCTCAAAATTGCCGGCGCGTGCCGGTTCAATATCGTCATTTCGGGCGGCACGGGCTCGGGCAAAACGACGATGCTCAACGCTCTCTCAAAGATGATCGATCCGGGCGAACGCGTGCTGACGATTGAAGATGCCGCCGAACTGCGCTTGCAACAGCCGCACTGGCTCCCGCTTGAAACGCGCCCCGCAAACCTTGAAGGCCAGGGTGAAATCAGCATCCGTGATCTTGTGAAGAACGCACTGCGGATGCGGCCAGACCGGATCATCCTCGGCGAAATCCGGGGCAGTGAATGTTTCGATCTGCTCGCTGCGATGAACACCGGCCATGATGGATCAATGTGTACGCTCCACGCTAACAGTCCGCGTGAAGCGCTTGGTCGTATGGAAAATATGATCATGATGTCAGATATCAAAGTGCCAAAGGAAGCGATTTCGCGCCAGATTGCGGACTCAGTTGATCTCATCATTCAGGTGAAAAGACTGCGCGATGGTTCGCGACGGATAACTAACATTACTGAGGTGATCGGGATGGAAGGCCCCGTAATCGTAACGCAAGAATTGTTCAAATTCGAATATCTATCCGAAGGCGCAGACGGCAAAATCATCGGCGAATACCGCGCGATGGGCCTGCGCCCCTACACACTCGATAAAGCCCGCCAATACGGATTTGATGCGCCGTTTTTAGAGGCATGTTTGTAAGCGGGGTGATCGCAAAGGCATGGAAATACTTCAAAGGTCTCAATAGGCCTGCCTTCAGCTTATCGAAGCGGTCTCACCAAAACCGGTTTGGATTGCCTTGCCGCAAGCGCTGATGGCGTGGCCTTCGCTGATGATGACCCAAGCAGCGACAGCATGTATGACCATAGAAGCTCGACAGCTCCATTAACCGTCATTGCGAGAAGCCAAAGGCGACGCGGCAATCCAGAAAGTCTCACATTTCCGCCACCTTCTGGATTGCTTCGCTACGCTCGCAATGACGAAGTGGAGGTTG
>JAYUAU010000060.1:0-22619 GCA_043741135.1 Sphingomonadales bacterium | reverse complement strand
CCCATTCTCGCCGATCCTTCGGATATTACCCCGATTAACATCGTTGATGAGATGAAAACATCTTATCTCGATTACGCAATGTCAGTCATCGTATCGCGCGCTTTGCCTGATGTGCGCGACGGTTTGAAGCCAGTGCATCGGCGGATTCTCTACGCTGCTCAAGAAGGCGGGATGGTCGCGGGCAAGCCTTACCGCAAATGCGCCAAGATCGTTGGCGACGTGATGGGCAATTATCACCCGCACGGCGATTCGGCGATTTATATGGCGCTTGTGCGGATGGCGCAGGATTGGTCAATGCGCGTTACGCTCGTTGATGGTCAGGGCAATTTCGGATCGATGGATCCCGATATGCCCGCGTCGATGCGCTATACTGAAGCGCGACTTTCAAAGATTTCCAATGCCTTGCTCGATGATCTTGACAAAGATACTGTCGATTTCGTTACCAATTATGATGAAACACGGTCGGAGCCATCGGTGCTCCCTGCCCGTTTTCCCAACCTGCTTGTCAACGGCGCAGGCGGGATTGCTGTCGGCATGGCAACCAATATTCCCCCGCATAATCTGGGCGAAGTCATCAATGGTTGCCTTGCCTATATGGAAAACGGCGCGATCACGATTGATGAATTGATTGAGATCATTCCCGGGCCTGATTTCCCGACAGGAGCGCTGATTCTTGGCCAACACGGCGCGCGCTCTGCTTATCATACGGGCAAGGGTTCGATCATCATGCGGTCGAAATATGAAATTGAGGAAGGGCGCGGGGATCGTCGATCAATCGTTCTGACCGAGGTTCCTTTCCAGACGGGCAAGAACAATCTCGTCGAAAAGATCAACGAAGCCGCGCGCGATAAACGGATTGAAGGCGTCAGCGGCATACGTGACGAATCGAACCGGTTCGGCGTCCGTGTCGTGATTGATATGAAGCGTGATGCGACGCCCGAAGTCGTATTGAACCAATTGTGGCGCTATACGCCTGCTCAGGCCAGTTTCCCTGCCAATATGCTCGCCATTCGCGGCGGACGCCCTGAAACGCTGACGCTGCGCGATATCATCGAAGCTTTCGTCAAATTCCGCGAAGAAGTCATCACACGCCGTTCGAAATTCGAACTCGCGAAGGCGCGTGAACGCGCACATATTTTGCTTGGGCTAGTGATTGCGGTTTCGAACCTTGATGAAGTCGTCAAAATCATTCGCGGTTCATCCAGCCCGCCAGAAGCCCGCGAAAAGCTGTCCGCACGCGAATGGCCCATCGGTGAAATTGCACAATATATTGCGTTAGTTGAGGCGGTTGATACCGAATTTGAAGGCGACACATACCGTTTGTCTGATCTGCAAGTCCGCGCGATCCTTGATCTGCGCCTGCACCGCCTCACCGCGCTTGGCCGCGATGAAATCGGTGGAGAGCTATCAACGCTTGCCGCATCAATTGGCGAATTGCTCGAAATCCTCGGCAATCGCGTTCGCCTTTATGAGGTCATGAAGGCTGAATTGATCGCCATTCGCGATGAATTTGGGACGCCGCGCCGGTCAATCATCATGCCTGCCAGCGACGGTATCGATGATGAAGACCTAATCGAGCGCGAGGAAATGGTCGTTACCGTAACGCTCGATGGCTATATCAAACGCACCACGCTCGACACATTCCGCGCGCAAAAACGCGGCGGCAAAGGCCGTGCTGGCATGTCGACCAAAGACGAAGATGTCATCACTGAATTGTTCGTGACGTCAACGCACACGCCCGTATTATTCTTCTCAACCGCAGGCAAAGTGTACCGGATGAAGGTCTGGCGCTTGCCCGAGGGTGGGCCTGCGACGCGCGGTCGCCCGATGATCAACTTACTGCCACTTGCTGCGGGTGAGACGATCTCAACGGTGCTGCCACTTCCTGAGAATGAGGAAGAATGGGGCAAGCTTCATGTCATGTTCGCAACCGCAAAGGGCAATGTTCGCCGTAACAGCATGGATGCCTTCACCAACATACCGACAGCGGGCAAAATTGCAATGAAGTTTGAAGGTGATGATGAGGGCGATCGCTTGATCGGTGTCGCATTGCTGACTGAGCAAGATGATGTTTTGCTCGCGACGCGAAGCGGTAAGGCTATCCGCTTTGAAGGGTCGATTGTGCGCGAATTTCAATCGCGCAATTCAACTGGTGTGCGCGGTATTACGCTGAAACCAAGTGATGAAGTCATTTCGCTCTCAATTCTCCGCCGGTCAGGTGCGACGGTTGATGAGCGCGAGGCTTACCTTCGCGCGGCACCGTGGAAGGATAATGAGTTTGTAACAACACTCCCGCCAGAGCGCGTTGCTGAAATGGCAGAGCGTGAGCAATTCATCCTCACCGTTTGCGCCAATGGCTATGGCAAGCGTACATCAGCTTATGAATATCGTCGCACAAATCGTGGTGGGCAAGGCATTGGCAATATCGATAATATCGAGCGTAACGGCCTTGTCGTCGCCAGTTTTGCAGCGGGTAATAGTGAGCAATTGATGCTCGTCACTGATCAAGCAAAGCTTATCCGCATGGAAATCAGCAGCATGCGCGTGATTGGTCGCAACTCAGCGGGTGTGCGCCTGTTCAACGTGGCAGACAATGAACATGTCGTCAGTGCTGCGAAGATTGAGGCTAGTGATGAGGATGAAGCTGACGTCACGACAGGTGAAGCTCCTGCGAGCGAATGACGGCAAGCGCGTTCAAAATCTTCACCGCTGATCAGTGGGATCAGTTCAAGGCTGATGGCATCTTTCACGGCGCGCCCATCGACATCGCCGACGGCTATATCCACATGTCGACCGCCGATCAGTGCGACGAAACGCTCGCCAAGCATTTTGCGGGGCAAGCGGGATTGGTGATCGCTGAAATCGACTTAAGCGGCCTCGGCGAAGCGCTAAAATGGGAAGCATCACGCGGCGGAGCGCTGTTCCCGCATCTTTATGCGGTGCTGGCTATGGATGCAGTGATTGGGGTGAGGAGCGCTGTGGTTTGAAGCGATAGGGTTTGGTTGGTTGATATTTTGGGGGAGCGGACTAGCGGATTTTGAGTCGGAATAGACCTAAACGGCTCCTTTGGAGCTGCCAAGTGAAAGGCGTCTCCGCCCACCGAGTGTCTCACCAAGTTCACGTGTCGGCGAATTGGGGACGGGAGGTATTTCCAATGGCAGTTCATCCTCTTTTGTCGGCAGCATCGTGGCATCAAAACTGCTGAGCGAAGCGATCCAGTCTCTTGTTTCAATGCAACACCAGCCTGCAATTTCCAAGACCGTCGCATGATTGGCTCGTAAATCGCGGTGAAGAATTTTCTCGTGGTGAGCGATCCGATTGCGCAACCTGCGAATTGAGTCGAGCGCATTATGGACGATTTTGCGTTCTGTTCCGCGTGGGCGATTTGCAAACGCCTTGTAAAGCGACTTGCGCCAAATCTCATTTTCATTCTTTGGCCCGAGCAGGCCAACCCAAAATGCAAAAGGCAGTTCGGCAACAATCGCGCCGTTGGTTGGTTCAGCTTGGTCAATCCCCTTTATGGTCTTTTGGATGTCAGAAATCTGGGTCTGCTGCAAATTGATAGTTGAAAGGCCATGCCAGTTTTTGCCAAACGCGGCTTGTAATCGCAAGTTCATGTCATTGCGCACAAGGATTTCCAACCCTTGCAAGGGGCCATAGAACGCGGCTGAGATGCGGGTATTGAGTTCATACATGCGCAGTGCAAGTTCGAGGTCATCGCCGCATTCGGCCAAATAATAAGTCAATCTCTCACGCGTTATCGAGCGTTCAAGTGCGGTCAATCGCTCAGGAGTGTATGTGAAATTCACTTGCTATTAATCCCCCCATGCGTATTACGCAGATTGTCTGCCCCGGCACCGCCTCTCCATGGAAGCGGCCGGGGTCAATCATTTCTGGCATTGGTATATTTGATTCGGCACCGCCGTTGATACAGTCGGTTAGCAATTTCGCTACCATTGTTGCTCTCGTTCCCGCACGAGCCGCACCCCGCGATATTCAATTTCGCCGCGTGCCCCAAAATCTGGGTGGACAATCTCCTTACAGCCAGTTTCGGCAAGAAGGCGCGCCCAATCATTCAAGCTGACAAAGTGATGATCGCTATCAGATTCTGACTCTTCATCGATCCTTTTGTCGAATTTATCCTTCGTCGGGGCGAAACCCTGCCCAAGCTCATGATAAGCCCGAAGCGCATCGGGTATCGCATTGTTGGACGCATTACCCTTTTTAATCAAAGCAGGTGTTGCATCAGCCAAGACCGGAAGGCCTTTCACGCCCCTTTTTTCCAAATAGGCCAGCGCGACCGAGCATGTATCGGGGTGAAAGGCGCTTTTGCCTGTTTGATCTTTGAAGTACGACGAATTCTGAACAGAGTCAGGGAAGTCGTCCCAAGGCATCATGCGCTTTACCCGACCGTCAATGCACATCCGCCACATTGGAGTGTATTCACGAGAAAATAAAACGTCGAAACCATCGTAATGTTTAATGCCGTAGGGAACATAGTGTGCATAGGGCACGAAAGGTCTCGCTCCTAAGGGAGGAGCAATAATTTCGAACGTTGCGCAATTGAACTCGCCATGGTCATATAATACCTCTGCTCCGCGTCCAAGGCTAACAAGATAACCAGCTTGTTGCTCTAGCCCTACTCCAGAAATGGTGACAAGTGAACCAATTGTTGAACCAATAACCGATAAGCGGTCAAGCCGCTGCCAAGACATCCAGCGTATCGCCAGATGGTCATCAAGCGTCCACTTCCGCTCCCCGGTCAATCGGGTGCCGGAGAGCAAATATTGGATCAGCTCATCCCTTACCTCCAGCTTGGATGAAATACGGCAAATAAGCTCAACCTGCCGTTCTCGAAACGCGGGTCCGCTAACTTCCTGATCAAGAGCCGAAGGCTGTTCGTCAAAAGCGCTCTTCGAAAAATCGAACCAATCGAGATAGCCTAGCCCAAACGCCAAGCCATCCAGTATCTTGCTATGGCTAATGTGTACAACACCGCAAGAAACAACCTTCGCTGCTTTCTTGATCCGAGAATTGTTCTTTTGAAAAATACGCACGTCAGTCTCCCTTCAACAGCCACCCAATCAAGCTTGTCCACTACGCTCAGGGCTCTGTGAAAGAACCTGAACAAACACAATTTACTTACCTCGATGAGTTTCGCCATTGTGGACGGCACGGGAGAGACTCCGCCCAATCAAAATCACCGCGTGCGACAGCAAAGTCAATAGTGGAATGAAATGAGAGACGAAAATAGTGTGGATTATTATTCCACGACCTGTGCCTCTTCATGGTGTAGTCACAGGTACGTGACGTAAATTGACCGTCTGTTTTCGGGATATGCCGTAAAGTCCTTGAACTACCACTTATAAAACGCATGCAGTCAATTTGTATCATGAGCTTGCATCCCACCTATAAAAAAAGCGAGAAAATTGGTGTCACGCCGATCAATCACAAGCGAAGCATTGACTACGCTCAGCGATCAACCTCCCCCCAAACGCCCCCCATTCAACGCCCCAGTTACCCCCAGCACAATCAGCACTTGCCCCCCGAAATAGAGCCCCCAGATTGCCGGGCTAACCCACGCTGCGCCCTCAAGTGGGCCTAACCTTGCAAAGATGAGCAAGTCTGAGGCCAGAAACATCATCGCGCCGATGCCTGTGCGGTAGCGCGGGAACGCGCTGATCCATGCGGTTGCGGCCATGATCGCTACGAACGCCGTGTAGACCGTGATACCAATATCGCGCATCATCATATAGGCGGTGACCATGCTGAGCGGCACGGTGATGAGGGCAAGCGCGCGCTGGCTTGGGCTGAGCGACTTGCGCGGGTGGCGGCAATAGAGCCAGATTGCGATCACATGCCCCGCGACAAAGGCGATTGCCCCCGTTTCAAGCCCAATTGCATCAAGCAACACGTCACCAAGCGCGCCACATGCCATCACCGCCGTGATCAGCCAGCCGTCAAGGTCTTTGGCTTGCAACGCGGCAAACAGCGCTAGCAGCGAGACGCCCGCGCCTTTCCACGCAATCTGCGCAGCGGGGGCTATGTCAACATAGGGCGACGCAAGATAGCTTATCCCTGCGATTATCGCCGCGTATAATGCCCATTTTGCCATCTTATTCCCCTCTCGCCAAACCCGTGAAACTCTCATAACGAAAGCGGCATGACTTACCAAATTCACATCATTGGCGGCGGGCTTGCGGGTTCCGAAGCAGCTTGGCAATTGGCGCAGGCGGGTTTCAAAGTGCGGCTTTCGGAAAAACGCGGCGTTGAGCCAACCGCCGCGCATAAGACCGACGATCTTGCCGAGCTTGTTTGTTCAAACTCATTTCGCTCCGATGATGCAGAGAGCAATGCTGTCGGCTTGCTCCATAGCGAAATGCGGCAGATGAACTCGCTCATCATGGCCTGTGCCGACGCGCACCGTGTGCCTGCGGGGTCGGCGCTCGCGGTTGACCGTGACGGCTATTCAGCGGCGGTGACGGCGGCAATTGCGAACCATCCCAATATTGATCTTGTCCGCGAACGGATTGACAGCTTGCCTAATGGCCCGTCGATTATCGCGACTGGGCCGCTCACGGGAACGGCCTTGGCCACATCAATCGCCGCTGAAACGGGCGAAGAAGCACTCGCGTTTTTCGATGCACTTGCACCAATAGCCTATCACGAAAGCGTTGATATGGACGTGGCGTGGATGGCTTCGCGATGGGACAAGGGTGATACCAAGGATTATATCAATTGCCCGATGGATAAGGAGCAATATCTCGCTTTCCACGCCGCGCTGCTCGCAGGGGACAAAACCGAATATAAGGAATGGGAGGCCAACACGCCTTATTTCGATGGCTGTATGCCGATTGAAGTCATGGCGGAGCGCGGCATTGATACGCTGCGCTATGGCCCGATGAAGCCCGTTGGCCTTGACAATCCCAAGACGGGGCGCTGGCCTTATGCCGTGGTTCAGCTCCGGCAAGATAATGCGCTCGGCACGCTGTGGAACATGGTGGGGTTTCAGACTAAGCTCAAACATAGTGAGCAAGTGCGGATTTTCCGAATGATCCCAGGGTTGGAGAAAGCCGAATTCGCGCGGCTCGGCGGATTGCACCGCAATACATTCATCAAATCGCCCATTCTGCTTGACCCAATGCTGCGATTGAAGTCGCGTCCTAACATACGCTTTGCCGGACAGATTACGGGGTGTGAGGGGTATATTGAAAGTGCTGCCATCGGATTGCTCGCGGGCCGTTTTGCCATCGCTGATTTACGCGGCGATGCAATGCCCCTCCCCCCGCCCGACACCGCGTTTGGCGCTTTGCTTGCCCATATCACAGGCGGGGCGGATGCGCAGACTTATCAGCCGATGAATATCAATTTTGGTTTGTTCCCACCGCTGATCCTTGAGAAGAAGAGCAAAAAGGCAGATCGCAAATTGCTTCATACGAAAAGGGCGCGCGAAGCATTTGTTAGGTGGATCGATCAGGTTTCATCGGCATCGTCAGCTTGAGGAACTTCAGGCTTCAGCGGAGTGCGACGCGGCGGTGGGCATTTTGCGCCGGGAAATTTGCGAACGACACGCGTAGCGAGGAATTCTGCTGGGGTGAGTTGGCCTGATCGGTCAGAATCGGCCTTTGCGAATTTACTTGTCGTCTTGATAGCATATTCTTCGAATACCAACCGACCATCGCCGTTTACATCAAATTTCGCAAAGGCCTTACGCCGTGCGGTTAAGTATTCCTCGCGCGCCACAGCGCCATTCTTGTCTTTATCATAGCGACTAAAGCGCTTTTGCTCGCGTGTTTTCTCGCTTGCTGTCGGCGGCCCCACTACATCAGCCAGTGTCATCGGGGCGACGTCAACATCAACCGGTGGCGTTGAAATAGCCGACGCATTTTCAATTTGGCCACGCCAAATAAAAATACCTGCGCTCACAAATAATAATGTTGAGATAACACCTGCGATAAATCGTCCCATAATTCAAAGCCCTTATCGATAGGAATAAGACTATCAAATTACGATAATCATCTCAACACTGAAAATCGCAATGCTTCAAACGCTCGTCGCCGTGCGCTATAGAACCGGAGTTTGCCAAACTCTGACTGCGCATCAATTGCCGCAAATTGAGCTAGTAGCGCAAACGTCCGTAATTCACGGCCAATTTGACGTTGCGGGTGCAACGCAAAGTGTGCGCTCGCCAAGCTTTGCGCGATTTCGGCCGTCCCTCGATCACTGCATCTAAAGGCAAAATCGCCAAGCGCCCATCCCGCGCCAGCCGCACGAAGCGCATCGCTTAGTGGCTGCCCAACGATCTGTGCGGCGAGTTCAAACAGTCGTTCGCCCCGTTCACGCGCATAATTGATCAAATGAGCGGCATCAAATGGCAAAGGATCAAGCAGCAAATCCCAGCCGCGTGTTAACCCTGCTAGGCTCTCAAAGGTGACGTCATGATGCCCGATGTTTGCAACAACATCCCCAAGCAGCCGATCAGCCGCAAGGTCTAAACCGCGCGCAGCGAGCAATTGATCATGCCACCATTGCAGCTTTATCCGCGCAAGCGTTGCCTCACGGGCTTGCATCACAATCTGCCCAAGCCGCGTGTCAAGCTGCAGGAGATTGGTAAATGCGCCGCGAACCTTAACAGGCGCAAAGCCGAGCGCGATTGCGTGATCAGTTTCCGCAGTCATACAAACCGCTCCTTTCAACCGTCCTGCTGCCCACTGACGTCAATCTTTGGCAAATTTCGCGTTAACCTCATCGCTTCAGAGCGCTTTAGCTGTGGGTGCGCAATAGCAGCCCACGTCTTGAATTGAATTTGAACGGGGTAACCATGAGTTTAGCTACATCAGCGCTGAGCAAAAGCAGCCGAATTGCGAGCTTTCTGCGTCGGTTACACAACAATCAGGCGGGTAACACCTTTCTCATTCTAGGCGCAGGTATCTTTCCAATCCTCGGCATGATTGGTGGTGCGGTTGATATCGGGCGTCAATATATGACGCAAGCGCGGCTGCAAGTTGCGTGCGATGCGGGGGCGCTTGCCGCGCGCCGCGTGATGGCAAACCCAGCAGTGCTTACGTCAAGCGACCAAGCCACGGGAAACCGCTTTTTCGATTTTAACTTTCCCACCGGATCATTTGGCACGACTGCGCTGACGCGTAGCTATGTGAAGGGTTCCGCTGATGGTGTGGTGGACGGAACCGCCTCTGCAATTGTCCCAACCACGGTAATGTCAGTTTTTGGCCTTGAGCAAAGCACTGTCAGTGTGGTCTGCAAATCAACGCTCAACGTGCCCAATTCGGATGTGATGTTCGTTCTCGACGTTACCGGTTCGATGTCAGACACGACAAGCGACGGCGTGACCAAAATCGCTGGATTGAAACAAGCTGTCAAAGATTTCTACACCGCGTTGGGTCCCGGCTCACCCTCAACTGGGCGTATTCGTTACGGGTTCGTGCCATATTCAAGTTCGGTCAATGTTGGTTATTTATTGCCACAAACAGCACTTGTCGGCGGTGTGGCAAACGATACGTGGCAATATCAATCGCGCGAGCCTGTGTTTATTGACGTTTATACACCTGCGACATTTTCAACTGAATCCGCGGCCTCAAGCGGCACGACTACTTACAGTATTTTGCCATCAACATTCACAAATGCGTCGGTGAATTTGGTAGTAGGTAGTGTGACTTACTTAAAAGAGCTCACAGGATCAACATCACCCGTTGTGACGAGTTCGGGGCAATGCCTCGCCGTTAGCGTTCCATTCAGCAGCCTTACGCTTACAGGTTCACCCACGACAACGTTAGTAAGCCAAACGACCCCCGTTTACCCTGCCACTACAATCACGCGTAATTATGCGATTACTCAAGGCTATGCCTCAAATGGAACTTTTTATCGCTATAATTGGTCAAGCGGGCGTTGTCGTCTGCAATCCGGCCGAGTCAGCTCAAGTGGCGTGCGCACGATCCGCTATTCTACCACGCAAACGGTAACCTCATGGACGTCGGTTCGCACGTTTGACAGCTGGGTTTATAAACAGCGCGACATTGACGTAACCGATTATATTACCGGCAATGCAGTGCCAAACCCTGCTTATGACGCTGCCTCACCTAACGATACCGCGGGCAATGCGATGCCTGCCACAACGACGTGGGCCGGATGCATCGAAGAAACCGAATCGACCAACACCATCACGGCATCTTCGAGTCTATCAATACCCAGCGATGCTTGGGACGTAAAAATTGACCATGTGCCCTCAGCGAGTATTCCCGAGTCGCGCTGGCGTCCGCTCTGGCCCGACGTTGAATTTTGGCGTTACACAGACTCATCGCTGAGCAATTACACAACGAGCGACAGTGATTTTGGCAAAGGCTTGAGTGCCTTTACTGCTGCAGGTTTCGGGGCCTGTCCTGCACGAGCACGCAAGCTAAATTCATATGCTACGTTAAGTTCATCACCCACGGGAGACAGTAGCCTTTCAAACTTCAGCGCTTATGTTGATTCATTAACCCCGATCGGCGGGACATATCATGACATTGGCATGGTCTGGGGCGCTCGTTTGCTCTCTCCTGATGGTTTGTTTGGTTCAGAGAACACGACTGCACCTAATGGATTTCCCATCAATCGGCATATTGTTTTCATGTCTGATGGCGCGATGTCGACTAGCAAAGACAATTATGACTCATGGGGGATGAACTTTTGGGATGGGCGCATTTCGCCAACTAGTGATGACAATGCAACGCTGACCGCCGCACACAACAAACGTTTTGAAATGATTTGCCAAGCTGCAAAGGCAAAGGGTTACACTATCTGGGTTATTGGTTTTGGTATCTCTGCACTCACTCCGCAGATGAGCGCTTGTGCCTCCGACGGTGATCATGCATCACTTTCGAACAGTTCATCATCGCTGTCACAACGGTTTCAAACGATCGCCCAAAGCATTGGTGGATTGAGGTTATCACAATGATCGCTTCAAACAAATCGCGGCTGTTCGCCAGTGTATCCGGATTTGCCGAACGCTTAACGAACGATAAAAGAGGCGCAACGATCCTTGAGTTCGCGTTTGTCGCGCCCGTTTTGCTTCTGTTCTTGGTCGGTGGGACTGAACTGGGTTATAAGGCCTATATTCGTTCGGTAACAAACGGTGTCCTCGAACGCGCGGCGCGCTTAGCCACAGCAGGCAATCTGAATGATACTCAAATCGATGCCTTCATTCGTGATCAACTAAGCGTCATCGCCTCAGGCAACGATACCGCCACAGCTGTTAAAATCACAAAACTCAACTATTTCAACTTTTCTAATGTTGGCGCGGGCGAAAAAATCACGGGAGATACGGCCCCCGTGGGCACGTATAACAGCACTGACTGCTATGAGGATCGCAACAATAACGGCGTGTTCGATGCCACCAGCGGCGGCGCTGCGGGTGTTGGCGGCGCGGACGATATCGTCTTCTATGAAGTGGAGGTGACTGTACCGCGCATCCTTCCTTTTGAAGGGATCGTATCGATGATCAATCCCAATACTGACTTCAAAAATAACACCGCAAACACCGAAATTGTTTATGCGCGAACAATTTTGCGCAACCAACCGTTTGCCACTCAAGTACGTGTCACAAGGTGCAGCTGATGATTAAGATATTCTCAAAAATTGCACGGGCAAAGCACATCAACAATCGGTTGAAAGCTGATACGTCGGGTGTCGCGATGATAGAATTTGCAGTTGCTTTGCCGTTTTTGCTCACGTTAACGCTTGGCGGGCTTGAGTTTACCAACCTAGCGCTTTCGAATATGCGGATCAGCCAGATTGCGATGATGGTTTCGGATAATGCGGGGCGCGTGCGCACCTCAATTGATGAACTTGATGTCAACGAAGTGATGGTTGGTGCGCGCTTTGCCGGCACTGATCTTCAGCTGGGCACATATGGGCGCGTGATCTTATCGAGCCTTGAAAACAATGGCCAAGCCGGTGCAAATGCCGGCAATGTTATCAGATGGCAGCGCTGTTTTGGCGCGAAAAACGAAATATCAAGCTACGGTGTTGAAGGTGACGGTGCGACCACCTCATCAATGGCGACAGGCATGGGGCCGGTGGGTCAAAGGATCCTTCCCGTGCCGGGAACTGCGCTTATGTTTACTGAAATCGTCTATGATTATCAGCATTTGATTCCCAACCTTTTTACCGAATCCATCTTTCCTAACCGCACAATCCGTTACACGGCGGCGTTTACCGTTCGCGAGCGCGCCAACAATGCTATGAACAATTTCTCGGCCTTACCACTTTCGGGACAGCGGCGGTGCAATACTTTCTCGGCGACGTGAACGAGAGCGTGATGACATATGGTTGACCCAAACTCCGTCTACCCTGAGCTTGTCGAAGGGCTGTCCTTTCTTTCCAGAGTTTTAGGAGAAGTAAGGACAGTCCTTCGACAGGCTCAGGATAAGCGGGGATAAGTCAAGGTCAATGCAGGTTGGTCTAACTCAGCGATTGCACGTGCGCTTAACCGCCGCAACGATCCTCGGCACGTCAACAATCGCGAGCTTTTCGAGGTTTGCCGCATAGGGCAGTGGCACATCCTCGTTAAGCACGCGTGCAACCGGCGCATCGAGATCATCAAAGCCTTGCTCCATGCACACCGCCATAATCTCGCTTGCGATTGAACAGACCGGCCAGCCTTCCTCAACAACGACAAGCTTGTTCGTCCGCGACAGGCTTTCGAGCACGGCGGCAGTATCAAGCGGGCGCAGCGTGCGCAAATCGAGCACTTCAGCATCAATGCCGTCTGCCGCTAGCAATTCAGCGGCTTCGAGCGATAGGCCGACGCCAATCGAATAGCTGACGATGGTTACATCGGTGCCGCTGCGCATTGTGCGTGCTTTGCCAATTGGTAGAACGATGTCGCCGCTCGGCACCTCAAAGCTGCGGCCATAAAGCAGCTCATTTTCAAGGAAGACGACGGGATCGGGGCACTGGATCGCTGCGCGGAGCAATCCTTTTGCGTCGGCGGCGTCGTATGGGGCAATCACGATCAAGCCCGGCACGCTGGCATACCAAGGCGCATAATTCTGGCTATGCTGCGCGCCAACCCGCGATGCCGCACCGTTGGGGCCCCTAAACACAATCGGGCAGCGCATTTGCCCGCCTGACATATAATTGGTCTTCGCAGCGGAATTGATGATGTGATCAATCGCTTGCATCGCAAAGTTAAACGTCATGAACTCAATCACGGGGCGGAGACCGCCCATCGCAGCGCCGGTGCCTATCCCTGCAAAGCCATATTCGGTGATCGGCGTATCGATCACGCGGCGCGGGCCGAATTCATCGAGCAAACCTTGGGTAACCTTGTAAGCGCCCTGATATTCGGCGACTTCCTCACCCATCACAAACACGCGGTCATCAGCGCGCATTTCTTCGGCCATCGCATCACGCAAAGCCTCACGCAGGGTCATTTTGATTGTGGCGCCGGTTACCACCTGCTCCCTCTCTCCTTCAGGGGAGAGGGTTGGGGAGAGCGGCGTATCAGGAGACGTGAGCTGGACATCCCCCTCTCCCAACCCTCTCCCCTGAAGGGGAGAGGGCTTTTCAGCCTGAGCCTCACCACCAATCACCGCGATAATTGTGCCAACCTTGACGCCCTCGGCTCCCTCATCAACGAGGATCGACGTAACGATACCTTCATCAACCGCTTCAAATTCCATTGTCGCCTTATCGGTTTCAATTTCAGCAAGCACATCGCCTGATTTGACGGTATCGCCCACCTTTACCAGCCATTTGGCGAGCGTACCTTCCTCCATCGTCGGCGAAAGTGCGGGCATTTTAAGGTCAAAAGCCATCAATATTGCCCCACCAGAACGTCAGTATAAAGCTCAGCCGGCTCAGGTTCGGGTGAGCTTTCGGCAAAGTCCGCGGCTTCGCTCACCACCTTGCGGATATCTTTGTCGATGTCTTTAAGCGCATCCTCGCTCAGCCCGTCGTCAATCAGTTCCTTCTTGAGGCCCTCAATTGGATCAGACTTTTCGCGCACGTCCTGCACTTCCTCGCGTGACCGATATTTGGCAGGATCAGACATTGAATGGCCACGGTAGCGGTAAGTCTTAAGCTCCATCAACACCGGCCCATTACCAGCGCGCACATACTCAAGTGCGCTCGTCACCGCCCCCCGAACCTCAAGCACATCCATTCCGTTGACTTGCATCCCTGGAATCCGGAACGATGTGCCGCGCAAATGGAAATCGGTTTCCGCACTCCCGCGCGCTACTTTCGTGCCCATCGCATAACCATTATTTTCAATCACAAAAATGATCGGCAGCTTCCAAAGTGCCGCCATGTTGAAGCTTTCATAAACCTGCCCTTGGTTTGCCGCACCATCGCCAAAATAAGCGAGAGTCACACCGCCATCGCCGCTATATTTATGACCAAAAGCAAGCCCTGCCCCTAGCGAGACTTGCGCGCCAACTATACCGTGCCCGCCGTAAAACTTATGCTCGGTCGAAAACATATGCATCGATCCGCCCTTACCGCGCGAAATCCCCGCAGCGCGCCCTGTCAGCTCGGCCATGATTAGCTTGGGATCAATGCCGTAAGCAAGCATATGGCCATGATCGCGGTATCCGGTGATCACGCTATCGCGCGCAGGATCAAGTGCTGATTGAAGCCCCACCGCAACCGCCTCTTGGCCGATATAGAGATGGCAGAATCCGCCAATCAGGCCAAGCCCGTAAAGCTGCCCTGCGCGTTCTTCAAATCGGCGGATCAGCAGCATTTGATGATATAGCGTCAGCTTTTCCTCGGCGCTTGCCACGTATCGCGAAGGTATCGCTGGAATCGCGTGAACGGCAGCGGACGGCTTTGCGGGCGATTTGGCCAAGGTTATGCCTTTCCGACGAAGGTTCAGTGATCAATTCGGATAGACTATACGCATCAAAACCACATGGGGGCAATCAGTCATGCGTAAAAAAGACCCTACGGCAGCCGCGTGCTAATTAAGCGGAATGATCACCTCATCGGGATGCGCTAGCCCAAGGTCGCGCCGCACCAATTCATCAACCATATCGGGATTGGCATGCCGAGGATCGAGCAACGTGACGCGGTTTGCCAATTGCGCGCGCTCAGCCTCAATCGCTGCGAGTTCACCCTGCCGCACTTGATAGCGATTGCTATATTCGCCCCACGCCAACACACCGTTTGAGCCGAACAAAGCATAGCCGCCAAAAAAAGCAATCACCATTAGGGCAAGCGTTGGCCAGATCGCCCCGCGAACCAAAGCTAATAGATTTTTTGCTCTCAACATCGAAAGTGTTGAATCAGAAGTGATTCGGCGGGTCAAGCGATTTTTGAAGAAAAAATGCTGCGTCCGGCATATTTCGCTACTGGCCCCAATTGTTCCTCAATCCGGATAAGCTGGTTATATTTGGCAAGCCGATCAGACCGAGCAAGGCTGCCCGTCTTGATCTGCCCGCAATTGGTAGCCACCGCTAGATCAGATATCGTCGAATCCTCGGTCTCGCCCGAACGGTGCGACATGACGGTCGTATAACGCGCGCGGTGCGCCATATCGACTGCCTCCAGCGTCTCGGTCAGCGTGCCAATCTGATTGACCTTGACGAGCAGTGAATTGGCAAGCCCATCCTTAATTCCTTGGGCTAAGCGCTTGGGATTAGTGACAAATAGATCATCACCGACCAACTGAACGCGGTCACCAATTTGATCTGTTATCAGTTTCCACCCAACAAAATCATCTTCGCTCATCCCGTCCTCAATCGACATGATCGGATAGCGCCGTGCTAGATCGCCGAGGTATCCAGCCATTTCAGCAGACGATAGCACCCTGCCCTCACCCTCCAAATGATAGGCACCGTCCTTAAAAAACTCAGTCGCTGCACAATCAAGCGCGAGCACAACATCATCTCCCGGGCGGAATCCCGCCGCTTCGATTGATGACATAATGAAATCGAGCGCATCAGCGGGGGAGGCAAGGTTCGGCGCAAAGCCGCCTTCATCGCCAACTGATGTTGAAAGCCCCTTTTCATGTAATTTTGATTTGAGCGTGTGGAATATCTCCGATCCGATCCGCACCGCATCAAACAAGGTATCAGCGCCCACCGGCAAAATCATGAATTCTTGAAAATCAATCGGATTATCCGCATGCATGCCACCGTTGATGATATTCATCATCGGCACTGGCAGAACATGGGCAGAAACGCCGCCAACATAGCGGTAAAGCGGCAGCCCGCGCGAATCCGCCGCCGCCTTCGCGACCGCCAAGCTCACGCCGAGCATAGCATTCGCGCCGAGGCGTGATTTGTTCTCAGAGCCATCAAGATCAATCATCATATGATCAATTTCGGCTTGATCTTCGGCATCAAATCCAATCAACGCATCAGCAATTTCACTGTTTACGCCCTCAACAGCTTGCGAAACGCCTTTCCCCAGAAATTTTTTCTTGTCCCCATCACGTTTTTCAACCGCTTCATAGGCGCCCGTTGATGCCCCCGAAGGCACCGCAGCCCGCCCAAAAGCGCCATCCTCAAGCGTCACATCAACTTCGACCGTTGGGTTGCCACGGCTATCGATTATTTGACGGGCATGGATATCAAGAATGGCGGTCATTATATAAGATCCTCGTAGCAGCGGTGATGATGGGCGTGTCCCTATCGGCGTTGTCAGTTTGAGGCAAATTGCGAACAACCTTGTTTCGCAATTTTGATAAGGATGAACGCACTATGCCACGCGCAAAAGCAAAAGTTGAAGCGACTGAAATTGATGTAATGATGCCGCCTGTGGTCGAAGCCGCTGACGATCAGGCCAGCTCGTTCGCTTCAAAGGCAAGCGACAAGGCGCGCGAATATGCTGAGCTTGGCAAAGACAAAGCGTCGGGTGCGCTTTCTGAACTCTCAGGCGTGATTGATGGTATAGCGGATACCGTGACAGAAAAGCTCGGGGCGCAATACGGTGATTATGCGCGCAAAGCAGCGGGTGCGGTTTCGGGCACGGCTGATAGCCTTAAAAATGCAGAGATTGATGATATCGTCGATGGCACGCGCAAGTTCGTAAAGGAAAAACCGATGGTCGCCATCGGCGCTGCGGCAGTTGTTGGCTTTTTGCTCACGCGACTGTTCCGCGCGGGCGGCAGCGATAATAGCGACAGCTAAAAGTGAGTGATGCGCCGCCCCCTATTAAAGTGGGGGAACTCATCAAACAATTAGCGTGCGATGCGAAAGGCTTTGCGCAGTCTGAGGCCGCCTATTTGCGCGCGCAGCTTGGCGAACGGACGTCCCATGCCAAGCCTGCTCTCGTCGCGCTCGGTATCGGGGGTGGTTTGATCTTGGGAAGTGCAATTGCGTTGCCGATTGGCGTCACGATGGCGCTTACCCCGTGGTTGGGCGCTATCGGAGCTGCGGTGGCCGTATTTCTGGCGAGCGTGTTGGCTGGTGGCCTGCTCATCATCTGGGGCGTCGGACGCATGAAAGCGGCACTCAAGCGACCGGAGAACCGATGATGGATATTGAAACCGCCAAAACTGACGTTGATCTCGCACGATCACGGCTTTATGCAACTGTGAAGGATATTCGCGATCAATTGACACCCAAGGCAATCGCGAAGCGCCTTCTCCGCCTCACCAAAAAACAAAGCCGCGTAGCGCTCATAGGCGCAGCGTCATCACCCAAAACACGCCCCTTACTTGCGGTGGGAATGATTGCGGCAGGAACAGCTTATTTTTTGCGCAAACCCATATTTACAGCACTCGCCAAACGATTGCCAAAGGAAACCCATGATGACGAATGATGTAAGAGCCAAGGCTGATGAGGCCGTCCGCGCGGCAAAGGATAAGGCGAGTGATGCGGTGAAATTGACCGCTGATAAGGTTGAAGGACATCCACTGATTGCACTGGCCGGCGGATTGACCGTCGGCGCGATTATTGCAGCTCTACTGCCAAAAACCGCGCGGGAAAATGAGGTGATGGGCGGAATGGGCACCAAAATCCGTGACACAGCAACGACCGCCGCCAACGCAGCGCGCGATGCCGGCAAGGATCAACTTAATGCGCTGGGGCTCACACCGAATGCGGCTAAAGATCAATTTCGCGATATCGTGAAAAAGATTGGCCAAACGCTATCATCAGCGTCTAGTGCCGCTAGCGATACACTTCGCAAACGTTAGGTTATGCTGACATGAGTAAACTCCACCTCGTCTTCGGTGGCCGGGTCGCCGATCCGCAAACGCTTAATTTTGAAGATTTGAAGTCAATCGACATCGTCGGGATTTTCCCCGATTATAAAAGTGCCGAGAAAGCCTGGCGCGCGGCGGCGCAGAAAACGGTTGATGATGCTGAAATGAAATATGTGCTGGTGCATATGCACCGGTTGCTGCAGCCTGATATGGTGGGGCCTGCGGGATAGGGCGTGACGGCCTTAGGTTGACCGATTTCGTCTTTGCGAGGAGTGAAACGACGCGGCAATCCACGCGCTGCCGCATTGTATGGATTGCCGCGCTTCGCTCGCAAAGACGAGGGGGATCAACTAAATGTCATCAAGATCAAATAAATTCAATCTTCGACACCAGATAATATTTATCACCCGACGGCACCGTTACTTCAACATCCTCATCAACCTTACGCCCAATCAACGCGCGGCCGAGCGGCGAATTATAAGAAATCTTGCCAGTCTTAGCGTCTGCTTCAGGCTGGCCAACGATTTGATAGCGGATCGCCTTTTCGGCTTCATCAAGCAACGTCACCGTCGCGCCGAACACGATTTTATCGCCTGACAGCGATAACGGATCAATCACCACTGCGCGGCTCAATTTATCTTCGATATCGCTAATCGTGGCTTCCACTTGGCCCTGCCGCTCTTTTGCCGCATGATATTCAGCGTTTTCAGATAGATCGCCGTGCGCGCGCGCTTCTTCGATGGCATCAATGATCTGCGGACGCTCAATTTTGAGCCGCGCCAAATGCTCGGTCAACATTTTGTGCCCTTCGGCGAGCATCGGCATTTTATCGACCGTAGCCATATCCAAAACCTTCATCTTCAAAAATCTATAGCCCCAAGCGACCCAAGATAGGATCGCCCGCACAGTCACAAAATTGTCAGGAACAGCGTGCGCTTTATGAATGATAAGATTGTAAGCTGCGAACTTCAAGTCTCCGTTCGCGTAAAGCCGCTATTGCAAGCACTGAAGCGAGTGCTGCCGAGGCCGTTGTGAATTGCGGAACGCGCTCCATCAAGGCTGACCGCCTGATATCTTTTGAGTCCTTGAGCGATTGCCAGCCTTCGGTTGTGTTAAAGATCATCGCTATCGCACCGTCCTTAACCCGGTCAACGATATGTGGGCGTCCCTCAGCCACCTTGTTAACGCGCGTGACGCTAAGGCCCTGATCTTCAAGGTAAGCTGCCGTGCCGCTTGTCGCGCTGATGCTGAATCCAAGCTCAATCAATTGCTGCACCGCGGGCAAGATCACAGGCTTGTCGCTATCCTTAACCGAAACAAACACAGTGCCGCTTGTTGGCAGGATCGTGCCCACGCCGAGCTGAGCCTTGGCAAAGGCTGTAGCGAAATCGCTATCGATTCCCATGACTTCGCCGGTTGACTTCATTTCGGGCGACAGCACAGGATCAACCCCGGCAAAGCGCGCAAACGGAAATATCGCCTCCTTCACCGCAATGTGCTTCACATCAAGATTGATGCGCGGCAAATCCTTAAGCCTTTGCCCCGCCATGACGAGCGACGCCATTTTCGCAATCGGCGCGCCAATTGCTTTGGCGACGAAGGGCACCGTGCGCGATGCGCGCGGATTGACTTCGATCAAATACACCTCGCCGTCCTTCACCGCGAACTGGATATTCATCAGGCCATTGACCTTGAGTGCGCGGGCAAGCGCATCGGTTTGGCGCGCGATCTCGTCAATGATGTCCTTGGGCAGGCTGTAAGGCGGCAATGTGCACGCGCTGTCACCTGAATGAACCCCCGCTTCCTCAATATGCTGGAGAATGCCTGCAACGACAACATCGGTGCCGTCAGAGATCGCATCGACATCAACCTCAATCGCGTCGCGGAGATAGCTATCGATCAACACGGGCGAGTCTCCCGACACGATCACGGCGGTTTGGATGTAATTTTCGAGTTGAGCTACGGTATCGACAATCTCCATCGCTCGCCCGCCGAGCACATAGGACGGCCGCATCAAGACGGGGTAACCAATCCGCTCAGCGACCGCGATGGCTTCTTCACGGCTGCGCGCAATGCCATTTTCTGGCTGTTTGAGGCCAAGTTTGTTGACGAGAGCGGCAAAGCGTTCGCGGTCTTCGGCCAGATCAATCGCATCGGGTGATGTGCCAAGGATTGGAATCCCGGCGTCTTCAAGTGCCCTTGCCAGATTAAGCGGGGTTTGCCCCCCGAACTGAACGATCACGCCTTTGAGCGTGCCATTCTGTTGCTCCACATGAAGGATTTCGAGGACATCTTCGGTGGTCAGTGGCTCAAAGTAAAGCCGATCAGACGTATCATAATCAGTCGATACCGTCTCAGGATTGCAATTGACCATGATCGTTTCGTAGCCCGCGTCAGAGAGCGCAAAGCAAGCGTGGCAGCAGCAATAGTCGAACTCAATCCCCTGCCCAATCCGGTTCGGCCCACCGCCAAGGATGACGATTTTCTCGCGATCCGTCGGTGCGCTTTCGCATTCGGGCGCTCCAAAGATCGGGGCTTCATACGTCGAATACATATAGGGCGTCTTGGCTTCAAATTCAGCCGCGCATGTATCGATCCGTTTGAACACAGGACGCACGCCAAGCTTATGCCGCAGCGCGCGCACTTCGCTCTCAGTGATCCCGCCGGTCATCGCGCGCACAGCGTCAGCGATCAAGCCTGAGCCGTGGCGCATCGCGCTTGCCATTCCGGGGCGGAGATTGGCTGATTCAAGCGCTAGATAAGCAAGCCTTTTATCCGAGAAACCCATCGCCTTGAGCGCGCGCAGACCCTCAACATCTTGCGGTAAACCATTGGTCGATACGTGTTTTTCAGCGGCAACAATCTCTGATATCCGTTCAAGAAACCACGGATCATATTTCGCAACCGCATGAACCTCCGCAACGCTCATCCCCTCACGCAGGCACTGCGCCGCGACAAGCAGTCGATCAGGCGTTGGCCGTGATAGCTCGGCCACCAAATCATCGCGCGACGCCCCGCGAAGCGCGTCGACATAATTGAAGCCAACCAACCCCGTCTCAAGCCCGCGCAATGCTTTTTGCATCGATTCGTGGATATTGCGGCCAATTGCCATCACTTCGCCGACCGATTTCATCGCGGTTGAGAGCAGGGGTTCAGCGCCCTTGAACTTCTCAAACGCAAAGCGCGGGATTTTCGTCACAACATAATCAATCGTTGGTTCAAACGAAGCTGGCGTCGCACCAGTGATATCGTTGGTAATCTCGTCAAGCGTATAACCAACCGCAAGCTTCGCCGCGACCTTCGCAATCGGAAACCCGGTTGCCTTTGATGCGAGCGCCGACGAACGCGATACGCGCGGGTTCATCTCAATCACGATCAAGCGGCCATCAGCAGGATTCACCGCGAATTGAACATTCGATCCGCCCGTCTCGACGCCAATCTCACGCAAGCAAGCGATGCTGGCGTTCCGCATGATCTGATATTCTTTGTCAGTCAGCGTGAGCGCTGGCGCAACGGTGATCGAATCGCCAGTATGTACCCCCATTGGATCGATATTTTCAATCGAACAGATGATGATGCAATTGTCATTCTTATCGCGGACAACCTCCATCTCATATTCTTTCCAGCCGAGCAAAGATTCCTCAATCAGCACCTCAGTCGTCGGCGATGCATCAAGCCCTGAGCGGACAATCTCAACAAATTCCTGACGGTTATACGCAATCCCGCCGCCAGTGCCGCCCATCGTAAAGCTAGGGCGAATGATTGAAGGCAGCCCCGTGCGCTCAAGCACCTCAAGCGCGGCATCAAGGCTATGCGCAATCCCCGAACGAGCCGATTCAAGCCCGATTTTGGTCATCGCATCGCGGAACTTGATCCGGTCTTCCGCTTTATCAATTGCTTCAGCAGTCGCCCCAATCATCTCAACGCCGTATTTGGCGAGTGTTCCGTCTGCATCGAGCGCAAGTGCGGTATTGAGCGCGGTCTGCCCCCCCATTGTTGGCAGCACCACCATCTTTTCATGCGGAAATTTCGCGCGCTCAGCCTCAATGATTTTTGCCACAATTTCAGGCGTGATCGGTTCAATATAGGTCGCGTCAGCAAGCTCTGGATCAGTCATGATTGTCGCAGGGTTCGAATTGACGAGGATGATGCGGTAACCCTCCTCCTTCAAAGCCTTCACCGCCTGCGTGCCCGAATAATCGAACTCGCACGCCTGGCCAATGATGATCGGCCCTGCACCGATGATGAGGATTGAGGAGATATCGGTGCGTTTAGGCATTTGTTAGGCCGCTTTCAATATGCTATTAAGTTTCTTCTGAGGAGAAATGTTCAGATGGATCGCCTGCAACCGAGCAAACCGATATCCGACGGTGAAGAGTTCACCGCTGCTTCGCCGTCGCGCAATTGGGGCGATGACTGGGTTCATGAATCGATCGAGATGACTCGGCCCGGCGTGGATTTCCAC
>JAYUAU010000059.1:0-4083 GCA_043741135.1 Sphingomonadales bacterium | reverse complement strand
GGGGTCCAGACCTTAACAAAGACTCTTTTTGTCTGGGACTGGACCCCTGCCTCCGCAGGGGAACACATTTGCTCTACCTAAACTCATCATGCTCTAGCGCGCACGCTTAGTGTTTGGCAAGGAAAGCAAGCTGAGCCTGCGCGGTTTGCGCTGGTTTTTCGATCATCGGGACATGGCCAGCGTCTTCAAGGATCACGAGCTCGCTGCCTTTAATGCCGTCATGCAATACAGTCGCGCAGCTCACGTCGATCAAACGGTCATGACGGCCCCAGATGATTTGCGTCGGCGCTGAAACAAGGGGGAGCTGATCATTGATTGACCGTTCGAGCGCATCGCCCGCAATCTGATCGAAGATTTTGTCGAGCAGCTCTGCATGGGGTGCGGTATCTTCAAGCACAACTTTCTTAAACTGGCGCGGAATGAAGCGCGGCTTATACGCGACAAAGGCGAGCAACCGGTCGATATCGGCCATATTGCGCACGACGAGTGGGCTTTCACCTGCGGCGACTCTTCTTTGCAATTCGCTGTCTTGCGCACCGAGTACACCCGCATTGTTGAGCAAAGTGAGTGAGAGCAGCCGCTCGGGGTGATCGAGCGCAAATTGCAGCGCAATATATCCGCCCATGCTGTTCCCGCCCAAATGGCATTTCCCAATACCAAGCGCATCAAGAAATTCGCCTAAGCGCGCGGTCTGGGCAGATATGCTATGATCAAGCTTACTTGATCGGTCATTTTCGCCAAAGCCTGGCAAATCGGGACAAATCAGACGATAATGACTGCCGAGATGCGGCGCGTAGAGCGACCAATTATCCTTATCGCCGCCAAAGCCGTGGATCATCACGAGTGGCGGCGCTTGCGGGTTTCCGCCCTCAAGATAGGGCCAGTTGAGATCACCCACGCGCACTGATTTTTGTGTCATTCTTCCTTTACGGCGCAGCGCGTTACGCGCTTGAATGAACAAGAAGCGCGGGAAAAAGGCATAGAGGATGAGGGGAATGGCAATGAGCGCGGCCAAAATGAGTAAGAATGACGTCATCGATTATATCCTCAATTCGTTAGGCGTGCAGCCGCGCGGCAATCCAGCCCGATACCTCGCCAAGCACGCGGGCTTGTTCGGGCTCGTTGAAAACCTCATGGAACAGCCCCGGGTAAAGGCTGAGCGCCTTATCAACCGAGGTGACATGATCGATTAGGTAGCGCGATCCCGTAGGCGCTGCCAAACTATCCTGATCACCGTGAACGATCAGCAGTGGTAGCGTGATTGCGCCAGCGCGCGCACGAACATCCGCCATCGTATCAAACAATTCTGCCGCAAGCCGCGCGCCAATCTTCCCGTTATACACGAGAGGATCAGCGATATAATCGGCAACAACTGCGGGATCACGACTGATGCCGTTTGCATCAAGCGAGAGCACGCCAACTTTGGGGAAAAATCGTGATAAAAGTCGGCTGATCAATATTGTGAACTTCGAAGGTGCCTCGGCTGGCATGATCACAGGCCCAGATAATATGGCGCCATGGTAATGCGATTGGTGGCTCAGCAAATGGGCCGCTCCCATCAATCCGCCCATACTGTGGCCGATAAAAAAGCGCGGAAGATCAGGATGCGCGGCCTCAATTTTTGCAAGCAGAAGCTCAACGCCGTCGGTGAACACTGAGAATTTGGGCACAAAGCCCGGGACGCCGTCTGAACGCCCATGCCCCCAATGGTCAACCGCATAAACCGCAAACCCTTGCGCAGTCAGGTGGTTCGCAACATGTTCATACCGCCCGAGATGTTCAGCATAGCCGTGCGCGAGCAAGATGACGGCGCACGCCTTTCCTTGCGGCATCCAGCTATGTGAGTGGAGCGATGCGCCGCTTGCGAGCGAGCGATTGCCAAGAATGAGCGAGTTTGCTGGCATGATCAGGCAATCTTCCGCTTCATCGCCTTCTTATCAGCCTGCGCGCTTGCATCGGCTTGTTCATAGTGAGCGAGGATCCGGTCAAGCGTCTGGCTGATCTTGGTTTGCGCGCGCACGCGTTCAACCTCGGGCCATGTTGAACGCTCACCCGATTCGATCAGTGCGCTAATATCGTCGATCGAGAGATTGCTGAGGATTTTGGAAGGTGACCAAAACATCATCGGGCGAACAATATTGATATCACCCGAATATTCCTGATTGATCACAGACATTGAAAGATTGGCGAGACGCTGCACCTGCGGGAAGAGCGAAAGCGGCTTTTCCCACAATTGCATGTTGACGTTGAGCCATGCTTTCAACGTTGACACTGAGGCGCGGCGGATGCTGTTAAAGGCAGAAGGCAGCTGCGTTACATCACTCGCAAACGGCGTTACGAGGGGATTGGCTTGGCTCACGATATGGTGATTAACGCCGTAAAGCCGCGAGAGCCGCTTGGCAGGTAGATCATGCGTTACTGAACCGTCTACCCATTTCCGCCCGGGCAGATAGGGCACGCGCTTGCCTTCATGATCCTTCGCCATTAGCTCAACGGGATCATAAATGCCCGGCACCGCGCACGACGCGAGCACTGCTTCACGAATATAGACATTGGGCGAGGCAATGGCGTTGAGCAAACGCCCATTCTGGTGCTTTTCAGCAGGCGCGACCGAGACATTCAAATGCCGGCCGGTGATCTCATACGCCTCTTGAAAGGTGATATCGGGAATGATTTCGGCAAGCCTCGCTCTGACTTGCTCTTGCCCCATCCGCTTTGACGTGCCGAACAGATTGAACGCTGTTTCACCGCTTTCGGCTTCATGATCACGTGCTAGAAATTCTGGATCAAAATAAGGCTCAAGCTCATCATCAGTTCGTGTGCACACCAGTGCGCCGATGATTGATCCCCCGCTTGATCCTGAAATGATGCTCGGCAGCACGCCTTCTGACCATAAGGCTTTGACAACGCCCGCGTGGAAAAACAGAAACGCGCCCGATCCGCTCATCAGCAATGCTGAACAGCCGTAGCAATGGTGCGCACGACGCAGAAAATCCCGCTTTTCGTCGAACGAGATATCGGTGACGTTGGCGCTCGCAATATGTTCAATCGCTTCAACGATGGCATCAACATAATCGTGGATCAGCTGCTTCGTGCCAAATTTGGCGACATGGTAAAGGCGATCATTCGCCATCCCGTCCATATTGCCGTGAATGCCTTCGTTGAGCGTGTAGAGCAGGCCGGTGTTGTCGTCGGCGGCGCGCAGTTCAGCGAGTGTTTCGAGCCGTCGCCGGATGGATTTGTAATCGAAATGCGGGCTGTCGTCGCTGCTCCGCCAATCCTGGCTGCCATCGCGGCGGTCCAACGCCTGCGCGGCCTGCGACCATTGCGCATAGCTGGTCGCGTTGGCCAGTTCGGCTTCATTTTTCAGCGAGGGATTAAACATCATCAGGGTGGCTTCCTCAACGGGCAGAGTGTGAGCGGGTGGTTATGGGCGGTCGGGCGACCTTTGCGCAACCGCACGGCGCGCCCTTGGCACCGGTTTTTTAGCCGTGGCGGCGCGCGCGGGCGATTTTGCCGGGGACGCCGTTCGTTTTACGGGTTTTGCCGGCGTTTCGGCGCGGGCCTCGAGTAACTCCTTGAACGACGTTTGAAGGCATTCGCGGAAAAATTCAATATCGGGCATGATCCGGCGTTCCGAGGTGATGCAGAAACTGATCCGGCCGTCATAGCTCGGGGTGGCGATGAACAGCCCCATATTATTGGCCAGCGGGGCCAAACCATATTGGTGGGTGATTTTGGCGCCGTTCATATACAGCGGAAATTGCGGGCCGGGCACGTTCGAGATGAATACATTGGCCTGGCGCGGGGCAAAGCGCGGGCTGGTGAGCAAGCGCGCCACACCGGCCATGGTGGCACCGGGGATATGCTTGGTGAGATCGGTCATCACCCGGGCGCTGATCCCGGTTTTGGCCTCTTTGGCGTCGCGGGTGTAGGCGTTAATCGCGGTCAACCGGGCGAGCGGATCGGCCAGATGGGTCGCCAGTTCGACCGACATCGCGGAGATATTATTCCCAGGGGTCTCCGCCTCGCGCGCGCTGCTGCGGGCGTTGATCGGGGCGACGGCGATCAGGGTTTCATCGG
>JAYUAU010000058.1:0-4102 GCA_043741135.1 Sphingomonadales bacterium | reverse complement strand
ATTATGCCTTGCCCCATATTGACGCATCTGACGCTAATCTGTCGATCGATCTCGCGCCCTTCATCCATCTGAACAATGCGCGTATCGGGATGACCGGGCATATTGTTTATGATGAGTGGGATGCTGATCACCCCGCCACAATGTCTCCAACAATCATCGACACGATCATTCGCCAGCGGATCGGTTTTGATGGCCTGTTGCTCAGCGATGATCTCCATATGGAGGCCCTTCAAGGCGATATTATGACGCGTGTGGTTGATTGTCTGGCGGCAGGCTGCGATATTGCGCTTTCCTGCTGGTCGCGACTGGATGACATGAACCGCATTGCCGAACATTTGCCCGCAATGAGTGAGGCAGCGCACCGCCGCCTCGCCGACGCTGCCATCGGGGGTCGCGCCGACATCGAACCGATTTCCGACTTGATCGCAAAGCGTGATGCACTGCTGAGCTATGCCTGAGCTATTACCTTTTGAAGATGAGGAAGACCTCACGCTCGATCTTGGCAGTTGGGAAGGGCCGCTTGATCTTTTGCTCAGCCTCGCGCGCAATCAAAAGGTTGATCTGCGTGCAATTTCGATCCTTTCGCTCGTTGATCAATATTTGCATTTCATCGCGAATGCCAAAGCGCTCAAGCTTGAAATTGCGGCTGATTATCTCGTGATGGCGGCGTGGCTTGCTTACCTCAAATCAGCGTTGCTGTTGCCGCATGAACCCCATGTTGATCCTAGCCCTGAAGAACTCGCGCTGCGGCTTGCGCTCCGACTTGAACGATTAAACGCGATGCGCGAGGCAGGTGCGCGACTATTGGCGCGAGACCGGATCGGGCGCGATGTGTTTGTGTGCGGCGTTCCCGAAGGCTTGCGCGTGATCCGCAAAAGCCGCTGGGACGCTCAGATTTTTGACCTCATTCAAGCTTATGGCCAAGTTCGCGCGCGCAGTGAACCCGCACTTCACATCGTTGCCACGCGCCATGTGATGACGCTCGAACAAGCGATGGCGCGGCTGACGAAGATGCTCGGGATGATGGTTGAATGGACTGATATCGCGCGCTTCTTGCCTGAAACCGACGACCCCGTTTTTGCGCGGTCATCTTTGGCATCGAGCTTTCTGGGTGTGCTTGAGCTTGCCAAGCAGGGGCGGATCGCTTTGCAGCAGGAGGAGGCCTTCGGCCCGCTGTTGGTGCGCGCGGCATGATCGATCCTGATGACGATATCACTCGCGGCGTTGAGGCAACATTGTTTGCCGCCGACGCGCCGCTGACGCCTGCTGAAATCGCTGCTTATGTCGGCGCGGACGTTGATGTAAAAGCCGCGTTGGTTGAGCTTGAAGCCCGTTACGCCGCGCGCGGGGTGAACCTCGTCGAGCGCGCTGGGCGCTGGCATTTTCAGACCGCGCCAGACCTAGCGCACATCTTGCGGCGTGAACGCGAAGAGACGCGCAAACTGAGCCGCGCCGGGATCGAGACGCTCGCGATCATCGCGTATCACGAGCCAGTGAGTCGCGCTGAGATTGAAGCGATTCGCGGCGTTCAGATATCGAAAGGCACGCTTGATGTGCTAATGGAGGCAGGCTGGGTGCGGCCTGCAGGGCGCAGGGAAGCGCCTGGACGGCCACTAACCTATGCTACCACGCCGGGTTTCCTTGCTCATTTCGGGTTAGAAAACCGCCGCGATCTGCCGGGAATTGATGATTTGAAAGCGGCTGGTTTGCTTGATCCGGTTGATCTCGCATTTGAATCGCTTGAATTGCAAGCCGAACTGGAAAATGCTGATCCGAGCGACTAGATAGAGATTATTCAAGGAGATTGAACATGGGTCTAAGTTTACCGCATATTCTGTTGCTCGCGCTTTTCGTGCTGCTGCTGTTCGGCGGTGGCCGGATTTCAGGCCTGATGGGTGACGTTGCCAAAGGCATCAAAAGCTTCAAAAAGGGCATGGCCGACGAAGATGACGTGCCGCCCAAACCAGCGACGCGCATCGAGGGCCAAGCCGCACCGATTATCGAGGCTGAAAAGCAAAACGATAATCAGGTTTGATTGTGATGCACCTGCTTTGACGTCATTCCCGCGCAGGCGGGAACCTATTTGCACTGATGTGTTCAAGGGTGCGATAGCTGCGGCGTCACTGTGGATATGGATTCCCGCCTTCGCGGGAATGACGGGAATATGAAATGTTTGACGTTGCCCCCACCGAATTGCTGTTGGTGGCTGTTGTTGCCTTGCTGGTAATCGGCCCCAAAGATTTGCCGCTTGCGCTGCGCGTTCTGGGCCGCTGGGTGGGGAAAGCGCGCGCTGTCGCCAGCCAGTTTCGCTCAGGCTTTGATGATATGGTGCGTGAAGCCGAGATGAAGGAAATGGAGGAGAAATGGGCGGCTGAAAATGCAAAGATCATGGCGGCTTATCCCGCCGATCCCCCGCCGCCGGCACTTCCTGCGCCCGCTGACGAAGCCCAAAAGCCTGAGCTACCATGAGCGATATCGACGATTCAAAAGCGCCTCTGCTTGATCATCTGATTGAACTGCGCAAACGGCTGTTATGGAGTGTTGCCGCGCTTGGACTTGCGTTTGTCGCCTGCCTGACTGTTGCCAAGCCAATTTTCGCGTTCCTCGTTCAGCCGCTGCTGCTCGCGGGGCAAGGCAAGCTGATTTACACTGAGATTTTCGAGGCTTTTTTTGTCGAGCTGAAGGTCGCCTTTTTTGCGGCGTTGATGATTTCATTTCCGGTGCTGGCCACGCAATTGTGGCGGTTTGTTGCGCCGGGGTTGTACACAAAGGAAAAAAAGGCGTTGCTGCCTTTCCTGCTGATGACGCCGATCTTGTTCAGCGCAGGCGCCGCCATGGCTTATTATGTCGCGATCCCGATAGCGCTTAAATATTTGCTTGGCTTCGGCGGCGATGTGGGCGGTGTTCAGCAAGAGGCCCTGCCCGGCGTTGGCAATTACCTCGATTTCGTCATGAAATTCATGTTTGGTTTTGGCGTATCATTCCTGTTGCCCGTCATTCTCATGCTGCTTGAAATGGCGGGCATCATCACGCGGACGACGCTGATCAAGGGACGGCGTTATGCGATTGTCGGCATTGTGGCGGTGGCCGCCGTCCTCACGCCGCCCGATATCATGTCACAGGTGCTGCTCGCGGTGCCGCTTTATCTGCTTTATGAACTTTCAATATTGGCAATCTGGTTCACTGAGAAAAAGCGCAAACGCGCCGCTGTGGCTGAGGCTGCCGAAGATCCTGGGGCCGCCGCCGAGTGAGCGCGCTGAGTGAAGCCATGGCACGCGCCGAGGCTCATTCCCCCTATTTGCGCCTGTTGATGCGGCGTTATCCTGAGGTTGTTGCCACACTACCTTCACTGTTCCCCGGCGAAGGCCGGGGCCCAGACCCCCAAGCAAAAGAGTCTTTGTCGAGGACTGGGCCCCGGCCTTGGGTCCCATCAAAGTATTACTTTGATGGGTGCCCTGCGCCGGGGAACGAAGTAAGGCCGGGGAACGAAGTAAGGCCGGGGAACGAAATAAGGACAGTCCCCTCACACCTCCGCATCGCGAAAAGCAGGTTGGCGCTCCAGCTAGCCATCGCTGATCTCGCCGGGCTGATTACTCTCGATGATGTCATATCACAGCTTTCCGACTTCGCCGATTATGCGCTCGATCAGGCCTTGGCAGCTGCGTTTGAAGCGATTTTACCCGGTGCCGCGCCCCAAGGTTTCGCGATCATCGCGCTTGGCAAGCACGGCAGTCGCGAGCTGAATTACAGTTCAGACATTGATCCGATCCTGATCTTTGATCCTGCGACAATGCCCAAACGCGCGCGCGATGAACCTGTTGAAACCGCCGCGCGAATTGCGCGCAAATTGGTTGAAATCATGCAATCGCGTGACGGGGACGGCTATGTGTTCCGCGTTGATCTGCGCCTGCGTCCCTCGCCTGAAGTAACCCCGCCTGCCATACCTGTAGATGCCGCGATTGCTTATTACGAATCGAGTGCGCTCGCTTGGGAACGCGCCGCCTTCATCCGCGCGCGCGCTTGTGCAGGAGATATTGCGCTCGGGCAGAGGTTCCTCGATACGCTCCAGCCCTTCATCTGGCGGCGCGGGCTTGATTTCGGC
>JAYUAU010000057.1:0-45704 GCA_043741135.1 Sphingomonadales bacterium | reverse complement strand
TGCGAGAAGCCAAAGGCGACGCGGCAATCCAGAAAGTCTCACATTTCCGCCACCTTCTGGATTGCTTCGCTACGCTCGCAATGACGAAGTGGAGGTTGATGGAGGTTCCCGATTTTACACCCAAAACCAAAAAAGGCTGCCCCGTGAGGAGCAGCCCAGTAGGCCTTTCGGCTGTTTTGGGAGGAGAGCGTCTAAGAAGAAACACTCAATCCTAAACATCGCATAAAGATGTTAAAATGACGTTAACGTCGCGCGTCGACTTTCGCCGCGCCGCATAAACCCAGTCGGCGGCCTTCGAGCTGAACCGAGAAGGGTTCACGGTTTCGAACGCCTTGCGATTCTATTTGCACCAGCCGCGGGGTTTCGACGCGTATGGTTGTTTGACCATTGCCAGCGCTTGCGCAGCTATACTGCACCGTGGCCATCCGCTGCGCATTGTAAATCACGAAACGCGAACAGGGCGCGCCTTCATGCTGCAAATTGAGCAAGGCAGCAGGATCGCTCACGCAAATCGAACGGTTCTCGCTTTGATCACCGCGAGAGCGCAATTCCCAATAGCCTGGTTCGATCGCGCCAAGCGCGGCAAGCGGCGCTTCGGGCGCTGCGTGTCCAATGAATGGGATTGCTGATCCCGCCATCGCCACCACCACAAACAAATATTTCATCATCAAGCCCCACTCAATAAGCCAGCGCGACACCGGATATGAAAGTTTAACGACTCAACTTCTATTGTATTGTATCTTTTGGATAGAGCGCGGCAATCGGAAAGCTGCGCGCGCAAAATTCGCAATCTACCTTTATAATTCCGTCTTCGTTCGCCATCTCGCTTCGTTCGTCATCACTAAAGCCGTTTATGACTGATGCGATATGACCCTGATCACAGCGACACCCTTTTACAATCGAAGCGCCGCCCAAAACGCGCACCTCTTCCTCTTCATTGAACAAGCGCCAGACAATCGTTTCAAGCGGCAGATCATCATCAAGCAGTTCCGCAGACTTGATCGTGCCACCGAGGATCGCGACATGCTCCCACTCGGGGTGATCAAGCCGCGTATGGATGCGGTCGCGCCCTTCTTCGCCTTCTGCCAAATGCTGGAGCAGCAGGCCAGCGGCTTTTCCTGGCGCAACTGCCACGCGAACAAGGCTTGGAATTTGTTCGGATTGACTGAAATAGCTTTCAACGGCTTGGGCAAGCGTCGCGCCTTCCAAGGGAACAATCCCCTGATAGCGCTCGCCCGAAACCGCTTGATCAAAGGTAATCGCGAGATAGCCTTTGCCAAACAGCGCGGCGATGTCAGCATCGTCTGGTACACAGGCAAGCAAAGCAGCGTCATGCTTGATATAGCCGCGCACTTCGCCGTCTTTATAATCGCACACGAGCAGGTTAATCGCGCCGCCTTGCGTTTGCGCTTGCATCGTCATTTGCCCGCCGCCTTCCTTGAGCATCGCGCCGAGCAGGGCAGTAACGACAAGCGCTTCGGCAAGCAGCGCCTCAATAAGAGGGGGATAGCCATGCGCTGATAGGATATCCTGCATCACTGGCCCTAACCTTACGAGGCGCCCGCGGGCATTGCGCGTGGGGATGAAGAAACCCAGCGCGCGATCAGCATCATTGATGACAGCAGCGGTCATCCAATCAGGCCAAACGCCCAGAGCAGGATCGATTTTTGCGCATGCAGCCGGTTTTCAGCTTCTTCCCAAATCCGCGATTGCGGGCCATCGATCACCGCTGCACTCACTTCTTCTTCGCGGTGCGCCGGCAGGCAGTGAAGGAACACCGCCTCAGGCTTGGCAAGCGCCATCAGCGCAGGTGTCACCTGAAACGGCATCATCGCGGCCAGCTTGTTGTGCGCGTGCTGCTGACCCATTGAAATCCACGTATCGGTGACAATCACGTCGGCTCCCGCAGCAGTGCTCTGTGCATCACCGAAGATTTCAATCGTAGCGCCGCGCGAGCGAGCAGTGGACACCACATCAGCGTCAGGCTCATAACCTTGCGGACAGCCTGCGCGGACGGTGAACTTCATTAGTCCCGCCGCCTCAATGATTGATGTCAGCACATTATTGCCATCACCAAGCCATGCCCACTCACTGCCCGGCAGCGGCGTTCCGCTTTCAATCAGCGTGAGCATGTCTGCAACTATCTGGCAGGGATGCGAAAAATCGGTGAGGCCATTGATCACAGGAACGCTGGCATGCGCCGCCATCTCCTCAACCTTGGCATGATCATCGGTGCGGATCATGATCGCATCGACATAGCCTGAGAGCACAGTGGCGGTATCAGCAATCGTTTCACCGCGACCAAGCTGCATTGATCCAGCCTCCATCACGATGCTTGTCCCGCCAAGCTGACGGATCGCCATATCAAACGATACGCGCGTGCGTGTTGAGCTTTTTTCAAAAATCATCGCGAGCGTGTGGCCGCCGAGCGGGGCGTCCGCGTCAGCCTTGCCCTTAGGCCAGCCTATCCTCGCAGCCTTGCGGTCAAGAGCATCGTTGATGATCGCGGCAATGCCATCAGCGCCAGCATCGGCAAGGTTGAGGAAATTACGTGTCACGCAGCGACCGGCAACGTATAACTTCGCGCGCCGGCTGAGAGTTTTTCGATAAATTCAGCTATATGGCTTTCGTCGATATTGAGTGGTGGTAGAACACGCACCACATTATCACCCGCTGCCACAGTGAGCAGCCCGTGATGGTCTCTCAAATGCGCAACGAACGCGCGGCTATCTGATTTGAGCTTAATGCCGAGCATCAATCCCATCCCGCGCAAGCCTTCGAACAAGTCATCATAATTGGGGAGCAATTGGTTGATCGCGGCACGGAGCCGATCACGCGTATCGCACACTTGCGTGAGAAACTCATCATTTGCCACCACGTCGAGCACCGCATTGCCCGCCGCCATCGCGAGCGGATTGCCGCCGTAAGTGCTGCCGTGCGTGCCGATCACCATACCTTGCGCCGCCTTTTCAGTTGCGAGGCAAGCGCCCATCGGGAAACCGCCGCCAATCCCCTTCGCCACCGCCATGATATCAGGCGTGATGCCGTAATGTTCATGCGCAAACAGCTTTCCCGTCCGCGCCATGCCGCATTGGACTTCATCAAGCACGAGCATCAATCCGTGTTCATCGCAAATCGCGCGCAGGCCTTTGAGGAATTCTTGGCTAGCAGGGCGGATGCCGCCTTCGCCTTGGATTGGTTCAACCAGAAACCCTGCGGTTCCTTCATTGACGAGCGCGCGCGCGGCCTCAAGATCATTGAACGGCGCATAGGCAAATCCTTCGAGCAAAGGCTCAAACCCGTCACGCATCTTTTCTTGATTGGTTGCCGATATCGTTGCCATCGTCCGCCCGTGGAAGGCGTTGTGGAAGCAGATGAGCGTCTTGCGCTGTGGGTTGCCCGTGACATGGTGATAGCGGCGCGCGGTTTTGATCGCGCATTCAACTGCTTCGGCACCTGAATTGGTAAAGAACACAGTGTCAGCAAAGGTCAGATCAACAAGCCGCTGCGCGAGCGCTTCGCCTTGCGGGCTGCCGTAAAGGTTTGAGACGTGCATCAGTGTGCCCGCTTGGGTCGCAATCGCCTTGGTCAAATGCGGGTGACCGTGGCCAAGCAAATTGACCGCAATCCCGCTGGCAAAATCCAGATAACGCTCGCCGCGCTCACCAAAAAGATACGCGCCTTCGCCGCGCACCGGACGCACTGCACAGCGCGGGTAAACGGGCATCAGCGGGGTAATCGGCATGGCATAAACCTTTCTTGGGCACAGCAATCAAAAAGGCGACCAATCAGGCCGCCTCACGCGAAATCGACGTATAACCCCCTGAGAATATCGCCACAACCCCTAGCAAACACCGCACAAAAAGGGGCACCCAATCGGATGCCCCTTGCTTTTGTTTCAGATGGTGACGCGCGCTTACCCTTCAACATCTTCCTTGACCGGAGTGACAACCGCAGGCTTCAAACTATCCTGCCATGCCTTTTGCTGAACGCGAAGCGCCGCATCGCGCGACGTTGCGGTCACGCGGAGACGATTAAGGCCAGCGCCTGTGCCCGCAGGGATCAATCGACCAACGATCACGTTTTCCTTAAGGCCGATCAACTCATCCTTCTTACCCTCAACCGCCGCCTGCGTAAGCACGCGCGTGGTTTCCTGGAACGACGCCGCCGAGATAAAGCTGCGCGTTTGCAAGCTTGCCTTGGTAATGCCGAGCAAGATGGGCTTGCCTTCTGCAGGCGCTGAACCGGCGGGCATTTTGGCGTTGATCTCAACCATTTCCTCGCGGTCAACCTGTTCGCCAACCAGCAAAGTCGTATCACCCGAAGCCGTGATTTCAACCTTTTGCAGCATCTGACGAACGATCGTTTCGATGTGCTTATCGTTGATTTTCACGCCTTGCAGTCGGTAAACTTCCTGAATTTCGGCGACGATATATTCAGCGAGTGGTTCAATGCCCATCACTTCAAGGATATCATGCGGATTGGGTGAACCACCGATCAGATTATCGCCGCGTTTGACATAATCGCCTTCCTGCACGTCGATCACTTTGCTCTTTGACACGAGATATTCGACAAGTTCGCCGCCATCCTCGGGCTGAATGCCGATCTTGCGCTTGGCCTTATAATCCTTGCCGAAGACAACCCGACCCGAGGCGCGCGCGATGATCGCATTTTCCTTGGGGATGCGCGCTTCAAAGAGTTCGGCAACACGGGGAAGACCACCAGTGATATCACGCGTTTTCGCCGCTTCACGGCTGACCCGCGCGAGCACGTCACCCGCTTGCACAGTAGCACCGTCCTCAACCGAGAGGATCGCGCCAGTGGCGAGCATGTAACGACCCGCTTCACCCGAATCGCCATCAAGCAATGTCAGGCGTGGGCGAAGATCAACCTTCGTCCGTCCGGGACGGAATTCGGTGACGACCTTTTGTGAAATACCCGTTGCTTCATCGACTTGTTCAACAAGCGTCTGGCCTTCGACCAAATCCTGATATTTCACACTGCCGGGGTTTTCAGTGATCACCGGCATGGTGAAGGGATCCCATTCGGCAATCTTTTGCCCCTTGGTCACCGCAGCACCATCAGCAAACAGCACATAAGCGCCGTAAGGCAAACGGTCCGACGAACGCTCACGGCCTTCGCTATCGATGATCGCGACTTCGCCGTTGCGTGAGAGCGAAACGCGGCGGCCCATCTTATCTTCGATGATGCGCAGATCGCGATATTCAAGCGTTCCGTCGCTCACCGCTTCATGGCCTGATTGCTCGTTAATTTGCGCCGCACCGCCGATGTGGAACGTCCGCATCGTGAGCTGTGTGCCCGGTTCACCGATTGACTGCGCGGCGATAACGCCGACAGCTTCACCCATGTTCACCGGAGTTCCGCGTGCGAGATCGCGGCCATAGCATTTGCCGCACACACCCATCCGCGTTTCGCAAACGAGCGGGCTACGGATTTTGACAGATTGCGTGCCAATGGCTTCGATCACAACAATGTCAGCCTCATCAAGCAATCTGCCTGATGGAATAACGACGCTGTTATCCTTGGTATCGATAATATCTTCAGCCGTGGTGCGGCCAAGGATACGCTCACCAAGCGATGCGATGGTCGCACCGCCCTGAACAATTGCCTTCATCAGCAGCGCGCGTGTCGTGCCGCAATCTTCTTCGATCACAACGCAATCTTGAGATACGTCAACCAGACGGCGTGTCAGATAGCCAGAGTTAGCCGTCTTAAGCGCGGTATCCGCCAAGCCTTTACGCGAACCATGCGTTGAGTTGAAATATTCAAGAACGGTCAGGCCTTCTTTGAAGTTTGAAATGATCGGCGTTTCGATGATTTCGCCCGACGGCTTCGCCATCAGCCCGCGCATCCCTGCCAGCTGCTTGATCTGCGCTTGTGAACCACGCGCACCTGAGTGTGCCATCATATAGATCGAATTGATTGGGGCTTCACGACCATCAGGCTGCGTTTTCACCGCCTGAATTTCGCTCATCATCGCGTTCGCGACTTTATCACCGCACGTTGACCAGGCATCGATCACCTTATTATATTTTTCCTGCTGCGTGATCAGCCCGTCTTGATATTGCTGTTCAAAATCGCGCACGATGCCGCGCGTTTCTTCAACAAGTTCAACCTTCGCATCAGGAATGATCATATCATCCTTACCGAACGAAATACCCGCTTGGAACGCATGACGGAAGCCAAGGCTCATGATCGCATCGGCAAACAGCACAGTGTCCTTCTGGCCCGTGTGACGATAAACTTGGTCAATAACGTCGCCGATTTCCTTCTTGGTCAACACACGGTTGACAACGTCAAAGGGCACCTTGTGGCTTTGCGGCAAACATTCACCGAGCAGCATCCGGCCCGGCGTCGTTTCATAACGCTTGAGATAGGCTTTCCCGTTTTCATCGGTTTGTGGAACGCGGCTGATGATCTTGGTATGAAGCGTCACTGCGCCTGCGTGGATCGCCTGATGGACTTCCTGCATGTCTGAAATCAGCATGCCTTCGCCGGGTTCATTCTGCTTGAGCATCGAGAGATAATAGAGGCCGAGCACCATATCTTGCGAGGGAACGATGATTGGCTTTCCGTTTGCTGGCGAGAGGATGTTGTTCGTTGACATCATGAGAACGCGCGCTTCCAACTGGGCCTCAAGGCTCAGCGGAACGTGGACGGCCATTTGGTCACCATCGAAATCGGCGTTGAACGCCGAACAAACCAGCGGGTGAAGCTGGATCGCTTTGCCTTCAATGAGCACAGGTTCAAACGCTTGGATGCCCAAACGGTGAAGCGTTGGCGCGCGGTTGAGCATCACGGGATGTTCGCGGATCACTTCATCAAGAATGTCCCAAACTTCCTTGCGTTCCTTCTCAACCCACTTCTTGGCTTGCTTCAAGGTCATCGAGAGACCCTTGGCATCAAGGCGTGAGTAAATGAACGGCTTGAACAGTTCGAGCGCCATTTTCTTGGGCAAGCCGCACTGGTGAAGCTTAAGTTCTGGCCCCGTCACGATCACCGAACGACCCGAATAATCGACGCGCTTGCCGAGCAGATTCTGGCGGAAGCGGCCTTGCTTGCCCTTGAGCATATCGGACAGTGATTTGAGCGGACGCTTGTTCGCGCCCGTAATCGTCCGACCGCGGCGACCATTATCGAACAAAGCGTCAACAGATTCCTGCAACATCCGCTTTTCATTACGAACGATGATATCAGGCGCGCGAAGCTCCATCAGGCGCTTCAACCGGTTGTTACGGTTGATCACGCGGCGATACAGATCGTTCAAATCTGACGTCGCAAAGCGGCCACCATCAAGCGGCACGAGCGGGCGAAGTTCAGGCGGGATGACGGGGATGACTTCAAGGATCATCCATTCAGGGCGATTGCCTGAATCGATAAAGCTTTCAACAACCTTCAAACGCTTGATGATCTTCTTGGGCTTGAGTTCAGATTTGGTAACCGCGAGTTCGTCAAGCAAATCCTTGCGCTCACCTTCAAGATCAAGCTCTTCCAGCATCCGGCGCACGGCTTCAGCACCAATGCCCGCCGAAAACGCGTCTTCGCCGTATTGATCCTGCGCGTCGAGCAGTTCGTCTTCAGTCAGCAATTGATACTTATCAAGCGCAGTCAGGCCGGGTTCGATCACGATATAAGCTTCGAAATAAAGCACGCGCTCAAGCAGTTTCAACTGCATATCAAGCAGCAAACCAATCCGCGAAGGCAGTGACTTTAGGAACCAGATGTGAGCAACAGGGGCGGCGAGTTCGATATGGCCCATCCGCTCACGGCGAACCTTTGATACCGTCACTTCAACACCGCACTTTTCGCAGACGATGCCCTTATACTTCATCCGCTTATATTTGCCGCACAAGCATTCATAATCCTTGATCGGGCCAAAAATGCGCGCGCAGAACAAGCCGTCACGCTCTGGCTTGAACGTGCGGTAGTTGATGGTTTCAGGCTTTTTAATCTCACCAAAGCTCCACGAACGGATGCGCTCTGGTGAGGCAATCCCGATCTGGATTTGGTCGAATGTTTCAGGCTTTGCGATAGGGTTCGCGAAATTCGTTAGTTCGTTCATCTTTGGTCCTTCCAAAAGCCCTCTCCCCTTCAGGGGAGAGGGTTGGGAGAGGGGGGTGCCTCATTGTCAAAGGCCCCTCTCCCCGGCCCTCTCCCCTGAAGGGGAGAGGGAGGTTATTCATTCAGCCGCAATCGCAGGCATGTCCTCATTCTCAGGCGCAATCGTGTTAAGCTCAACATTCAAGCCCAGTGACCGCATTTCCTTCACAAGAACGTTGAAGCTTTCAGGAATACCAGCATCGAAACTGTCATCGCCCTTCACAATCGCTTCATAAACCTTCGTCCGCCCGATCACGTCATCAGACTTAACCGTGAGCATTTCTTGGAGCGTATAAGCAGCGCCGTAAGCTTGCAGCGCCCAACATTCCATTTCACCAAAGCGCTGTCCGCCAAATTGCGCCTTACCGCCAAGTGGCTGTTGCGTAACAAGGCTGTAAGGCCCGATTGACCGCGCATGGATTTTATCATCGACCAAATGGTGAAGCTTGAGCATATAAATATACCCAACGGTCACCTTGCGATCAAACATCGTGCCCGTGCGGCCATCGAACAGTTCAACCTGACCTGATGTATCAAGCCCAGCAAGCGTGAGCATATGCGAAACATCGGCTTCACGCGCGCCGTCAAACACCGGCGTTGCCATCGGCACACCGTTTTTGAGGAGGCCAGCAAGTTCAACGATCTGATCATCGCTGCGGGCGTTGACCTCGTCGAGATATTTATCGCCGTAAGCCACGCGGATCCGCTCACGAACCGCCTCAGGAGGCCGCCCCGCTTCTTCGCCGCCATTTTCACGCCAATCGTTAAGCGCTTCTGTGATCTGCTTGCCAAGGCCGCGCGCAGCCCAGCCAAGATGCGTTTCAAAGATTTGCCCCACGTTCATGCGGCTTGGCACACCCAAAGGATTGAGCACGATATCAACCGGAGTCCCGTCTTCAAGGAAGGGCATATCTTCAGCTGGCAAGATGCGTGAAATCACACCCTTGTTACCGTGACGACCCGCCATCTTATCGCCTGGTTGCAGCTTACGCTTCACCGCGACGAACACTTTGACCATCTTAAGCACGCCGGGTGCCAAATCATCGCCGCGTTCAAGTTTTTCAACGCGGTCTTCATACTTAGCGTTGATCAATTTTACCGCATCATCATATTGAATTTTGACGGCTTCAAGATTGGCTTGCGCACCATCATCTTCAACCGCGAACTTCCACCATTCAAAGCTTTCGACTTCAACGAGCATCGCGTCATCAATCACGCCGCCTTTTTTGATCCCCTTGGGGGCGGCAGCGATTGTTTGGTTGATGAGCATATCACGCAAACGCGAATATGTGGCGCGGTTTAGGATTGATCGTTCATCGTCGCGATCCTTGCCAAGGCGTTCTTTTTCCTCAGCTTGGATAGCGCGCGTCCGATCATCAATATCAATGCCGTGACGGTTGAACACCCGCACTTCAACGACTGTGCCGCCAACGCCGGGCGGCAGCCGCAGCGATGTATCGCGAACGTCTGATGCTTTTTCACCAAAGATCGCGCGGAGCAGTTTTTCCTCAGGCGTCATCGGGCTTTCGCCCTTTGGCGTGATCTTACCCGCAAGAATATCGCCCGGCTCAACTTCAGCGCCGATATAAACGATGCCTGCTTCGTCGAGGTTACGGAGCGCTTCTTCGCCGACATTGGGGATATCGCGTGTGATATCTTCTGGCCCAAGCTTGGTATCGCGCGCCATCACTTCGAACTCTTCGATATGGATCGACGTGAACACGTCATCCTTCACAATGCGTTCGGAGATCAGGATCGAATCTTCGTAATTATACCCATTCCACGGCATGAACGCGACGAGCGTGTTCCGGCCAAGCGCTAATTCACCCAGCTCAGTTGAGGGGCCATCCGCAATGATCGTCCCTGCTTCGATCGTATCACCCACATTCACCAGCGGACGCTGGTTGATGCAAGTATTCTGGTTTGACCGTTGGAACTTTTGCAACGTGTAGATATCAACGCCCGATTGTCCGGCTTCGACATCACCCGTTGCGCGGATAACGATACGTGCCGCGTCAACTTGGTCGACGATACCACCACGCTTTGCGGCCACCGCAGCCCCTGAATCGCGTGCCACGGTTTCTTCCATGCCGGTGCCAACAAACGGCGCTTCAGCGCGAACCAAAGGCACCGCCTGACGCTGCATGTTTGATCCCATCAGCGCGCGGTTCGCATCGTCGTTTTCGAGGAACGGAATGAGCGACGCGGCAACCGAGACGAGCTGCTTTGGCGAAACGTCCATCAATGTCAGATTATCACGCGGCGAGATCAGGAATTCACCCGCTTGCCGCGATGAAATCACATCTTCAACGAAACTGCCATCCGCATTGAGTTCAGCGTTAGCCTGCGCGATTGTGTGCTTCGCCTCTTCCATTGCGGAGAGGTAAACCACATCGTCAGTCACCTTATGATCGATGATCTTGCGATACGGCGTTTCGATGAAGCCGTATTTATTGACGCGGCTGAACGACGCAAGGCTGTTGATAAGACCGATATTCGGGCCTTCTGGCGTTTCAATCGGGCAAATCCGGCCGTAATGCGTTGGATGAACGTCGCGGACTTCAAAGCCTGCGCGCTCACGCGTGAGACCGCCTGGGCCCAACGCCGAAACGCGGCGCTTATGCGTCACTTCGGAGAGCGGGTTGGTCTGATCCATGAACTGGCTGAGCTGGCTTGAGCCAAAGAATTCACGAACCGCCGCCACAGCTGGCTTTGCGTTGATCAGATCATTTGGCATCACGGTCGATACATCAACCGAGCTCATCCGCTCCTTCACCGCGCGTTCCATGCGGAGCAGGCCAACGCGGTATTGGTTTTCGAGAAGCTCACCCACAGAGCGAACGCGGCGGTTGCCTAGGTTATCGATATCATCGATGTCGCCCTTGCCATCCTTCAAATTCACAAGCGTTTTGACAACCGCAAGGATATCTTCGCGGCGCAGCGTCGTGTGATCATCAGGCGCGTCGAGTTCGAGACGCATGTTAAGCTTCACACGGCCAACCGCTGAGAGGTCATAACGTTCGCTATCGAAAAACAGGCCTGCGAACAAAGCTTCGGCAGTTTCACGCGTTGGTGGTTCACCCGGACGCATCACCCGGTAGATTGAATCGAGCGCGAGATCACGTTCCTCGGCCTTATCGACCTTCAACGTATTGCGCATCCACGGGCCGGTGTTGATATGATCTATATCAAGCGTGACCAGCTGATCAAGGCCCGCCGAATCGATTTTTTCGAGGTTTTCGGCAGAGACTTCATCACCGGCTTCGATATAAATTTCACCCGTCGCATCGTTGACAAGGTCAATCGCTGAATAACGGCCAAAAATTTCTTCGGTGGGGATAAGCAGCATTTCAAGGCCGTCTTTGGCTGCCTTGGTTGCCGCGCGCGGGCTGATTTTTTGCGATGCGGGGAAAACAACTTCACCCGATTTGGCGTCGACCACATCAAAGCCCGGCTTTTGGCCGCGCCAATTTTCAGACGCATAAGGGATCTGCCAGCCGCCAGCGCCGCGCACATAAGTGACGGTGTTGTAGAATTCGGCGAGGATTTCTTCGCCAGTCAGCCCAAGCGCGAATAGCAGCGACGTGACAGGAAGCTTACGCTTTCTATCAATCCGGACGTTGACGATATCCTTGGCATCAAATTCGAAATCAAGCCACGAACCGCGATACGGAATAACACGCGCGGCGAACAGATATTTGCCCGAAGCGTGGGTTTTGCCGCGATCATGATCGAACAAGACGCCCGGGCTACGGTGCATCTGGCTGACGATCACGCGCTCTGTGCCGTTGATGATGAAGGTGCCGTTGTGCGTCATGAGCGGCATATCGCCCATGTAAACATCTTGTTCCTTGATATCGAGAACCGAACGGGTTTCGGTTTCCTGATCGACTTCAAACACAATCAAGCGCAGCGTAACGCGCATTGGTGCTGAATAAGTAATCCCGCGCTGGCGGCATTCTTCGGTATCAAATTTGGGATGCTCTAGCTCATAATGAACAAAATCAAGTTCAGCTGTGCCTGCAAAATCGCGGATCGGGAACACGCTGCGCAGCGTTTTTTCGAGGCCTGATACATAGCCAATCGAAGCGTCTGACCGCAAAAACTGTTCGTAAGATTCGCGCTGAACTTCGATCAGATTGGGCATCGCCACCACTTCGTGAATGTTACCAAACATTTTGCGAATGCGTGCTTTAGCGCGCGGGATGGCGGTTGCGGCGATTGTTGGGGATGAAGCCATGGGTAACGTTACACTTTCTTGAAAGAAATCAGACGCGCAAAAACGACAAAAAGCCACAAGCCTTCCTGTAAGGAAAGCCGCAGCTTTACGCGTCTTATGATCACTTCACCGTCCATTCGTGCGATACCCTGCGCGACGGGGTATCATGTCTCGAACTGTGAAGTTGTGGAGGCTTTAGGGGGCGAGGGTGATTGTGTCAAATTTTGGGTGTTTGTTTAAAGCGGAATGACATATGTTTGAACCACTTCGTCGTTTCACTCCTCGCAAAGACGAGTATTCAAGTCTGTTCGGCTTTGAGCCTAGACGCAGCAAGGCTGGCGCTGACGCGCTTCCTTGATTGGCAGCGAAAAACAATGCCCCGTCTTCGTTCAATCTAGGCTAACACGCCCCTAACATAATACATTCACGGGGGGTCGAATGTCTGCGCCTGATATCTCATTGCTCACCAAACGCCGCTTCGCGCCTTTGTTCGTCGTGCAATTCCTCGGTGCGTTTAACGATAACGTGCTCAAATTCACGATGCTCTTTTTGGCGAGCTATACCGTCTATGCGAGCGCGCCGGAAAAAGTCGAACAGCTTGGCGCACTCGCCACGGGGTTGTTCATCCTTCCCTATTTCCTGCTGTCTGCACTCGGCGGGCAACTTGCTGATCGCTATGATAAAGCACTGCTGATCCGTTTCATCAAAGCCGCTGAAATCCTGTTCATGGCCATCGGGCTTGCTGGCTGCTATTTTGAAATGATCAGTCTGCTGATGGTCGCGCTCTTTCTAATGGGGGTGCACTCAGCGCTGTTTGGCCCGGTTAAATATTCGATCATGCCGCAGCATCTGGGCGGACACGAAATCATGGGTGGCACTGGATTGATCGAGGCAGGCACCTTCCTTGCTATATTAGGCGGTCAATTGTTTGCGGGGTTGTTGACCCCGCTGAGTGCCGGCATCGCGGCCGTCGCGCTGTCAACATGCGGGTTACTGATTAGTTTCCTCATCCCCGCAGCGCCGCCAACTAACAGGCAATTGAAGGTTGATTATAATGTGGTGCGCAGCACGTGGGTTATGATGGGGAAGGCCACCAAGCCGCAGGGCATCTGGTATGCGATCCTTGGGATTAGCTGGTTTTTCGGCGTTGGCGCAGTGGTGCTTGCTGAATTCATCCCGCTTGTAAACGGCGTTCTCAGTGCGCAAAAGGAAGTCGCCACATTGTTCTTGATTATCTTTTCGGTCAGCATTGCCATTGGTTCGTTGTCAGTCAATCTGATTACGAAGGGGAAAGTGTCAGCCCGCTTTGTGCCAGCGGCAGCGCTCGGCATGGCAGGCTCAATGATCTATTTATGGATCGCCACGAGCAATTTTGCAGTGCAAATCGGCGGCGCGAACGTCGCTCAATTTATCGCGAGCGAAGGGGCGTGGCCGATCTTTGCGGCGTTGTTCGGTATCGCGTTTAGCGGCGGGATGTTCATCGTCCCCCTCTACGCAATCCTGATGACGCAAACTTCGGACGGCGAACGATCACAAATCATCGCGGCGAATAACATCATCAATTCAGTGATGACGGTGATTATCGTCGCGGCGGTTACCGCGATGCTGGGGGCAGGGCTCTCGCTTCCTGCGGTGATAGGCGCACTAGGCATCGCGACGATCCCCGTTGCCTTTGGCGCGCATTACCGGTTGCGGCGTGCGCTTCCGGGCCTTTGATAGAGGCTTGTGACATTAAATTGGGAATCGTCTTTGCGAGGAGCCCTTCGACTGGCTGGCAAGCCAGCCGCTCAGGACAGGCTGGGGCAAATGCCCCAGCGACGCGGCAATCCACGCGCGGCACCGCAATATGGATTGCCGCGCTTCGCTCGCAAAGACGAAAGTTGCGGATTGATCGCCGAAGGATCTAACCCCCCATCTCAACAATTACGTCCCATTCTTCTGGCGCAATCGGGCAGACTGATAATCTGAATTGTTGAAACATCTTCATGCCCGCCAACCGCGCTTCGGCTTTCATAGCAGCCAAGGTCACTGGGTTTGCCAGCGGACGAACAGGTTCAATATCAACCATCACAAACCGGCCCTTTTCATCGCTCGGGTCAGGGTAGGCGGTCTTTATAACGCGCGCGATCCCCACCACCGCAAGCCCTTCATTGCTGTGGTAGAAAAACACTTCATCACCAATCTCCATCGCTTTCAAATAAAGCGCGGCCTGATGATTGCGCACTCCGTTCCAATGCGTGGCGCCGTCAGCGATCAAATCATCCCAGCTATATTTGAATGGCTCTGACTTCATCAACCATAGCGCCATATCAGCCTCCTAATGGCGCATTGCGCGCGATGAACAAACGACCATGTTCGGTAATCAACACCGCCACTAACGCAAGGCAACCGCACGCAAAAAAGCCAAAGTAAATCGGAATTGTCGTGCTGTTAAAACTTTGCCCGATGAACGCGCCAATCAATGCCCCCACAATCGTGGAAAATGATCCTTGGAGTGAACTGGCGGTGCCCGCCACATCGCCCATATTCTCCATTGCCATTGCGCTGAAATTAGCAACAGAAAATGAAAACCCCATCATCATTATCGTCTGAAGCACGATGAAGATCGGCAGCGTTTCATATCCCGCGACTGTGATCAGCATGTGGGTGCCTGCGGTCAGCGTGAACAGCACAAGCCCAATGTGCCCAACAAGTCGCATCCCAAAGCGCAAGACAATCGCTGAATTGATCAGCGATGCAATTGCCATCCCCGATGCCATAATCGCAAACCCCGTGCTCAGAAAATCGGGCACTTTGAAAACAATATCAAAGATCTGCTGAACTGACATGAGATAGCCGAACAAGGCGGCGGTGGTGCTCGCAATCGCAAAGCTGTACCCAAGTGATTGCCGATCCGAAAGCACTTTGGCCCAGCTGGTTCGCAATTGGCGCACCGATATCGGTTTGGCACTCTCAGGATCAAGCGATTCAGGTAGTCGAAAAAGCACCCAAACCCAGAGCGCAAAGCCAATCGCCGCGAGAACATGGAAAATCCATTGCCACGGTGCCACTGCCAATATCAATTGCCCCATCGCAGGCGCAAGAATCGGGGCTGCCATGAAAATCATCGCGGCAAGGCTCATCACTTGCGCCATCTGCCGCCCGGCATAGCGATCACGAACCGCCGATGTGACCATCACGCGCGCGCCCGCCGCAAACGCCCCTTGCACGACGCGTGCCGCCAGCAACGCCTCAAAACTAGGGGCCAACGCCGCCACTATAGACATCACACCGTAACCAAAAAGCGACCATATCAAGATGCCCCGCCGCCCGTACCTGTCAGCCAGCGTGCCGATAAAAAGCTGCGTGAAGCCGAACCCCATCATCAGCGCGGTGATCACCAGTTGAGGCTGATTGCGATCACTTAAGCCATAAGTTGCGCCAATTGCGGGAAAGGCGGGAAGCATCGCATCAATCGCAAACGCCACAATCATCATGATCGATGCGATCAAAATGACGAATTCGCGTTGTGATGGATTTTTGGGGGTGGGGAAGACCATCCGCCCCTCCTATGGTGCAGTGCGGGAAAGGTGAAGTGTTAAATCGGCTTAGCCACTGAGCGCGCCGTCACGAAGCCCGCGCCACACCCGTAGCGCTTGCACGCTTTCTTGCACGTCATGAACGCGGATGATCTGCGCACCCTGTTCCGCCCCTTTGAGCGCGAGTGCAATCGATCCGCCGAGCCTCTGACCCGTTGGCGCTTCGTTTGATAGCGCACCAATCATCCGCTTGCGACTCGCCCCAAGCAGGATCGGACAGCCAAGCGTGTGGAACAGAGACAGCCCATTGAGTATCGCCAAATTTTCACTCACTGATTTGCCAAAGCCAATGCCGGGATCGATGATGATCTGCGCACGGTCAACACCGCCTGCCACCACCGCTTCAATCCGGTCGCTCAGCCAATCATATACCTCAATGAGCGGGTCAGAATAAGGGGCGGCATTATGCGGATCACTAGGCTTGCCCGGAAAATGCATCAGCACAACGGGGCATTTCGCCGACGCCACAATGCCAAGCGCGCGGTCATCGAACAACAAGGCAGACACATCATTAACGATATGCGCGCCGCGGTGGAGCGCTGCCTCGATCACCGCGCCTTTGCGTGTGTCGATTGAGATCGCTGTGCCGCTTGCTGCCAGCCGTTCAATCACGGGGGCCACGCGCTCGATTTCATCCTGTTCCCAAACAACCTGCGCGCCGGGCCGCGTTGATTCGCCGCCAATATCGATAATCGCCGCCCCCGCCTCAGCCATCGAAACGCCGAGCGCCGCCGCCGCTGAAGGGTCACTGAGACAATCGCTACCGCCTGAAAAGCTGTCAGGCGTCATGTTGAGGATGCCCATCACCTGAGGTTGATCAAGCCGCACGGTGCGCGCGCCGAGTGTGAGCGGGGCTCGCGGTGACGTTGCGTTAGTGATGGTAACGCGCGCCGCCGCCGATTGCTCAGCCGTTAAGCGCCCGAGAAATTGATCAATCCGGTCAACGGGAATAAGCCGCTGCGGCAAGCGTCGCCCAGCCTCAACCGCAATCACATCCCACGCAGCAAAGAATTGCATCCCACCTGCCAGCCGCGCAAATTGCCCATCAAGATTGAACGGCGCGTCGATGAACGCAGTGGGGCGGAAATAAAGGCTTGCGCTTGGGGATATTGTCATCCGCACCGCTTAGGCCAAAAGGGCGGCGTCGGGAATCCCCATTTTTTGTGCGGGAGCGTCAAGCGCAGGTGGTTTCCAGTTCGATTTCCGCTTCGGCTTTTTCACCTCTGCAATATCAGCGGTCGGGTCTGCAAACATCGCAGGAATTTCGAGCCCCGCGAGCGAGCGGTGTATTCGCGCGCACGCCAAATGCCTTCATCCCCCCAACCGCGCCAAGTCCCGGCGCACAGTGGTAAGGTCCTTTGCAAAGTCGGGATGATCGGGCCATGCGGTTACCAGCGCCGCGATGATGCTCTTCGCGCGGCGAAAGCTCCCGATGGCCCCCGCGCTATCGCCACTCACTTCGGCCAATTTCGCCATTTTGGCATGGCTGACGAACAGATCGCGCTGCCACTCTGCATTGCCCGGCTCAGGCGGCGGATCGTCAGGCGGAGGGCGCAGTGCCCCATCGGCATTCGACAGCGACCTTTACGACGACTTGCCGTTTTAGGGTAACTCGCGGTCAATCCCAAGGGTTGGTGAGCGAAAGCGTGGTTGTTAAAAAATCCCTGCGGTTGCGCGTAGCCAGCACAAGCCCATGCTCCTCGGCAATCGCCGCAGAAATGCCTCAGCGCTCTCAACCGGATGGCGCTTGGCATATTGCGTCAGCCCACCCTCAACAATCGCATGGATCGACCGCGTTTCGAGCGCCGAACGGACAGAGAGTTGAGGGCTGGGCATGGGCGTTTAGTTACCACCGTGATGGGATGATGGCATGATGGCAAGGATGTGCTCCCCACCCGTGCCCACCATAATCAAACTTGTAGAATCAAAAAATGTTGCTATTTTGTTTCTATAATTGGGATTAGGGGAATCAAAATGGCTGACTTGCCATCAGCGGCAAACATCAAGGAAATTGTCAGCCTGTTTGCACCGGGAATGCTTATTTTATGGCCAGTGTCACGAGTCCGAATTGGCCCCATACCAGAGTTTCGTGAGCGGTTGATCGCATACGCGATAGCCTCAACCGGATACTTTGCGGCTATAAGTCCGCTTTTCTATGTCAATTGGCTGACATTACCTTCGTGGCTATGGACGATTTGCCACTATGCTGTTGTTCCACTTTTGATCGGCTGGTTAGTTGCATTCCTGCTACAAAAAGGTTTGGATTATCGCATTGCGAAATTGCTGAAGCTTGAGTTTTTCCATCACATCCCTGCCGCTTGGGATTACACATTCAGCCAAATGCAACCGAATACATATGTTCTGGCGACACTCAAGGATGGTTCACGTGTTGGAGGGATAATGGGGTCGGACTCATTTGCCTCTTCAAGCAAGGATGAAAGAGACTTGCTTATCCAAGATATCTGGACGGTTGATCCCAAAAAGGGTTGGCAGCAAGCTGATCCTCCAAGATCAGCCCTTTTGGTTGGGAATGAAATTCACTATATAGAGTTCTTCCGTTCTGATGGAGGTGTAAATGACTGATCGCGCAACAATTAAGCACGGGTATACGCCTAGTGTCGGGGTGAAGGATGGTCATCGCCCGCCGACGTCGACGACTCAATCGCCGCCTCCACCGCCCAAAGGCGGCAGTGCGGTTTCACCACCCCCGACCAACGGTGGTTGATACCTATAGGAATTACGGTGCCAGTTTACTTAACCCCTAAACTTTTACCGCGTCCCTCGGTTGTGTCTTGAACCTAAACACGGGGATACCCAGTAGAGACGCCCCCGACTGAAACAGATTATCCTCCTCGGTTAATCTCCCCCATACCCGTCAGGCGCATGACGCCGGTGCCGGGGAGTTCGACGCGGAGTTCAAGCGTTCCGCCTGCCGCCTCGACAAACCGGCGCAGCGTGGAGAGGTAAAGGTCGGTTTGCCGCTCGATTTTGAGCACCGAGGGTTGCTTCACGCCAAGGCTCTGCGCGATCTGTTCCTGACTGCGTTCGGCAAGTTGGCGCAGCGCCTTGAGGCCCTCGACCTCGGCATGAAGTTCAGCCGCGCGAGCCTTGATGCGGACCTGACGATCCTTGGGAAGGCGGGCCATCATATCATCATGGGTAACTGACATATTAAACTCCTTTCAAAGTATCTAGATGGTCGGCGAAGCGCGCGTCAGCCTTGGCGATAAGCGACTTGTAGAACCTCGTTTGCGCGACCCCAGCCTTGTCACCGGCAACGAGAATTATGGCACGGCGTTTGGGATCGAACACAAACGCTACGCGCCAGACCCCGTCATCGGCATTGAAACGAAGCTCCTTCATATTGGGGTGCTTCGATCCGGCTAGCGTATCCACATGTGGGCGCCCCAAGGTAGGGCCGCCAAGTGACAACAGTTCGGCCATACTCAGCACGCCATCCTGCACCGTTTCGGAAAGCGCCTCCATTTCGGCGGCGAACGCATCGTGATAGAGAATTGTCCACTCCATATTTCTATATACCTCAGAGGCTATGATCTGTCCATAGGCTTTAAGCTATAAAAAAAGAGACGTGGATGTGTGAGGGATAGGGGCCGACGTGGCAGTGCTCCGAGGCACAGTCACTTTCTCACAGCATAACCTTTGACTGCCCGCGCAAAAATGGGGAAAGGAGATTGTCCTTACGTTATCCTCAGGAAATTAGATGAATCACGCTGCTTCAACCATGCTTTTATTCGGCGCGACGGGTGATCTTGCGCGGCGGATGCTGTTGCCGTCGCTGTTTGCGCTCCATGCTGACGGGCTTGTTGCGACGAAGCTCCGCATTCTTGCAACGGCGCGCAGTGCGCATGATGACGCGAGTTACCGTGCGTTTGCAGACGAGGCCTTGGCTGAATTTCTGCCTGATGAACGCAAAGATGAAGCAAAGATCGCTACCTTCTTGGAACGCCTTCGCTACCAATCGCTAGATGCGACTAAGCCTGAGGGCTTCGCCGCTTTGTGTGAAAAGATTGGCGACACATCAGGCGGCCTCGCCATTTTCCTCTCTACCGCGCCGTCGCTGTTTGAACCCACCATCGCGGGGCTAAAGGCGATTGGGCTGACGGGCGAGAATGTCCGCATTGGGCTTGAAAAGCCGCTCGGCACTGATTTGCAAACATCGCGACATGTCAATGATGCGGTTGCCTCAGCTTTTCCCGAAGATCGCACGTTCCGGATTGACCATTATCTGGGCAAGGAGACAGTTCAGAACATTCTGGCACTGCGCTTTGCTAATATGATGTTTGAGCCGCTGTGGAATGCGCAAGGGATCGAACATGTCCAGATCACCGTCTCTGAAAGCGTCGGGCTTGAGGGGCGGATTGGATATTATGATGATGTCGGCGCGCTGCGCGATATGGTGCAAAACCATATGCTGCAATTGCTTGCGCTGATCGCGATGGAGCCGCCTGCCGATTTTGACGCCACCGCGATCCGCGATGAAAAGGTGAAGGTATTGCGCTCGCTGCGCCTCATCGACGCGAGCAATGTTGAGGCGAATAGCGTGATTGGCCAATATAGCGCAGGCGCTGCTAACGGTGCGCCTGCCGCGAGCTATGCCGATGAACTGGGCAAAGCTTCGGATACCGAGAGCTTCGTCGCGATCCGCGCTTATGTTGATAATTGGCGCTGGCACGGTGTGCCTTTCTACCTCCGCACAGGCAAGCGGACGCCAGAACGGCGCAGTGAAATCGTCATCCAGTTTCGCGAAGTGCCGCATTCAATCTTTGGCAAGCGCGGCACAAAGCTTCACGCAAATCGGATGATCATTCGGCTTCAGCCCGAAGAATATATCCGCTTGCTTGTGATGGCCAAACAGCCCGGGCTCGACCGTGACGGGATCGTATTACGCGAAGTACCGCTTGATCTCTCGCTCACCACAGCGTTTGCAGGCGCGCCGCGCCGGATTGCGTATGAGCGATTGCTGCTTGATCTGATTGAGGGTGATCCGACGCTTTTCGTCCGCCGCGATGAGGTTGAGGCGCAGTGGCGCTGGATTGATTCGATCCGTGCTGGATGGAAAGCGACAAACATGAAACCAAAGCCATATGGGGCTGGCACTTGGGGGCCGTCTGCGGCTATTGCGCTGACCGAACGTGATGGAGTGAGTTGGAATGATTGAAGCTGAATGGTGGGATTATGAGGATGCAGACGAGTTTGCCGCCGCTGTGGCGGGTGACGTTGCCTTTGTGATCGAATCAGCCATTGATGCGCGCGGATCGGCGGTGATCGCGCTCGCGGGCGGGAAAACGCCACTTCCTATACTTAAAAAGCTTGCCGAACATAAGCTCAACTGGAAAAAAGTGATGATCGTGCCCACCGATGAACGGTTGGTGCCGCTTGATAATCCGCTTTCGAATGCGGCAATGCTCGCCAAGATTTTCCTGCCCAAAGGCGCGCGGGTGATCCCGATCAGCACAGAGAAAGCGGCGGACTATCATCTGGCGGGAAGTGCTGCGTCAGCGCGGTTTGATGATCTTCACTGGCCACTTGATCTCGTCTGGCTTGGCATGGGTGAGGACGGGCATACCGCCTCAATCTTCAATGGCCCAGACCTTGAAGACGCGCTGACCGCGCCGCCTGAACGCAAAGCGGTGGGCGTGATGCCTGATCCCATGCCCGCCGATGCCCCTGTTGCCCGGGTAACGCTAACGCGTGCCTCAATCCAATCTGCCAAGACGATCACAATTGTTCTCACCGGCGATAAAAAGCGCGCGCTGCTTGAGCGTGCGATTGAGGAGGGCGAGGGTTCATCGCTTGCCATCGGTCGCGTGCTTGCAGGGTTAGAAACGCCGGTTGATATCCACTGGTGTGCGTGAGTGAGACACGCACATCTTAACCAGAATATGCCCCTCGCGGCTGATTTATACGGCGATCTTCTCGATACTAGTCCTGCCGCCAAAACCAGCGCACGTGACCATCTCCCAGGGCTCGCGATGACGGGCGTTGCAGCCCTTGCGGCGGCGTGGCTCTCTGAACACTACGGCGCGCCGCTGATGCTTATGGGGTTGCTGATTGGCCTCGCGTTTAACTTTGCCAATGCTGACGTGCGGCTTCACCCCGGGCTTGGTTTTGCGTCGAAGACATTGCTACGCTGGGGTATTGTTCTTGCTGGGTTTCAGATCACGATCTGGCAGATTGCGGGGCTAGGGTGGGAGAGCTTTCTGTGGCTCGCCGCGATGATCGCGATTGTGACCGGCGTTGGCGCACTTACCGCGCGTTACCTTGGGCTTGGAAGCGCGTTTGGCACGCTTGCGGGCGGCGCGGTCGCGATTTGTGGTGCTTCGGCGGCGCTCGCTTTATCGAGTGTGCTCGGTGAAAAGCGCTCAACCCAAGCGCATCTCACGCTCGTGCTCGTGGCAATTTCAGCCGCAAGCGCGTTTGCAATGTCAGTCTATCCGATTATTGCTGCATCGATAGGCTTAAGCGACACCCAAGCAGGCTTCCTCGTTGGTGCATCGATCCATGATGTCGCGCAGGCGCTTGGCGCGGGCTATTCATTTTCAGATCAAGCGGGGGAAACCGCCGCCATCGTCAAGTTAACGCGCGTTGCGATGCTCGCCCCCGCGCTTGCTGTTGTCGCGTTGTTATTCCCTGCTGAAGAAGGCCAATCGCGCGGGACAATCGGCGTGCCGTGGTTCGTGTTCGGATTTTTAGGCCTCGCGGCGCTCAATTCGCTGTTCGCGATTCCGCCGCAAATTGCCCCTCTCGCCAAACAAATGACGTCAGCTTTGCTCCTATTGGCGGTGACCGCAACGGGAATTCGTTCGCCGATGCAAATGCTGATGCAGCAGGGCTGGCGTTCATCGCTACCCGTTGTCGTGGCGACACTGGTGGCCTTTGCGCTCGGGCTGCTTGGGGCTTGGCTGATTGGGTAGGAAGAAAATCGTTTCGCGCTAAGCCGCAAAGGAAAAGAAAAGTCCGTGAAACGTCTTTTGATGTCTTCCTTTCTACTTTGCGGCTTTGCGTGAAACGAGCTTTCTACCCACTATTCCTTAACCCCGCCGCAATCCCGTTGATCGTCAAATGTATGCCCTCAGCAATCCGCACGTCATTATCGCCCGCGCGCCGCTTGCGAATGAGGTCAATTTGGAGCGCATTCAAGGGATTGATATAGGGCATTCGCATTTGCACCGCGTGCGCGAGCGCGGGTTGGTTTTCGAGCAAGCTTGATTGCCCAGTCAGTTCGAGAAGTTGGTCGCGCGTAATGTGCCAGCCGTCACGAATTCGGTTATAAATCCGCGCGCGCAAATCCGCATCAGGAACGAGCGCTGCATATTGCCCCGCAATTTCCATGTCCGATTTGGCAAGCACCATTTCAAGGTTTGATAGTGTCGCGGCAAGGAAGGGCCAGCCTGCAACCATCTCCGCGAGCAGCCCGCGGTCTTTGACGCCCGCAAGAGCATGCCCCGTACCATACCAGCCGGGCAACATGAAGCGCGCCTGTGCCCAGCTGAACACCCAAGGAATCGCGCGCAGATCCTCAATCCGATCCGATTTTATGCGGCTAGCGGGGCGAGATCCGATCTTTAATTCGGCAATTTCGGTGATCGGCGTACAGGCGCGGAAGAAAGTGTTGAAGCCATCAGTGCCGTAAACCAGATCGCGGTATTCGGTGAAGGCTGCGCTGCTGATCCCCGCCATCTCAGCACGGAACCGGGTGAATTGGCCATCCTCCAACTTGGTAGGCGCTAGGCTAGCGAGCAAGGTAGCTGCGGTCATCGTCTCAAGGCTGTTCGCCGCAAGTTTGGCATTCCCATATTTGGAGGCGATCACTTCGCCTTGTTCAGTGATCCTGATCCGCCCGCCCACTGATCCTGCAGGTTGCGCGCGGATCGCATCAAAGGCTGATCCCCCGCCGCGCCCAACCGCACCCCCGCGCCCGTGGAACAATTGCAGCTTGATTTTCCGCTGCGAAAACACATCAACCAGCGCGAGCGCGCCTTCGTGGAGCGACCAGTTTGAGGTGAGGTAACCGCCATCCTTGTTACTATCTGAATAGCCAATCATCACTTCCTGATGCCCGCGCGCTTCGGCGAGTGCTTTGGCCTTAGGACGATCAAGAAACTGTGCCATGACGGCAGGTGCGGTTTCCAAATCCTCAATCGTTTCAAACAAGGGTACTGCCATGATCGGGCACGACGGCGGATCACCCGGCACATAAATCCCAACCTCTTTGAGCAGGACATAGACCTCAAGCAGGTTCGAGACACCGCTTGTTTTGGCAACAATATAAGCGCGAATGCAATCGGGGCCATAAGCAGCGTGTGCGGCAGCTGCCGCTCGCAATATTTCAATTTCGCTGCGCAGTTCATCCGAATAAATCGTGAAAGGGTTCATCAGCAACCGTGAATGCGCAAGTTCTTGGCCGAGCAATGCGATCCGCGCACGTTCATCAAGTGCTTCGTAATCGGCGCACACTCCCGCCGCCTTGAGCAATTCAGCAATCACGCGCGCATGGACATCAGCGTTTTGGCGCATATCAAGCGTTGCCAAATGGAAACCGAACGTTTCAACCGCGCTGATTAACCCATCGAGCCGCCCCGCGCGCATCGCCTTCCCGCCGTGTGATTGCAGACTGTCTGCAATGATTCGTAAGTCAGCGGTCAGTGCCGCCGCATATGGATAAGCCTCCCCGGCAACCATTGGCGAAAGCGGGGGCGCGCGTCCGGTCAGCTGAGTGAAGGTTTGGGCGGTTCGCGCATAAATTGCCGTTATCGCGCGGCGGTAGGGCTCTTCGGCGCGCGAGGCGGCATCGTCGCCTGACCGATCCGCAAGCACGATCAGCTCACTGCTGACCTCAGCCAGCGTCAACGAGATTGAGAGTTCAGCGCCGAGCGCGTTAATCTCTTCAAGATAATGTCCAATCGCTACCCTTGCTTGCGCGCGCAGCGCGGTGTGGAGTGTCACGGCATTGACATTGGGATTGCCATCACGGTCTCCGCCAATCCAGCTACCGGGGCGTAGAAACGAAGCCACTGGCGCACCGAGCAATCCTTCCCACCGCGCATGAAGCATTGGGAGCGCGGGTATGAAACTCTTGGCAAAATAGGAGAGTGCAGAGTCAATTTCATCTTCGACGATGGGTTTGACAGAGCGCAGCGGCTGCGTTTGCCAGAGGATCGTAATCTGGCGGATGAGCGCCGCTTCGCTACCATCCACTTCCATGAGCGCGGCGATACTGGCTTCGCGGTCAATGCTACTTTTCCGCCGCACCTCGGTTGGGTGAGCTGTCAAAACCGGCGCGATGAGCGAACCGTCTAGCAGCGCTAAAACATCAGTTTTGGTGACGCCTGCCCGCGCCAAAACTTCAAGCGCACCCACCATAGTTGCGTCTTCGCTACCAACGGGGGCAGCATTACGATCTTCAGCAAGGTTAGCGAGCAGCGAGAATAGCAGGAACCCCCGCACAAAGCGGATCGTATCATCAAGGCTGAGCCGACCGAGCTTTTCCGCCAATAGTGCTGATGCGTCAGGCCCCGGTGTGCGGTGACTGGCAACCGAGGCTGCGCGCGCGCCTTCGATCTTTTCAAAAACGCGCGCGCCATCCTGCTCGCGGATGACATCGCCGAGCAAGCGCCCGAGATAGCGGAGGTCTTGCCTTGCAGCCTTGCCCTCGTTCACCGTGCGCTGGCCGCTTTGGCAGTAGCGGTGATCGCCACGACATCGGGCGCGCCTGTTGGCACCATCCACGATCCGCCAACGCACAACACGGCGTCAAGCGCGAGCCAATCGGGCGCAGTGGCTTGAGTGATCCCGCCTGTTGGGCAAAAACGCGCTTGGCCAAACGGGCCTGCAAGGCTTTTGAGCGCTTTGATCCCGCCAGAGGCTTCTGCGGGGAAGAATTTGAAATGGGTCAGCCCTAAATCAAGTCCGCGCATGATATCACTCGCGTTAGCGGTGCCCGGCAGGAAAGGAATGCCGCTTGCAATGGCGGCTTTGGCGAGTGGTTCAGTGAGGCCAGGTGACACAATGAATTGCGCGCCTGCGTCAAGGCTAGCGCGTAAATCAGCTTCACCCAGCACAGTGCCCGCGCCCACAATCGCGCCTTCCACCTTGGCCATTTCAGCGATTACTTCAAGCGCGCAGGGCGTGCGGAGCGTCACTTCAAGCACGCGCAAACCGCCCGCCACCAGCGCCTGCGCAATCGGACGAGCATGGGCCAAATCGTCAATAACCAGCACTGGGATGACCGGCGAGACCTGCATGATGTGCGCAATGTTCACGTCTGATGTTCCTTTGCAAAAGCAGCTGCTGCGCCGAACAGACCGGGTTGTGGATGGGTGATGAGTTTGACGGGGATGGCGGCCATCATCGCCACAAACCGCCCCTTAGCAGCAAAGCGACCTGCAAAGCCTGAGCGTGCGAGAGTCTCTGCAATCCGCAAGCCAAGCCCGCCCGCAATCACCACCGCAGCCCCGCCTTGCGCCAGCGCAATATCGCCCGCGACACTGCCAAGTGAAAGGCAGAAGCGGTCAATCGCCGCTGAAGCAAGGCTATCTTCGCCTGATAGGCCAAGCGCCCACAGTGCCTTATCATCAAGCGATTGCACGGCGCGGCCTTCAATCGCGGCGAGCGCCTCGTAAATTTCAACAAGCCCTGGGCCTGACACAATCCGTTCAACCGAAACACGGCGGTACCGCTTTCGCAACCGCGCGAGCAGTGCGTCCTCAAGCGCGTCAAGTGGCGCGAAATCCACATGCCCGCCTTCGGTCGCATTGACATGATAATCGCCATCGAAGCGCAAGACGTGCGCAACGCCAAGCCCAGTGCCGGGGCCAATGATGCTGATCGTGCCATTCGTCGGCAGCACCGTATCAGGGCCACAGAGATGCTGGAAATGCTCATCCCCCATTTGCGCGACCGCATGGCCGACGGCGGCGAAATCATTGACGAGGCTATAGGTGCTGACGCCTAATTTTTCGCCGATCATCGCGGGGCGGATAATCCACGGATTGTTGGTAAGCTTGAGAACCTCTCCCCCAATCGGGCAGGCAATGGCGATGCCAGCGGCGGTGGGGAGCGGCGCGCCAACCTGTCGGCCAAAATGCTCCCACGCGGTTTGTAAGCTTGCATGTTCAGCGGTTTTGAGCGTGACGGGTTGGCTGAGGCTCAGCACCTTGCCGCCCGCGACTTCAGCAATGGCAAAGCGGGCGTGGGTGCCGCCGATATCAACTGCGACGATCTTAGTCATGTCCGGCACGTCCGCAAATTCGCGTTCCCCGGCGAAGGCCGGGGTCCAGTCCCTCGACAAACGACGTGGCAAAGCCTCGTATCTTTGGGCCCGTCTGGACCCCGGCCTTCGCCGGGGAACGACCAGCTCACAGCCCCGCCCCCACCAGCATCGCAGAGCCACCATGTTCGGCATTATCGGCGCCCACCCGCATGAACGCGAAAAGCTCCCTCCCCATGCCCGGCGCGACGGCAGGGGCAACGGCGCTGTCACGCAACGCCCATTCTTCATCATCAACAAGCACGTTGAGATCGCCCGTCAGGCCACAGAGCCGCACCACATCGCCGTCGCGCAGCTTGCTCAAAGGCCCGCCGCCAAGCGCCTCGGGGCAGATATGGATCGCGGCAGGCACCTTTCCACTCGCGCCTGACATCCGACCATCGGTGACGAGCGCGACTTTATACCCCTTATCCTGAAGCACCGCGAGCGAAGGCGTCAACTTGTGAAGCTCTGGCATACCGTTCGCGCGCGGCCCTTGGAAGCGGACGACGACGATAACATCGCGGTCAAGCTCGCCCGCCTTGAACGCTGTGACAACTTCATCTTGCGTGCTGAAAATCCGCGCGGGCGCTTCTATCGTGCGGCGGTCGTGATCGACTGCGCTGGTTTTGAACGTACCGCGTCCGAGGTTGCCGTGGACAAGCTTCATCCCGCCATCGAGCTGAAACGGCTCGCTGACCGGCGCCAGGATTGCTGGATCGAGCGACTCCGCAGGCGCATCCTCCCACGCCAATGCTTCACCGTGAAGCGCTGGCGTTTTGGCATAATCACCCAAGTCAAGCCCGCCAACTGTCATGATATCTCGGTGAAGCAACCCCGCCCCCAATAATTCAGCAATCACGAACGCCATCCCGCCAGCCTTGTGAAAATCATTCACATCTGCCGAACCATTGGGGTAAACGCGCGCGATTAGAGGCACCGCGCCTGATAACGCATCCAAATCTTCCCAATCGATGATGATCCCCGCTGCCCTCGCAATTGCGGGGATATGGATCGCGTGATTGGTTGATCCGCCCGTCGCGAGCAAACCAACGCACGCATTCACAATCGCCTTTTCATCGACGCACAACCCCACGGGCCGGTAATCATCACCTTTCACGCCAATGCTCCCCAGCGTGCGAACCGCTGCGCGCGTCAGTTCTTGGCGCAGCTTGGTGCCCGGGTTGATAAACGCAGCCCCCGGCACATGAAGCCCCATCACCTCCATCATCATCTGGTTTGAATTGGCGGTGCCATAGAAAGTGCATGTGCCCGCGCCGTGGTAAGATGCGCTTTCGGCTTCAAGCAAATCCTCACGGCTCGCCTGCCCTTGCGCATAAAGCTGGCGAACACGCTGCTTTTCCTTGTTTGCAAGGCCTGACGGCATTGGCCCCGCTGGGATCAGGATCGCGGGCAAATGGCCAAAACGCAGCGCGCCAATCAGCAGGCCCGGAACAATCTTATCACAAATGCCGAGCATCGCGATGCCTTCAAACATGGCGTGAGACAGGCCAATTGCGGTGGACAGCGCAATCACATCACGGCTGAACAGCGAAAGCTCCATACCGAGCTGGCCTTGCGTCACGCCATCACACATCGCTGGGACGCCGCCTGCAACCTGCGCCGTCGCGCCAATTTCGCGCGCGAACAATTTAATTTGATCAGGGTAACGCCCATACGGCTGATGTGCGGAGAGCATATCGTTGTAGGCGGTGACGATGCCGATATTCATTGCCCCGCCTGCGCGGATCACCGGCTTATCCTCACCTGATGCTGCGAAGGCATGAGCCAAATTGCCGCAGGAAAGTTGGGGACGATCAAGCCCGCTATCACGCGCCGCCGTGATCATATCGAGATAGGCGCTGCGCATCGGGGCCGAACGGCGGACGATACGCGCGGTTACATCAGCGATAACAGGATGGATGTTTGTCATTGATATCTCCGAGAGTCTCACCCCTGTTAGGGGCAATCATAGCCCAAGCCAACCCTACGGCATGCGTTGTTTTGGGGAGGAAGGGCGTTAAACGGTACCGCACGCCCATGTCCGCTTCCCTGAGCTTGTCGAAGGGTTGCCCTTGACTCCGAAGAGAAGGGCCGCCCTTCGACGGGCTCAGGGTAGACGGAGTTTGGTCTAAACGTGAGCCATCATCGAGCTAGCTACCCAGCCACTTCAACCGTCTCACTCGCTTCAACCCAGCGTGCTTCTGCCGCCGCGATCGCATCGCCGATTTTCGCGCGGCGCTGCATCAGCTCGCTCATCGTTAGCCCCGCATAGTCATTCTTGGCTGACGAAGGATCAAACATCGCCTGATCAATCGCGGTTTTGACAACCTCAAGCTTCGCCATATCGGCCTCGGCATCACTAATCGCTTTGCGCAGTGCCGCGACGCGGTCACGTTCGGTAGCCGCCGCTTTCTTATCAGCTTTTTTATTCCCTTTGCTACCGCCGTCACCTTTTGGTTGGTTCTTACCAAGGATCATATCGGTATAATCATCAAGTGTGCCTGCATATTCGGTCGCGGTGCCATTATCGACGAGCACGAGCCGATCCGCCGTAAGTTCAAGCATATGGCGATCATGGCTGACGAGCACGACCGCTCCGTCATAAGCGTTAAGTGCCTGCACAAGCGCCTCTCGCGCATCAACGTCAAGGTGGTTAGTGGGTTCGTCAAGGATGAGCATATGCGGCGCGTCACGCGTGATGAGCGCCAAAGCCAAGCGTGCTTTCTCACCACCTGATAATTTTCCGACCAATGTCGTTGCCTTTTGCCCCGAAAAACCAAAGCGCCCGAGCTGTCCGCGCACCGCAGACGGAGACGCGCCCTTCATCAGGCGACCCATATGTTCAAGCGGGGTATCGCGGCCATCAAGCTCTTCAACCTGATACTGCGTGAAGTATCCAACGCGCATCTTCCCCGAGACGTTGATTTCGCCGTCCATCGTCGCCAATTGCGCCGCGAGCAGCCGCGCAAGTGTCGTCTTCCCATTGCCGTTACGCCCAAGCAAAGCGATCCGGTCATCAGGGTCTAGCCGCAAGTTGAGCCTCTGAAGGATCGGCTTATTTTCGGTGTATCCAACACTCGCCATATCAAGCGTGACGAGCGGCGGCTTCAATTCTTCAGGACTTGGAAAATCAAAGCTCAGCGTCGGATCCTCGGCCATCGCGGCGATGGGCTGCATCCTTGCGAGCGCCTTTTGCCGCGACTGCGCTTGTTTGGCGGTTGAGGCACGTGCGCTATTCCGCGCGATATAATCTTGCAACTTCGCACGCTGCGCATCTTGGCTCGCCTTGGCCGCAGCAAGCTGAGCTGCGCGTTCAGCGCGTTGGCGCTCGAAACTATCATAGCCGCCCGAATAAAGCGTCGTCTTCCCGCCTTCAAGATGAAGGATATTATCGACGACGTTATTGAGAAGATCGCGTTCATGGCTGATCACCACCATCATCGACGGATAGGATTTGAGGAAATTCTCAAGCCATAAAGTCGCCTCCAAATCGAGATGGTTTGACGGTTCATCAAGCAACAGCAAATCAGGTTCGGAAAACAGCAATGCGGCGAGTGCAACGCGCATTTTCCACCCGCCTGAAAAACTATCAAGCGGCTGCCCTTGCATCTCTTCATCAAAACCGAGGCCAACCAGAATCCGCGCCGCGCGCGCAGGCGCTGTGTAAGCGTCAATCGCCATTAGTCGTTCGTGAAGTTCACCTAGACGGTCGGGGTCTTCACACGTCTCGCTCTCAGTCATCAGCGCCGCGCGCTCGGCATCGGCGGCCAGCACGGTTTCGAACGGCGTAGCGGTGCCGCTGGGGGCTTCCTGCGCGATATAGCCAATCTTGGTATTTTTGGGCATTTCAATACCACCATCATCGGGATCAAGTTCACCAATCATCACTTTCATCAGCGTTGATTTGCCCGCACCATTGCGCCCAATGAGGCCAACGCGGCTACGCGGGGGGAGCGCCGCTGTCGCGCGGTCGAGGATGGTGCGGCCGCCAAGGCGCACGGTAATACCGGATAGGTTGAGCATGATGGAGCGCGCTTAGAGATTGTTAGCCGGTGGTGGAAGCCCTTAAACGAAACTAACGCAGGTGAGTTTGTCTTGCTCTCTGCCGCAGACGCGCCTAGATGATTGTAACGAATGGCCGCTCCGAAAGGGGTGGCCCTTATTTTATCTGAAAGGTTTTCGCCGTGGCCCAGCCGCTTATGCCCCATGCAACTGCTTCTTGGTTTGTTGATTATACTGCGCTGTCATTTGTGCAGATTGCTACTTTCTGTGGGCTGCATATCCTTGAAGTGCAGGCGATTGCCGATGATATGGCGGCGACAAAGCTAACCGGCCGCGATCCCGTGCGCGCGGGCGAAATTACGATGGCCGAGATTGAATTGGGTCAAAATGATCCCAATCACGTTCTGAAAATGTTCAAGGAACCCGAAGCAGCAACGCGTTCAAAAGGGCCGCGCTATACCCCGGTTTCGAAGCGTCAGGATAAGCCCGATGGCATTGCGTGGATCATCCGCAATCATCCTGAAGTGTCTGATGGCCAGATCGGTAAGCTCATTGGCACAACGCGGACGACGATACTCGCGATCCGTGAGAAATCGCATTGGAATATCGTCGATATCGTCCCCAAAGATCCTGTGACGCTTGGCCTTTGTTCGCAGCGTGAACTTGATGCAATTGTTGCTAAGGCTGCCAAGGCCAAGGGGATTGAAGCGCAGGCCGATACGCGGCTTGACGGAGACCGCGCCGCGCTGATCGAGGAACTGCGTGCTGAACGCACTGCGGCGCATAATGCGGCGAATGCGGAGGGCGAAGTCGCGCCGACCAAGCCAGTTGATTATAACGCCGATACTTTGTTCAAGAGCTGAGGCGTGGCCGAAACGTCACCCGATGCTTCGCTTACCCAAGATGAAAGTTACACCGCGACAAGCCATTCGGGGCTAAGCTATCCGTTTGGCGATTATGCACCCGGCGCGGGCGAGGTGCGGCGCGTTGGGGCGGGGGTCAGCTGGGCGCGGATTCCGATGCCGGGGTCGCTTGGCCATATCAACACCTGGTTGCTTGATGATGGCGCGGACGGTGTGGCGATTGTCGATACGGGCATCATGCTGACGATGTGTAGCGACGCGTGGAAAACATTGTTTGAACAGGGCCTTGCGGGTAAACGGATCACGCGTGTGATTTGCACGCATTTGCATCCTGACCACATCGGCCTCGCTGGTTGGCTTTGCAAACGCTTCGGTGTTGAACTTTGGATGACGCGCGGCGAGTGGCTGACCGCGCGGATGCTCACTTCTGATGCGCGCGGCGATACACCTGATGAGATGATCGCGATGCAGCGTGCTGCGGGCTGGAGTGCTGATGAAATCGCCGCCAGCCAAGCCAAGGGCTGGGGCCGCTTTGGCAAAATGGTCTTTCCCATGCCGGTCAGTTATCGCCGACTGCAAGAAGGTGACGTGCTTGATATGGGCGCGAACCAGTGGCGGATTGTGATCGGTTCTGGCCATAGTCCAGAACATGCTTGCCTGATCAATGACGCCGCGCGGATCATGATTGCGGGTGATCAAATACTCCCCAAGATCAGTTCAAACGTATCGATCAACGTCACCGAACCAGAGGCAAACCCACTTGGCGATTGGCTGACCTCGATCGATAAATTGCTTGAATTGCCCGACGATTTACTCGTTTGCCCCGCGCACGGTGAACCCTTTCACGGCATTCATATCCGCTTGAAAGCACTGCGCGATGAACATCATGGCCGCCTTGATACGGTGGCTGCCTCGCTTGCCCAACCAAAGCGTGCGGTCGATTGCTTCACGATGCTGTTCAACCGACCCATCGGCGAACATAACCGCGAACTAGCGACGGGTGAAGCGCACGCGCATCTGCGCTACCTTGAGCGCGACGGGCGGGCGCGGCGTATGATTGTTGACGGCGTTCATTGGTATCACAGTGCTTAGTCTGGGCGAATCTCTAGAGCAACGCGCAATAGATCTGCATCACCCGTCTTTGCGAGCGGAGCGCGGCAATCCATACCATGGTGCCGCGCGTGGATTGCTTCGTCGCTGGGGCGAAAGCCCCAGCCTGTCCAGAGCGGCTGGCTTGCCAGCCAGTCGAAGGGCTCCTCGCAAAGACGATTCACTTATTATGCAACGCGTTATAGTGACTGTCCCTTGCGGACTGTCACTTTTGCGCAGATGTAGCGCCCACTTACCGAAACGTGACAGTCCGCAAGGGACAGTCACGGGAGCTTATCAATGACGATCACAACGATCATCTTCGATTTCGGCGGCGTGATCACAACATCGCCGTTTGAAGCGTTTAACGCCTTCGAGGCTGAGCGCGGGTTCCTCAAGAACATCATTCGCCGGATCAATTCAACCAACCCCAATGGCAATGCGTGGGCACTCTTCGAACGCAGCGAAATCGACGCCGCCCAATTTGATGAATTATTCGCGAGCGAAGCCGCGGCGCGCAAACACGCAATTCGGGGCAGCGAAGTGCTGGCATTACTCTCTGGCGATGTCCGCACACGCATGGTCGCGGCGCTTGATATACTCAAGGCAAAGGGCTTCAAAGTCGGCTGTATCACCAACAATGTACAAACCGGCAGCGGCGCTGGCATGGCGGGCACGTCGCAAAAGGCCGAGGCGATTGCCGCGATCATGGCGCGCTTTGATCATGTCATTGAAAGTTCAAAGACTGGCATTCGCAAGCCCGATCCTCGCATTTATCACATGATGTGCGAAGCGCTCGACGTCACGCCTGAAGCGTGCATTTACCTCGATGATCTCGGCATCAACTGCAAGCCAGCCGCCGCGATGGGGATGACCGCGATCAAGGTTGAGACGGAGGAGCAGGCACTGGCCGCGCTTTCGGAACAACTGGGATTTCCCCTCAATTGACGCGGTAGCTACCGGTAGCTATATTAGCCAAATGACAATCCAAGTGCCGATAAAAGAAGCCAAGAACCGATTGAGTGAGCTCGCGCATCTTGTTCGCGATGGCGAGCGTGTGATCATCACACTGCGTGGTGAGCCGCATGTTGAAATGGTGCCTGTCGTAGCAAAACCCAAGCGCAAAGGGTTCAATTTTGAGGCGCTCGCCAAGTGGAAGGCTGAGCGGGGCTATGACCAGATTGTCGGGGCGGTGTCTCCCGATTTTGATGACCCTTTGCCCGAGGATTTTCTGATAACGCCGCAGCCGCCAGAGTTTTGGGATAAGCCGCGCGAATGAAGTTCCTGCTCGATACCAATATCCTATTGCCGCTCCTTAAGGACGAACTTGATGGGATACCGCGTCACATTATCGCCGTGCTCGAAAATGAAACTGAAGATTGCACCGGAACCGCCGCTTCACTCTGGGAAATGGCGATAAAATATCGCCTCGGGAAACTTGATCTGCCCTGTCGCGAAGGCGATCTTCCCGCAGCGTGCGCGCAGATAGATTTGTCGATGTTACCCATTTCGGCCGCACACACTGTCCGCACTGTCGAGCCGTGGCCCGAGACTAAAGACCCGTTTGACCGCATCATGCTGTCAATATGCGCTGTCGAAGGACTACGTTTGTTAACGACCGACAAGCACCTAAAAAGCCACACACTGGCATGGCGTGCTTGACCTAGCGATAGCCCGCCCTAAGAAAGACAGTCATGTCAGACGACCTATCCACACTCTCATTTGAAGATGCGCTGAAACAGCTTGAAGCCATTGTCGCGCGGCTCGAATCGGGCGATGCCGCGCTTGACGAATCGATCACACTTTATACGCAGGGCGATGCATTGCGGGCACAGTGCGAGGCGCGACTGAAATCAGCACAGGCACGGATTGAGGCGATCAGTCTTGGGCAAGATGGTCAGCCAACTGGCACCCGTGCGTTTGATGAGGCGTAACCACGATGAGTGATATCGCGCTTCAATCAGCACTCACTGATATTGCCGCCGCCATCGACCGGCAGTTTGATTTGCTCCTGCCCGTGCCAAACGATCCGCGCCGTCAGCTTTATGAGGCGATGCGCCATGCCGCGATAGGCGGGGGAAAACGGTTGCGCCCACTGCTCGTTACCGCGTCATGCGCCTTGTTCAATGTTGATCAGAACGCGGCGCTCCGCGTGGCGACCGCGATTGAGTGCATCCACGTTTATTCGCTGATCCATGATGATATGCCGTGCATGGATGATGATGATATGCGGCGCGGTAAGCCAACCGTGCACAAAGCGTTTGATGAGGCAACTGCGGTCTTGGCGGGGGATTCGCTCCATGCGCTTGCGTTTGAATTGCTCGCCGAAGAAGCCACGCATAGCGATCCCTTCGTGCGGATTGAGCTCGTGCTAGAACTCGCGCGCGCGAGCGGCCCTGATGGCATGGCAGGCGGGCAGATGATGGACTTAGCGGCTGAGGGCCAAGTGTTTGATTTGCAAACCGTCACGCGGTTGCAACAGCTTAAAACCGGCGCGCTTATTAGTTTCTGCCTTGAAGCGGGCGCAATTATGGGCCGTATTCCGCGTGAAGGCCGCGCGGCGCTGCGCGGCTATGCGCGCGATGTTGGCCTCGCCTTCCAGATTGCTGATGACATCCTTGATGTTGAGGGTGATGCCGCCACCGCCGGCAAAGCGCTGCAAAAGGATGAGGCGGCGGGTAAGGCGACCTTCCTGTCACTGCTCGGTATTGATCGTGCGAAAGCGCAAGCCGACGCGCTCGTTGCGCAAGCCATTGGTCATTTAGTCAGCTACGGCGCTGAGGCTGATTTGCTCCGCGCGATTGCAACTTACACTGTGCGAAGGGATCGGTAGCGATGCGGATTGGCGTTTATCCAGGCACATTCGATCCTGTCACGCTTGGCCATATGGATATCATCCGGCGCGGCGCGAAGCTTGTTGACCGGCTCATCATCGGCGTCACGACTAATCCTTCGAAATCACCAATGTTTGCTGATGAAGAACGAATCGCGATGGTCAAGCGCGAGGTGCGCGGTGTTGCGGGTGATGTGCATGTCGTTGGCTTTAACGCGCTGCTCATGAAGTTTGCACAAGTCCAGAATGCGAGTGTGATCATCCGCGGCCTCCGCGCAGTCGCCGATTTTGAATATGAATATCAAATGGCGGGGATGAACCAGCAGCTTAATGCCGATATTGAAACAGTCTTCCTGATGGCCGATGTTGCGCTCCAGCCTATCGCGTCAAAACTCGTCAAGGAAATCGCAATTTATGGCGGCGATATCCACAAATTCGTGACGCCTGCGGTTGAGAAAGAGGTGACGGCGCGGGTGAAAGTGATTGGCCGGAAGGGCGATTAGTGCTTCTCGCGATGAATCTGTAACAATCATCTCCCACGAGGAGCCCTTCGATTGGCTGGTAAGCCAGCAGCTCTGGACAGGCTGGGGCTTTCGCCCCAGCGACGCGGCAATCCACTCGCTGCACCATAGTATGGATTGCCGCGCTTCGCTCGCAAAGTCGAAGGATATTAGCTAGAGCATGCCGCCTTAAACATGAATCGTCTTTGCGAGGAGCGCAGCGACGCGGCAATCCACTCGCTGCACCATAGTGTGGATTGCCGCGCTTCGCTCGCAAAGACGAAGTTTCTTACCTAAATGTCATCAAACGACCGTGTCAGGGGACAACTACCGGCGTCGCCAATTGCATAACATTGATCGGGCCAGCGCAAGTTACGGTATAGCCAGCAACCAGATTATACCCGCCAACATGGCCAATGAACGGGCCACCAATTTCGGTCAGGATCGCCAAAATCTCAACCTTATGATTCTTGCCGTCAGCCGTGCGCGCGCAATATTGGGCAGGGTCTGACCAGCCCTTGTTCGCGATATAATTTGCTTTTGCTGCATTTTGGCAAAGCTGACCTAGACCAGTTGGCCCAGTCACGCTTGTTCCCGTGACAACCTGTGTCACAGGCCCAGTTGTTTGATTGAGCATTGAATAAACGCCGCCAAACATCGGGTTGATCCCGCCCGAGCCAGGGATAGCCGGAACGGCCTGGTGGCGCACCGCTGACACGCAGTGCATCGAAACACTTGGCTGTGCCATTGCTGGCGCACTTGGCAAGGCAACCGCAAAAGTTGCGCTCGCGGCAATTACGGCAGCGGCGTTGACGCTGTTCAAAAGTGCTTTCAAATTCTTACTCATAATAACCTCATATTTCATAAAATCTGCGTCAGGTGGACGAGACAAAATATAGTCGCTGCACGTGGGCGAAAGGTTCATCAGAAAGGAAAAGAAAGGCGTAGCGAGCCGAGCGCAGCCTTTGCCTCGTTCTGGCTGAGTTAGCGGCTTCGCGCGAAAATCAATATCGCTAAAACAAAAAACGGGCGAGGGGCCGAAGCCTCCTCACCCGCTTATCCCCCCCTGGTTGCGACCCGGAAACGGGTTAGCGATTAAAAGTCAAATTTGACCGCGGCTGAAATTGTGCGGCCATTGATTGACCGCGCGCGGACGATGCCGTTGCCCGGAATGCCACCTTCTTCAGCTTCGGTGAAGCCAGCTGTATCAAACAGATTATTCGCGTTAATCGATAGTTGAACACGCTTGACAGGGCGGACTGAGAGGAAGGCATTGACCTGAGCAAAGCCGGGCAGAACAAGGCCTTCATTGTCCTGCGCGAAGCTCTTGGTTGTTCCGACAACGTTAAAGCCCACGGTGAACAGATCAGTCTCATATTGCGGGGTGAGCTGATAGATGAATTTGGCCTGACGGCGCGGCGTATTACCAACATTGCCGGGCGAAATCGAATCGCGTGAGATTTTGGCGTCGGTATAAGTGGCGCTGGCGTTCAGCGAGAAATCACCAAAACCAATGCGCCCTTCAAGCTCAACACCCGTCGCGCGGTAAGCGCGGCTTGTGGTGGTTTGCGTGGTTGCTTCAAAATTCTCTTCCTCGGTCGTCGCGCGGAACAGAGTGGCGTAGAGACGGATTGGGCCTTCTGAATATTTGACGCCGGCTTCGGCTTGATTGGTATAATCAATCGCAACTGCTGTGCTAAGCAAGCGGCCCGAAGCGTTCGCAACATTGTTACCGTTGAACAAAATCCGGTCAGCATTGGCACGCGCGCCTCTGCTGTAGCGCGCAAAGAGCGCAAGACCTTGTGACACGCGGTAATTCGCACCGGCGGAATAACTGGTGTAATTATATTTATAATTGACAAGGCCCGGGTTGCTGAGATCAACAATCGTCGTGCGCATTTCCGCGCCCGAAATTGTTCCGTTACGATCAACATCGGTTGGCACGACATTGGCACGCCCGCCGCCCAGATCGCCGCCAAAAACCTGACCCTCGGCTTTACCAGCATCAAAACGAATTGAACCATCGATATTGAGCTTACCCGTTTCAAGACCAAGCGACAGGAACGGCGCGTTGGTATCGTAACTCACGTCATAAACACGGCGACAGCAATTGCCGAAGAAAGTAGCACCAAAGCCGTACGTGCCATTTTGCGTCAGCAATGCTCCGGTCGATGAACGCGCATCAATGAGACGCGCGTTGCCGCCACCGGCGACTTCGAGGAAGTGTGATGTCCACAGCCATTCGGTTTTGATGTCCTGCCGTGATTTGTAGAAGCCTGCGGTTGCCGTCACCGTTGCGCCGCCAGCTTCAAATTCTTTGGTTACACGGAAATCGTTAGTGATGTTGTTGAGGCTGTTGAGGCGCGTGTTAAACAACACAATCCGAGCGATCAGCGCATTTGTTGGCACGACTGTTCCCGCACCCGCTCCGTTTGAATAGATGAACGAGCCACCAACGCCGCGGAAATCGCGAGCGTCAGTTTCGCCCGCAGCAGGGGCACCCGCGCCGTTCAAATTGCCGATGATGTTGGCGGCGGTGTCAACTGACCCTGGGAACGGCGAAACAAACGCTCCTGACGTATCTGAATAGCGGAATTTATTGTTAATTTTCCAGCCGTCAGCCACTTCGAAATTGGCTTCAAAGCCAATTGCTTTCACAATCGGATGCTGGCCTTCGCGAATGTCAAAACGGCGGGGATTATTACCACCGTCCAAAGTGAGCGCGCTCAGGAAATTGCGCGAATGCAAACTGTCACCATTGATATCAAAGTTGGGGACATTGCTGTAGGTGGGATTGGCGTTTGATCCCGTGACGCGCACAGGGTTAGGCAGATAGCCAACCGCGCGGTCATTAAGATATTTGCCGCTGACGCGGATGAAGCCACTGTCAAACTTTTTGGTGATGTTGAACTTGATCTGACCGCCCTTATTGCCGTCATACCCGATCTTGCGCGGGCCTTCACCCTGCCGGTAGAAACCACCGACGTGGAAGGTCAGGTCTTCACCCAATTTGCCGCCATAATCTGCGTCCAACCGATATTCGCCGTAATCAAGGCCACCGAGCAGTTGGATTGATCCGCCTTCTTGCTCACCCGTTTTGGAGATGAGGTTGATGATGCCACCCGGCGAGTTAGACGCGAAGGTTGACGCTGAACCACCACGGATCGATTCGACGCGCGCGACATTGAAATCAGCCCGGAGGAAAATATCAGCGTTGCCAAAGGTGATGTCACCAAATTCGAGAACGGGAAGGCCGTCTTCATGAAGTTGAAGGAACTTCGCGCCGCCCGATGCCACAGGAAGGCCGCGCACTTGAATGTTGGCATTGCCTTCACCGCCCGAGCTTTCTGAGCGGATGCCAGGCAAGTTGCGGAACAATTCGGCGACCGAGCGCGGCGAAATATTAGCAATTGCGTCAGGTGACACCGAACTGACCGAGACTGAGCTATCAAGGCGGTTCTGCCCACGCGCAACACCCGTTACAATGATTTCTTCGTTTTCAACGGCGGCGTCCTCGGCTGCTTGAGCGAAGGCTGGCACCGAAACGGCCACCGCGATTATCGCCAGTGCTGATGCGTAAGCTTTGAAACTATTGGTGCGCATAAAAATCCTCCCTTGGATGCTATCTCTACGATTCGGCGCTGACCACGCCAAAATTCACTGGTAAAATATCAAATCGGAAATCGATTGCAAGGAATTTCCGCAAACGTTTGCATAAAACTATTTCTGAACCCAAATCTGTTGCACGACGGCAACACATGTCTTAGGCTCGCACCGCTGAAGCGAGCATATTTTCGGGTTGTTTGACCCGCCAAACCGCAATTGCCGCGCAGATCATCAGCACCCCTCCGAGCCTCATGATATTGCGCGGATCACCGCCCAGCACAGGCTCATATAGGAATTTCATGGTGAAGGCATAAAGGATCATCGGCGCGCAGATCATCACATTGAACAGACCCATATAAACGCCTGTGCGCTCGGGCGGAATGCTGTTGGCCAACACAATATAAGGATTGCCCATGATGCTCGCCCATCCAATGCCAAACCCGAGGGCTGGCAAGAAGATCAGCCACTTGCTCTCAATCAGCGGGAAGGTGAGAAACGCGACCGCCATCGCACTAAGGCAGATTGCGTGGAGCCGCGACGCTCCAATCTTTTTTGCAAAGACGGGCATCGCAAGCGCGGTCAAAAAAGCGATGAAATTATACGATGCGCCAACCTGCCCATAAAGCAATTGTGCAAACTGAAAGGCTTCAGACTTGTTATCCGCAGTTTTGAAAACAGAGCGCGCCACTGAATTATTGGCATAGCCCCATAAACAGCTCATCGCATACCATTGGAACAGGCTCATCCACGCCATTGTCCGCATTGCTGCGGGCATGTCCTTAGCGGCTTCGAGCACTTCTGTGAATGTAGCCGATATGCCTTTAGGGAGGCTTGCAATGCGCGCCTTCTCACCGTCGCTGAGCGGCAGTTCAGGCACGCTCCAGATCGACCAGAGGATCGTTGCCACCGATAGAAACGCCCCAATCCAGAACGAGACACGCACGAATTCAGGCACGCCGTCAGTCGAGATGCCGGTTTGGGTCACGCCAAACCAGACGAGCAAAGACGGGCTAAGATAAGCGAGCGTTTGCGCAAGACCGGTAAACGCGCTCTGGCTGAGAAAGCCAAATCCGCGCTGATCGGGGTTGAGTCGATCATTCACATAAGCGCGGTACGGCTCCATCGTCACATTATTGCCAACATCAAGCAGGAACATCAGTGAGAAGGCCATGATGATTGCACTGCTGAGCGGCATCAAAAAAAGGCCAAGCGAACACATCAGCGCGCCAATCAAGAAGTAAGGTGTGCGCCGCCCCCATTTGCCGCCCGTCCGGTCGCTCATCACGCCGATGATCGGCTGGACAATCAGGCCGGTGAGTGGCCCCGCGATCCCGAGCCACGAAAAATCAGCCTCAGCCGCGCCAAGATAGCCCCAGATCGGGGACATATTGGCTTGCTGGAGACCAAAACTATATTGCAGCCCGAGAAAACCAACGTTCATCTGAAGGATTTTAACCCACGTCAGATGCGGTTTTGATCCCAGTGGTGCCATCGTCTCTCTCCTATCATTCGTGCCTCTTGCTCAGGTCGCGACACAATCAATTGCAAGCGCAAGGCCGCCTAAAAGCCCTGCGCGATCCCCAAGCGCAGGCCTAACGACAATGTCACGCGCACTCCCGCGAAAATAATCTGACCCCAACACTGCGGCTTCCGTTTGGATACGGTCTATCAGCCCCGGCGTATCGATCACACCGCCGCCCATTATGATACGACCCGGCTCCATGATCGATTGGAGCGTGGTCACCAATTGCGCTAGATACCAAGCGATAATGGCGTGCGCAGGATGATCAGCGGGAAGCTCTGAAAGCGATGCCCCCCACCGCGCCTTGATCGCGGGACCACTCGCAAGACCCTCCAGACAGTCACTGTGGAATGGACAAATGCCCGCAAAACCAAGATCATCGGCGTGCCGCTGGGGGCGGATATGTCCCATTTCAGAATGGCTGAGGCCGATTAGTGGTTTTCCTTCGACGATGGCCGCGCCACCGATGCCCGTGCCCACGGTGATGTAAACGCTCACTCGCTGCCCTTGTCCCGCTCCCCACCGTGCTTCAGCGAGGCCAGCGCCGTTCACGTCAGTATCAAATCCGACGGGGATGCCCATTTCGCGGGCAACACGCGCTGCGAAATCGGTATTGCTCCACCCCGCTTTGGATGTTGTTGTGATATGACCCCAATTGTCGGCTTTCGGGTCAAGCTCAAGCGGGCCAAAGCTCGCGATGCCAATAGCGGCAAGCGGGGGCTGATGCTTCAACCAATCGATCGCCGCGCTTATTGTCGCGTCGGGCTGCGTCGTTTCGATCCTGATGCGCTCATGGATATCGTGCGGAGACGTTGCGGTGCCGACAATGAACTTCGTGCCACCGGCCTCTATACAGCCAAAAAGCGGCGTTGTGCTCGTCATGCGCCGCCTGCGACGATCCGGCTGGTAGCGCCGCTCAGGCTGATCTTAATCATGGGGGCGAGTGTGCCGCCAAAGTGCGCGACCTTCAAGGCTGCATCGGCCTCAATGTCGCGGCCTTCCACTCCCCAATAATCGATAAAGCTGACCACGTCGAGCGAGGGAAGAACTTGCCACGCATAGCATTGCCGGGGTTCTGACGCAGGGTTGGCAAGAACAAGCCCTGATCCATTGAGCGGCTCAAACGGCCCGAAGAGTGATGGCCCCACCATACCGTATAGACCTGTCGGCCCCGCAGCCACGTTCGGCGCGAACACACCGCTATGCGATGACCAGAAGAGGTAATAAAGGCCGGCATGGACAAATATATGCGGTCGTTCGAGCTCGTTCACCACGCCAGCGGCATCGATGATGGGGGGCAGCAGGGCATAGTCCCCGTCGTCGCCCTTTGCTTCCGCAATGCCGATTACCCCGTCATATTCCGACTGCGATACAGCCGCTGATTGCGAACCAGTGAACAATATATAGCTTTTGCCCTCGGCTGGATCACGAAACCAATAAGGGTCGCGAAAGCCCTTGATGCGGCCAGCCACACCTTGATGCGTCGCGAGGTTTGCATAATATTGACCGTCATTGCGCACAGTCTCAGCAAGCTCGCGCCAATCTCCAATCGCGGGGAATGGCCCCGTTAGATCGAGCGTTCCGACCGCGTGAAACAAGCGCTGCTCGAAATCGCTCGCGCCGTCGCCGCGTTGACCCGTAGCTGTAAACCATAACGTCACGTCGCCAGTGGCATCGTTTAACCGCGTCGAGCCAGACCATTCGCGACTGCCTGGCGAAAATCCATCGGGCAGTAAGTTTCCGCAATCAGTCCACAGTTCCCCGTGTCGGAAGAGCAATCGCAACCGCGCAACATCGTGCCTATGATCGGGATCACCGCCGCGCGGGGCGCAGAGGATGTTCCACAAACTGCCGCCCGCGACCTCAGCAACGGTGCCGTCAGCCAATTGCACCGGCCAAATGTCCCAAAGCGCTAGTTGCGGATTGAGCGGATGCGCATCTTTCGCGCTGATAATGGCGATCTCAGGAAGCTGTGCGGCGTCAATTCCCCCAACATGCGCTGCTGTCCAGATGCTGGGAACTCGCTGATACTTTCCGCCAGACTGGATTTCGACACATTGCGACGACACATTGATCCCCTTTTGCGTTGCTTCTAAATCGATCCGCGAGGGAATTCAACAATCGATTGCAAATTTTGGGGATATCGGGCGGAGTTCAGGGTGAGACCCCTCTTCATCGACTGGTTTCGCTTCGGTTAGGTTGACATCCGAACGACAAGTTCGGGCTTCATGACAATCGACGCCGTCGCTTCGCCAGCGATTCTGCGCAGCAAAAGATCAACAAGATGATGCGCCCCCGCGGTCAAATCTTGGCGAATCGTCGATAGCCGAGGGACGGTATGCTGCGAAAGCTCCAAGCCGTCATAGCCAATCACGCGGACATCGCCCGGCACTGCTAGCCCGAATTCAGACAGTGCCCGCAGTGCGCTCATTGCGATTACGTCGGACGCCGCAACAATGCCTTGGGGGCGTTCGCGTGATGCCCCAAGGAACGCCGCAATATCAGGATGCGCCGCTTCTGCGACAAGATGCGCCGGAACGATTGACAGACTCTCAAGCAAGCCCGCGCGCGCCATCGCGGCCTTACACCCCGTCAGCCGCTGTTCGATCTCAAGCGCGCGCGGATCACCGAAAAACGATATCCGCTTGCAACCTTGCTCGATCAAATGTTGTGCCGCCAGCGCGCCGCCCAACTCATTATCCGATCCAACCGAGCAGTGGATTTGGCCAGCGCAGTGGCCGCCCCACACCACCAGCGGCAAGTAACGCGCGGCAACGCGTTCGAGCACCTCAAGTTGATCCGATTGGCCAATCACAATCAAACCATCGACACGCCCCGAATCAGCGCGCCTATCAAGCCAGTCGCTGCCCGTCGGGATGACGCGTGACAGCACAAGATCATAACCACGGTCGGTCAGCTCATCAGCGAGAAGCCCGAGCATCGTGATGAAAAAGGGATCAGACACATGCTGGCCCGTTTCATGTCCAAGCGGGATCACAACCCCCACCGCGCCGGTTTTCTGAATCCGCAAATTGCGCGCCATGATATTGGGCCGGAAATCATGTTCGCGCGCCAGAACCTTAATCCGCTCGCGCGTCTTCTGGCTGATCAAGCCCGTATCAGTCAAAGCCCGAGAAACAGTGCCCGGCGATACGCCCGCCAGCTCAGCCAGTTCCTTGATGTTCCGCACGCGAGTTACCATAATCACGCATGGTGCCACCGCTTGGGCACAGGCGCAATATCTTGTTGGTGATTGAGAATGTTTAGCTGTTTGCCCGGCTGTTGTGTGGCCGCCAGATTTGGTTCACACACCAAGGCTATGGGGAATGGTTCGAACCTGATTGATAGTGTGCACGCGGAACGTGCCAGCTGCGTGACATGGTGAGGCACGTTGAGGATCACGAGACGGGGCAGGTGAACCATCCGCAGGTTTCCTTTTCATATTTCATTCGGGGACACCCCTATTGGGTGGCCCCGCGCCCGAAGGTGCCGCTACGTCTCGTTAGCACTAGAAATTTGGGGGTTAAGTGAGGTGTCAGCGTAACTGCCCAGGACGTAAAGCCCAGCGACCAATGCGTCCCGCTGCCATCATCGCCGTCAACTTCGTAGCGGGTGATTTCGCTCTCCTCGCCAAAGTCACTGGCAATCGGCCCAACCACTGCGCGCATCGTTCCGCTAATCCCAATAGCGGCGTTGAGCATGGATTTGAAGCGGCGGAAGGTCGCTGCGTCGGCCCACTCATCGTCGGTCCAATGGAACGCGTAAAGCCGCGCGACTTCGGCAGGGTCGGCGGCGTTGATGATCTGGACGACGTTCATGGCGGGCGTGATTCTGGCGGGGATTGGCTAGCTCGTCAAATTTCGCGGTGAGATGCCTCCTTCGCGTCTTCGCGGCTTCGCGTGAGTCAAAATTACCGGCGGTGACGCGCGCTCAGGCGTTGAAGGGTTCACGCGAAGGCGCGAAGGCGCGAAGGGGAATGGAGGAGGTTTGGGGGTTATTGCACCTGTCATGTCTGGACGGCGCTCTGCGATCAAGGGTTAATTGAGCTTTTATAACAGGTTTCGGGTGCGGTCATGTCTTCGGCCTTTTGGTGTGGCGG
>JAYUAU010000056.1:0-9434 GCA_043741135.1 Sphingomonadales bacterium | reverse complement strand
GGGGTCCAGACCTTAACAAAGACTCTTTTTGTCTGGGACTGGACCCCTGCCTACGCAGGGGAACACATTTGCTCTACCTAAACTCATCATGCTCTAATCGAATTCAGTTCTTATCAAGCCACTCTAAACCGGATCGGCAGACGCTTCAGCCCGCCCACAAATGTCGATTCAACGCGCGCGGGCTCCCCCGCCAGTTCCAGCGAAGCCAGACGCGGCAGCAGTTCTTCCATCAATATCCGCATTTCCATCCGCGCGAGATGCTGGCCAAGGCAGACATGCCCGCCGTAACCAAACGCAACCTGAGCATTGGCCTTGCGGTCAGGATTGAAAGTGAAGGGATCATCAAACACTGCCTCATCACGGTTCGCGCTCGAATAACAGAGCATCATCCAATCATCCTTGGCGATCGTTTGCCCGCTTACTTCGCAATCTTCGGTGGCTGACCGCATGAAATGCTGGACGGGCGTTGACCAGCGTATCGCTTCTTCGATCAGCCCTGCATAATCAGCATCACCCTTTCGATAGCGCGCGAACAGCTCAGGATTTTTAGCCAGCTCCATGATAGCTCCAGCGGTTGAGGCTGATGTCGTATCATGGCCTGCGGTGGCAACGATCATATAATAGCCGTTCGCCTCACGGTCGCCTACCGGCGCGCCGTTCACGCTCGCATTGGCAATTACGGTGGCGAGATCATCGCGCGGATTGATCCGTCGGTCTGCGGTGATCGCGCTGAAATAGCTTTCAAAATCAGCAATCACAAATTGCAACATCGCCACTGCTTGTTCAGCACTCGTAATTTCAGCGCGTGCGCGGTTGATCTCAGGATCAGTTGGCCCAAACAGTTGCTGCGTGAGCATCAGCATACGCGGCTCATCCTCGGGCGGCACACCGAGTATATTCATGATAACATGAAGCGGATAAGCGGCGGCGACATCCTTTGCGAAATCACAGTCGCCGCCCATCGCGAGCATCTTTTCAACGCTTGCCTTTGCAATTTCGCGAATACGCGCCTCAATCGACCGCAAATTCTTTGGCATAAACCAGCTTTGCGTGAGCAGGCGGTATTTCATATGATCAGGCGCGTCCATTTGCACAAGCGAGCGCACCAGATGGCCATCGCCATTTGGTGTTGCCGCGCGTGCAATCTTTTCGCCGTCACGATCAATCAGCGTCGTCATCCGCTGACCACTGGCAAAGCGCGCATTATTGCGGCTGACCTCCAGGATATCGGCGTGGCGCGTGATCGCCCAGAAAGGATCAAAGTTCCCACTGTCAACGATCCCCAAGGGCATATTGGCACGCGCCCAGCTGAAATTACGCTGAAGCCCGTCCCACTCACCATAAGCTTTTGGATCGACGATTGAGGCGGCGATTTCAGCGGGTAATTGCGGGCGGCTCATCTATGTTTCTCCGATCAACGACAGAAATTCTTCAAACTTTCCGTTCGCGTTAAGCGGTAGGCGACCCTCAAAGTAAATGAAAGTCACATCAATGCCCAGCCCAAGCGTCTTGCTCAAATGAGCGCGCAACGCGGCCTCCTCAGCCGCTGTCAGGGGGCGTTCGGTTACCAGTCGCATATCAATCGCATCAACTGCATTCTGCACCATTTGATATTGGACGATTGGCGCAATATCGCGAAATTTCTTATATCCCGTCATCGGCCAGTGGCGGGTGCCATCAGGCTTAATGATCATATTGCGGGTGCGGCCAAGCACCTTGCGCAGGCTTGGCAATCCACGCCCGCATGCACAGGCTTTGGGGCCTGCAATGGCATAATCGCCAGTTTCATACCGGATCATTGGCGTCGCAAAATTATGGAGATCAGTGATCACCAGCCGGCCCGTTTGCCCGTCTGCACAGGCGCGCCCTGCCTCATCCAATACTTCAACGATCAAGCTTTCGGCCATGACGTGATAAAGTCCGCTCTCCGGGCATTGCAGCGCGACATAGCCAAATTCTTCGGACGTATAGCAATCGCTGACATGCGCGCTCAACTGACGTTTGGCGCGTTTGCGCACCTCATCAGAAAGTGTTTCGCCGAGCGTGCGGACGCGCTTGAGACTTGGTAATTTGCACCCGCGCGCTTCCATCTCAACCAGCATGGCTTCAAGATTGCTGGGATAGATAATCAGGCTTGTCGGCTTAAACGCGATCAACGCGTCAAGCTGCTTGCTAATATCATCCTCAATATCGATCCGCAGTAATGGCCCCGTATCAGCAAACAATGTGATCGGATTGCCCCAATTTTCGGCGACACCAGATATCGGCATTAGCGCACGGATGGTCGCCAGCCTGCCGCTAAAATCGGCCTCATCCCATAAATGCCAGCGCATCGTCTGCGCGAGCCAGTGGAGCAGATTAACTTGAGTTCGCCACAGTGTGACAGGTTCGCCCGTCGATCCCGATGTGCTGACTTGGGTGGCAGGGCCGTAGCCTTCGGGAAGCGCCACGACATGTTGTTGCGCAAAATTGGCTTGCACATCACGGCGGGTGAGCAAGGGGAGCTTTCGAAGCCGATCATTCCCCACACTGCCGCGCGCCGCTGCCATCCGCTGCGCAAACCAGAGTGAATGCGTTTCAAAATGCGCGGCGAGCGCGGCCAATTGGCACTGCTGTCCTTCACGAATATCGGCCGCCGAAAAATACTGGCTCCGCTCCAACTGAAACACCGCCGCCGCGACGGCTGCTGACGCTGTGCTAAAACTCGGCGGCCACACACTCGCGGGCAAATCACCCTTCGCGCTGTCTAGCGGCGAACGCGGCGGGCGAGGCTTGCCGATCACCGCCCCTTGAACAACCCGCCAAGCAGCCCGCGGAGCAATTGGGCACCAAGCTGACCCGCAACCTTACGCCCAACACTCGTCGCGGCTGACCGCGCGGCTGAGGCAACAAGCTTTTCAGCCATGCTCGGCTTGGCATCCTCGCGTGCTTGGATGATCGCGGCACGGTCAGCTTCTTTAGCAAGACGTGCGGATTCACGGTCTGCAACCACTTGAGCGCGCGCTGCTTCCTTCGCTGCAATCGCATCGGCCTTATCGTCTTCGGCGTCAGCTTTTTCTTGGGCAGCAGCAGCGCCTGCCTCAGCGCTTTTCGCGAGCAATATTTCTTCGGCTGACTCGCGGTCAATCAGCGTATCATATTTGTTACCCACGGCATCAGTCTGGATCATGATCGCGCGTTCCTGCGCGCTTACGGGGCCAAGCCGTGAGCCCGGCGCTTTAATGAGTGTTCGCTCAACCGGCGTTGGCGAACCGTCAGCTTGGAGCAAAGAAACAAGTGCTTCGCCCACTTTAAGTTCGGTGATCACCGTCGCCACGTCAACCCCAGGATTAGCACGAAACGTTGTCGCCGCAGACCGAACCGCCGCCTGATCGCGCGGGGTGAACGCGCGCAAGGCATGTTGCACGCGGTTGCTCAATTGGGCGGCAACATTTTCAGGGATATCAATCGGATTTTGCGTGATGAAATAGACGCCAACACCTTTCGAGCGGATCAAGCGGACGACTTGCTCAATCTTTTCAAGCAGTGCCTTGGGCGCATCGTTGAACAGCAAATGCGCTTCATCAAAGAAGAACACGAGCTTGGGCTTATCGGGGTCACCGATTTCAGGGAGCGTTTCGAAAAATTCGGACAGCATCCACAGCAGGAAGGTTGAATAGAGTTTGGGGCTCGCCATCAATTTATCCGCGGCCAGGATATTGATCACGCCGCGGCCTTGTTCGTCAATCTTGAAGAAATCTTCGAGATCAAGTGCTGGCTCACCAAAGAAATGATCGCCGCCTTGGCTGCGCAATTGGAGCAATGAGCGCTGGATTGTGCCGACGCTTGCCTTTGATACATTGCCGTAAGTCGTCGAAAGTTCATCAGCGCGTTCAGCAATATGCGCGAGCATGAGTTGGAGATCATCAAGATCAAGCAGCAGCAGCCCGTCTTTATCAGCAACATGGAAGGCGATGGTGAGAACGCCTTCCTGAACTTCATTCAAATCCATCAACCGCGAGAGCAGAAGCGGCCCCATTTCGGAAATCGTCGTGCGGATCGGGTGGCCTTGTTCGCCGAATAAATCCCAGAACTGAACCGGATTATCGACATAAGTCCAGTCAGTATCGCCAATTTCAGCTGAGCGCGCGGCGAGAACATCATGCATTTTCTGCATCGGCGATCCCGCCATCGCCATGCCCGCAAGATCACCCTTAACATCTGACACGAACACAGGCACACCTATTTTGGAGAAGCCTTCGGCCATCCCTTGTAGCGTAACTGTCTTGCCGGTGCCCGTTGCGCCCGCAATCAAGCCGTGGCGGTTCGCACGCTTGAGGTTAAGAACCTGACGTTTTCCGCCACCAAGCCCAATGAACAAACCATCATCCGCCATTTTACGCTCTCCCTTATACGATTACGTGGTTGTCTTAACGCGAACGAGGGGCGTGGGGAAGTGGGCAGGACAATTACCCGAGGCAATCGGGTGAATGACTTTTCGCGTTCCCCTGCGAAGGCAGGGGCCCAGTCCTGTCTCAAACGAAGCGGCGAAGCCTCAAAAACGCGGCCCGTCTGAACCCCTGCCTTCGCCAAGGGAGCACCAAAAGTCCAAATGCATTTGCCTTGACAATTACCCCTGCCGGATTTTCACCGGCACATACCTTGGCGTAGCGTTCCCGCGCTGAACATAAAGCAGCACATTACCGCGACCCGCGGTTTTCGCAGCTGATGTAGCCGCCGCCACTTCAGCAACGCTCACCGTTGCGCGTTGGTTTATCGAAACGATGATGTCACCGCGTTGAAGCCCCTTCGCTGCTGCGTCACTTGAGGGATCGACCGCCCCAATCACAACGCCTTTGACCGCGCCCGTCAACTGAAGCTGACGCGCGATTTCTGGCGTTAACGGCTGGAGCGCAAGCCCAAGAGCTTCGCGTGAAGCAGCAGCGCTCGATTTGGAATCCTCAGGCTCAAGCCCCTTTTGTGGCGTATCCCCCGTGAGCGCGAGCTTATCTTCATCAGGCCGTTCGCCGAGCAGCGCGGTTACCGTCATCCGTTTGCCTTCACGGAACAATTCGATGGGAACACGCGATCCAATCGCCAGATTTGAAACGATGAATGACAATGTGTCGTCTGGCGTCACGTCCTTACCATTGACCTTGATGATCACGTCGCCTTCGCGAATGCCTGCTTTCTGCGCGCCGCCGCCGGGTTCAACCCGCTCAACAAATTCACCGCGATTTTTCTCAAGGTTTAGTGCGTCAGCAAAGCCTTCCTCAAGCGGACGGATTTGAATGCCGAGATAGCCGCGCTTCACGCGCGCGCCGCCTTTGAGCGTCTGCACAATCGGCCACGCAATTTCAGCAGGGATCGCAAAGCCAATCCCGACATTGCCGCCGCTGGGCGAATAAATCGATGAATTGATGCCAATCACATTGCCGCTCAAATCAAACATCGGGCCGCCTGAATTGCCTTGGTTGATCGACGCATCGGTTTGGATTTGACGATCACTGCCACCACCCACACCAGTATTGCGGTGAAGCGCTGAAACGATCCCTGCCGTCACTGTGCCGCCAAGGCCAAAGGGATTGCCGATGGCAACAACCCAATCGCCAACACGAGTCCGCGTTGAATCGCCAAACTTCACAAACGGAAGGTTGGTCGCATTGATCTTGAGCACCGCCAAATCCGAACGTGGGTCACGACCGATCAGCTTTGCCTCATACTCCGTGCGATCAGGCATGATCACCTTGATCGAGGTGACGACCGAATTACTGTTGGGGCCTTCGCCGCCCGCAATCACATGGTTGTTCGTAACAATATAGCCATCAGCCGAAATGATGAAGCCTGAGCCAAGCGACTGGCCCTCGCGCGTTACGGGGCGACCGTTATTGCCTTGTTGCGCGTCACCGCCGCCGAAAATATCGCCAAACGGCGTGCCTGCAAAAGGGTTGCGCTGTTGTGCGACTTCAACGCGCTGTGTCGTTGAAATATTGACCACCGCTGGCTGAAGCTGCGCCACCAAATCAGCAAAGCTGCCGGGCGCTCCCGCTTTTGGCGGAGCAGACGCTTGGATCAATCCAGGTTCATTTTGCGCGGTCTGCGCGGTGCTTGGCGATTGCAGTGCCAGCGTTGCGGCGGTGCCGCCCAAAAGCAAGGCTGTCGTAATGGCATAAGCGTAACGCACGGATCATTCTCCAATATTACGGGCGACTCAAAGCCCAATTCTCGTTCATCATGCTGTAATCTAACGGCTTAACGAACATTGAACGAAATCATTTCCCACCACGGAATTCGCGTAGATAGTCATTACTTGGTGACAAAATTACACTCGTTTGACCCTGCGCTTGAGCCCCAAAGGTAACACGGTATGATTGCATAGCACGATAGAAATCATAAAAATCAGCATCTTTACCAAACGCAGCCGCATATGTTTTCGATGCCGTTGCATCCGCTTGGGCTCGAATGATCTGTGCATTCTTCTGGCCTTGCGCTTGAATCGTCAACGCTTCTTGTTCACGCGCCGTCCGCATCCTCTCAAACGCACTGTCGAGCGGAGTCCCGTCAGGAAGATCGGCGCGTTTGATCCGCACGTCAACAATCTCAGCACCATATTGCTTTGCCACACGGTTAAGACCGCGCCGAATATTGAGCATTACGGTATCACGTTCAGGCGTGAGCATCGCAGCAAACGTGCGCTTGCCAAGTTCGTTACGGAGCGCAGACCCCAAGATGGGGGCCAGTTGCTCAGACACACGCTCAACGGTGCCTGCCGAGGTCACCATCCGCAGCGGATCAGTGATCCGGAAGCGCGCAAAGGCGTCAACACTCAGGCGAAGCTGGTCGGTAGACAGGACTTGCTGCTTTGACATTTCGACATCAAGCACGCGTTTATCGATCCAACGGACTTCCTCGAAGAAGGGGATGATCACCTTGAGGCCAGCGCCGGTATTTCCAAAACTGTCTTTCGCGCGGTAGCCGTTTAAAATCCGGTCAGGCTTGCTGAGTCGAAGCACAACGCCTTGGCGTGTTTCTGGCACGACGACGAAGGTGTTGAGTAACAAAACGAGCAGCGCAACGACCATCAGGCCAAGCCCAATTGGATTGCGCTTTAAGCGGTCAAACATTGTTTCCTCACTCACTTTGCTGGCTCCTGTGGTGCGGCGCGGCGTTTGATTTCAGGCAGCGGCAAATAGGATGTCACACCGCCCGATTCGACGATCGTCTTATCGACGCGACCAAGCACTTCTTCCATCGTTTCATAATACATCCGTCGGCGCGTAACGCCGGGCGCAAGCCGATACTGCTCATAAATCTTGTCGAACTGAGCCGATTCACCATCAGCGCGCGCAGTGATTTGTTGCGCATAAGCATTGGCTTGGTTGATTGATGTCTGCGCTGATTGCTGCGCTGCTGACACTTTTTTGAACGCCTCGATCACTTCATCTGGCGGATCAGCCTTTTTAATCGCAACACCCTGAACGTTCACGCCTGCGCGGTATTGATCAAGCAGGCTTTGCATCCGCAATTGCACTTGTTGTTCAATCTGCGTCCGCCCCGCGCCAATCGCATCGTTGAGCGTGAATTGGCTGAGCACTTCGCGCATCGCGCTTTCGGCGACTTCGCTGATCGTTTCTTCGGGCTTAGCCAATTGAAAGAGATACAGTTCAGGACTGCGCACATCCCAGCGGATCGAATAAGCGAGATCAACGATGTTCTGGTCACTCGTCAAAACAAGGTTTTGGCCGCTGCCGCTTGGAATATCGATTGTTTTAATCGCTTGCACATCAACTTTTTCAACGCTGTCAATCGGCCACGGGAAGGTCAACCCGATACCCGGCGACAGACGCCCTTCAAAACTGCCAAAGCGCGTGATGACGCCTGATTGCTGCGGGCCAATTTGGTGAAAACTAGTGAAGATAATCCACAGCGCAATTACTGCGCCTATCGCAAGCCTGATCACGCCGCCTGAAGGGCCACTGCCAAACCCGCCGCCAAAATTACCGCCGCCACCGCCGCCGCCCTCGCTAAGGCCGCGCATCTTCTTCATCATTTCATCAAGCGCTGAACTGCGGTTCGGCCCGCGCGGTTTACCGCCGCCAGGGGGCTGGCTCCACGGGTTGCGCGGGCCATCTCCGCCGCCCCCCCCATTGTCGCCGCCCGAGCTTCCGCCAGACTTTCCACCCCAGGGGCCACGATCATTAAACAGCGCAATTGCCTGCGCGCGCCAGCCAGTTTTTTCGTTCATAAATCTATTATAGGGAGCCTGAACGTGAAAAACAGTGGCACAGAATAAAAGTCTGCGTAAAGCACCCTTTATGACTAATATCGCACTTCTATCCGCCGCGCTTGAGGCCATTCCAGACCCGCTTGGTAAAGGGGGTCTGATGACGGCAAAACGGATTGACGCTCCGCGTTTCACCGATGGTCGCGTTAGCATGATCCTCGACGTCACTGGTCTATCGCCCGAACAGCGCGATGCGCTTGATAAGTCGGTTCATCAATCAATCGAAGCGCTCGCTGGTGTTACCGATATCCGGATTGCGATGACGTCGCAAAAAGTGGGCCGCCGCTTAGTCGCCATCGCCAGCGGGAAAGGCGGGGTTGGCAAGTCAACGCTCTCTGCTAATCTCGCGGTGGCGCTTGCGCGGATGGGGTGCAAGGTGGGGCTGATCGATGCTGATATTTACGGGCCCTCTCAGCCGCGCCTTATGGATACTGAGGGTGCTCGTCCAACCGCGAAGGATAAACAGCTTGAGCCTGTACCAACGCGCTTTGGCGTGCCGATGCTTTCAATGGGGCATCTTGTAAAACCGGGCCAAGCGGTCGCGTGGCGCGGGCCGATGGCGGGCAATGCACTCGGTCAATTGATTGATGCGGATTGGGGGGACTGCGATTTGATCATCGTTGATCTGCCGCCCGGAACAGGCGATGTGCAGCTATCGATGATTTCAAAGCATAAGCCCGTCGGCGCGATCATCGTATCAACCCCGCAGGATTTGGCGCTCATTGATGCGACGCGTGCGATTGACTTGTTCACGCAATCGACGGTGCCGATTATCGGGATCGTCGAGAATATGGCGGGTTATGTATGCCCCTCATGCGGAGATTTATCTGATCCGTTTGGAAACGGCGGGGCTGAGAAAGCCGCGCGCGATATGGGTTATGCCTTCATGGGCCGCATTCCGCTCGACATCGAAATTCGCAAAGCCTCTGATGCGGGGGAACCACCCGCTGCTGGGGAAAGCGCTGCGGCGACCAGTTTCAGGGCGATTGCGCAAGGATTGATGACTTGGCTGGATGAACAGACCCGTTGAAATGGATGTTACCGCAAAAGCTTGGCACACCCCTATCCGCATCCCTGAGCCTCGTTAGTTTGGTGTAATCTTGTTATGAATGCATAATCAAGGTGCCGGTATGGGGCGGCCGCCCCATACCGGCGTGATCGGTGCGCCCGT
>JAYUAU010000055.1:0-9540 GCA_043741135.1 Sphingomonadales bacterium | reverse complement strand
GGCAGGGGTCCAGACCTTAACAAAGACTCTTTTTGTCTGGGACTGGACCCCTGCCTACGCAGGGGAACACATTTGCTCTACCTAAACTCATCATGCTCTAGGTTTGGTGGGGTTTGTGCTCACCATTTCAAACATCAACAGCTTGGTTGATTGCAGAGCGATGAAATTATCATCGCTCATCACCCACACGAATGTCCGCTCGCCCTTTTGCGATACCGCAATCGCCTCGTAATTTTCGGCGATGCTTTGATCGTCAAGCCGCGCGACAATCTCGCCTGACAGCGTTCCGCCGCGCCGAAGTCCTTCAAGGTTGGCGATTGTAATCACGGCTGAGAACCTCAAGGGAAATTCGTACCGCCGGTTAACGATCACTAACCGTCCGTCAGGCAGCTGAGCCGCGTCAGTTGGCTTATATCCAGCAGGTGGCCGATATGATGCTTTCGACACGCGCGTGCTGGCAGATGTCGGATCACCATCAAAGATCAGCATTGGGCTAGTCTCACCCGCCACGCTGCTTTGCTCAGCAAACACAATCGTTGCTCCACCGCGCAGCGTAACAAGCGCTTCCGCCCCTGCCAAAATGGGCCACGCGCGCATCGCCTGAGGCGCAGTTCGCTTTAACGCCTTTGTCAGGCTGGCCTCAGACCTGCAAATCGAATTGCTCCATTCAAACCCAATGAGCACTTCCCCCGTGCGTGGGTTGCGCGAGAGAGATTCTGCGTCACGTGATGTTTTGAGTTCATCTGCCGCACAACCGCGCGGCAAAGGTGCGATTGAGGCATTAAAAATCTCGCTATCAGCACTCATTTTGAAGCGCGTGATCGCACCGTGATCGCTGATCGTAGTAAATCCGCTCGAGTCGCGCATCATTGCAGACACAGAGCCAAAGTCGCGATTCGCTGATGAGAGTGTCCATGCCTTAACAAAGTGAAAGGGTGAGCGTGTTGCCACGATTGTATTCATCACGACACGCGCCTTGATATCGATTGCAGCGTTTGGCACCGGCGCGAGCGGCACGGGCTGCTTTTGAGACCCGCTGAGTAGCAATAACGGCGCAAACCCGATCAATATGAACTTATATCGGATCATGATCCACCGCCTTTAGCGCAAAGATACGCCCGCGCCATCACGCTGTTTTATGAACGAGAGATAAATTCAGATTAACTTGAGATAACAATCATGTTCAGCAAAGGATCAAATCACAGCGGCTATTAACAAATCATCAGCAGGGGCTGGAACCTTCGGGTTCAAAACTCACCTGATAAAGGAGATTGTCATGGCACGTTCAGTTGTAAAGACCGCTGTTAACTCGTTAGCCTTCTTGGCCATTTGTGTATCAGCAGCACCAGCGTTTGCGCGCGGTTACTATAACGAAGGCTATTACAATAATTATAACGATCAATATTATAATAACCGGCGTGATTACCGCGAAAGTCGCTACGACCGCAATGACCGCGAAGATCGTTATGACCGTGATTACCGCAGTGATCGTTGTAGCAAAGGCACTGGTGGCACGATCATCGGCGCAATTGCAGGCGGTTTGCTTGGCCACGAAGTTGTGGGACGGCGCGGCGATAAGACGGCGGGCGTCATCATTGGCGCAGGCGTTGGCGCGCTAGCCGGACGCGCGATTGACCGCGCAGGCAACCGTCGCTGCTAGAAAGTTTACGAGTTTTTCCAGCGTATCGGGAAAATACACCCTCGGGTCGTGTATCGGGGGAGGGGAACCAAACGGTGTATTGTTTGGTTCCCCAACGCTATTAAATCGATTGCAACAGTTTCTCCGTCAACGGAGATCATATCCACCCTCGGGTCGCTCCGCGAGGGAGGAGGCCGAGCGCTAAGGTGCTCGGCCTCCAAACAAACTCACTTCCGCTTTGCTTTTATGCTGATTGACACGCTAACGTTTGCGGGAACATCGGTGGTTGCTTTCCAATCACCCTGCCCCACGCCGAACTTTATCCGGTCAATAATCGCACTGCCGCGCATGACTGCTTGATCGCCCTCAATTTTCAGCGTGAACGGCAGTGAAAGTGGTTGCGAAACACCGCGAAGTGTTAGCGTTCCGTTGGCGACGAAGCGGTCACCGCCTTTTGCTGAAAATAACGTCGCACTAAATGTCGCTTGCGAATGCGCGCCTGTATCAAACCAATCGCTGCCAGTAAGTGCTGATTGCACTTGGCTATCGCTCGCGGTGACTGAGCTCATGTTAATGGTGACGGATACTGACGACGTGGCAAGTGCTACGGGATCGAATTTGATCTTGGCACGCCAATCGCCAAAGCCGCCGTTGACAGCGGCGCCTGACCAGACCGTTGCAAAACCCAGCGACGATGCCCCTTTTTGCACAATCCACTCATCCGATTTCGCCTCTGCTTCGGCTTTAGTGGCAGCTTCGAACTGAACAGGCGTTTCTTTAATGATAGGCGCTGCTTGAACGATGGGTGCCACCGAAGGTGCCTTGGTAGGCGCATCTGGAGCAGGAATAAGGGGGGGCAGCGCCTTGACCCACGGATAAGTGTTCGCGGCGGCAAACAAGCCCAGCGCTGCCACCGCGATGATGATCAATCGTGGCTCAAGCCAGCGGCCTGCCTTCGCGCCCGGTATCATCCGATCAAGTTCGGCGTCACTATCGAGGAAATGATGCTTAAGCGCACCTGCAATATGCAGCACAATCAGCGCTAAGATGCCCCATACCAGCAGTCCGTGACTGATCTCACTGAAACCGTGCACCATTTTGCGCAGCGTATCGGCGACGGGAATATGCGGCCAAGGGATCAGGCCAAACAGCCGCGTTGGCACTGCAATTTTACTTGTTGAAACGATCAGCCAGCCAGTGAGCGGAAGTGCCAGCAGTAAAGCGTAAAATCCGCCGTGCGTAAGATGAGCAAGCCTCCGTTCCCACACGCGCAAAGTGTCAGAAAGCGGCGGCGGGGGATTAGCAATGCGCCACCCAATCCGAGCCACAGTGAGCAACAAGATCGTAATCCCAACCGATTTATGGAGCTGATAAATTGAAAAGCGCGCAGCATCCCGTGGCCCCTCCATCGCGCTGCCAAGGATGATTTGAAAGAGCAGGGCTGCGGCAATCGTCCAGTGAAGCAATATCGCCACAGTCGAATAACGGGTTTTTGCCATCGTCATAAAGCAGCCCTTTCAAACAACATTCGTGCAAAACCAACAACGAAAAGGGCGGCCATTGCTGACCGCCCCAATCGTTTAGCACCAATTACGGACGGCTTACAATTTCCCCGTCAACTCAGGCACAATCTTAAACAAATCGCCAACCAAACCGATATCGGCAACTTGGAAAATCGGTGCGTCTTCATCCTTGTTGATCGCGATGATCGTTTTGCTGTCTTTCATGCCCGCCAGATGCTGGATCGCGCCTGATATGCCGATAGCGATATAGACTTCGGGGGCGACGATCTTGCCTGTCTGGCCGACTTGATAATCGTTGGGAACATAGCCTGCATCAACCGCCGCACGGCTCGCGCCGACGCCTGCGCCTAGTTTATCTGCCAGTGGTTCAATCAATTCGTGAAAATTTTCGCTGTTCTGCAACGCACGACCGCCTGAAACGATGATCTTTGCGCTCGTCAATTCAGGGCGCGCGCTTTTGGCGATTTCTGACGTGAGGAAGGTTGAGAGCCCTGCTTCACCAGCCCCGGATACGGGTTCAATCGAAGCCGATCCGCCGTCGAGGTCAGCCTTAGCAAAGGCAGTGCCGCGAACGGTGATGATTTTCTTAGCGTCAGCAGATTGCACCGTTGCAATGCCGTTGCCCGCATAAATCGGACGCGTGAATGTGTCAGCGCTTTCAACTGACAAAATATCGCTGATCTGCATCACATCGAGCAAAGCAGCCACGCGCGGCGCGATGTTTTTTCCGTTCGACGTTGCAGGCGCGAGAAAGGCATCATAGCCCGCCATCAAGCCCGCAATCAGCGGCGCGACGTTTTCGGCCAGGCCGTTGGCATAAGCACCATCATTGGCGATCAGCACTTTTGAAACGCCTGCGATTTTCGCAGCCTGATCAGCAACGGCTGAACAACCATTCCCCGCGACAAGTGCATGAACTTCACCCAATTGCGTTGCCGCCGTCACAACCGCAAGTGTCGCATCCTTTAGCGATGCATTATCATGTTCTACCCAAATCAATACTGACATTTCAATTCTCCTGTGCGGGAATGCCGCCACAAAATCTGTTTAGGCTGAGCTTGTCGAAGCCCTGCCTTTCTGTGCCTGATAGTCACGAAGGACAGCCCTTCGACAGGCTCAGGGTAGGCGGTTAAGCCGCCACTCCCATATCCTTAAGTTTGGCAACCAACGCGTCAACATCAGCCACTTTAATTCCTGCGACACGAACCGGCGGTTCAACAACCTTGAGCGTCGCCAAACGTTTAGCGACATCAACACCGTAATCAGCAGGGGTCTTCTGCGCCATCGGCTTGCTCTTTGCCTTCATAATGTTTGGGAGCGAGGCATAGCGCGGCTCATTCAAGCGTAAATCGGTGGTGATGATCGCGGGCAAGCTCAATGAAACAGTCTGTGAACCGCCATCGATTTCGCGCTCAACGGTGACTTTATCACCATCAACAGTCACCGAACTAGCGAAGGTACCCTGCGGACGACCCGTGAGCGCAGCGAGCATCTGGCCGGTTTGATTGCAATCATCATCAATTGCTTGTTTGCCCAGAATCACGAGGCCAGGCGCTTCTTCGTCCATCACTTTGGCGAGCAGCTTTGCCACAGCAAGCGGTTCAACTTCGCCTTCGGTTACAATCAGGATCGCACGGTCTGCCCCCATCGCGAGCGCAGTGCGCAACGTATCCTGCGATTTCTGCTCGCCGATTGAGACCGCAATCACCTCGGTCGCGACGCCCTTTTCACGAAGCCGCAGCGCTTCCTCTACCGCGATTTCATCAAATGGGTTCATGCTCATCTTGACATTCGCAAGATCGATACCGCTACCATCGGGCTTCACCCGCGGCTTTACGTTATAATCGATCACCCGTTTGACGGGGACGAGAATTTTCATCGGTCTTCTTCCTTCTTCTTATTTACGTGAACGTCAATAACGCGCTGCACTGCACAATTTTTCGCGCTGATGCAAGTCTCAGATATCACATTATTCGCTGAAAACTAGCTAGCGAGTTCAAGTCGACGCTCGATCCGGTCGAGCCTTTCGCTGATATGATCAATAGACAATTGTTGAGCCGCATCCGCAGCGGAAAGATGTGCCAAATGCTGCATGATCGACGCAACGGCTCCTTCAAGATTTGCTACCCGACGGATTAACTCATCTTGCTTTCGTTCAACACGTTCAAGTGTCGATTGAAAACGCTTCATATGCTCCAGCAATAAGTTTTCTACATTCTCCGACATTTTGAAATCCTACGCTGCTTTCCGCACCTCAGCCACAATTTTCTTTGCAGCATCTCCCAGATCATTGGCGGCAACAATCGGCAGGCCCGAATTGGCCAAAATATCCTTGCCTTGTTGCACATTAGTGCCTTCAAGCCGCACTACTAAAGGCACCGAAAGGTTTACCTCTTTGGCCGCTGCGACGATACCGTCAGCGATAATGTCACACTTCATGATGCCGCCAAAGATGTTGACGAGAATGCCCTTTACTGCCGGATCGCTCAAGATGATTTTGAACGCTGCGGTCACCTTTTCAGTCGTTGCGCCGCCGCCAACATCAAGGAAGTTAGCCGGGAACTCGCCATTCAATTTGATGATATCCATTGTCGCCATCGCAAGGCCAGCGCCGTTGACCATGCAGCCGATATTGCCATCAAGCTTGATGTAAGCGAGGTCATATTTCGACGCTTCGATTTCGGATGCGTCTTCTTCGGAAAGATCGCGGAGTTCCATCAAATCCTTGTGGCGGAACATGGCGTTGCCATCGAACGCAACCTTGGCATCAAGTACAAGCAGCTTGCCATCATCGGTGACCGCGAGTGGGTTGATTTCCATTTGCTCAGCATCTGTGCCGATGAACGCCTCATAAAGCTTCGTCAGAACGTGCGCGGCTTGTTTGGCCAAATCACCGCTCAGTTCGAGTGCCGCTGCCACTGAGCGGCCATGATGCGGCATGATACCTGTTGCGGGATCAATCGCAATGGTATGGATCTTCTCGGGTGTGTTGTGCGCGACATCTTCGATATTCATCCCACCTTCGGTTGAAACAACACACGCAATCCGGCTCGTCGCGCGGTCAACGAGGAGTGCCAGATAGAATTCTTTGGCAATATCAACGCCGTCAGTGATGTAGAGGCGGTTGACTTGTTTGCCTGCTGGGCCAGTTTGGATCGTGACGAGCGTATTGCCTAGCATTTCGCTCGCCGCCGCGCGGACTTCGTCAGCAGATTTGGCAAGACGGACGCCGCCTTTTGCTTGCGGAGGAAGTTCAATAAACTTACCCTTACCGCGCCCGCCTGCATGAATTTGTGCTTTCACGACGTAAAGCGGCCCGGGGAGCTTAGCGGTGGCGGCAACGGCCTCTTCAACGCTCATCGCGGCGATACCCGCAGGCACGGGAACGCCAAACTTCGCGAGCAATTCTTTGGCTTGATATTCGTGGATATTCATTCGCGCTCACCTTTTGTCGATGGGATATGCGAATGCCTAAAGCATAGTCAGGCGCTTGTGGAAAGCCTTAGGATGAGCGCGTAGCGTTTAACCCGGGATCGCGCAGTTCAAACCGGCGCGCGTTGTGATCGCCAAAACCTTTGGATCGTTGAGCGCGCGCACATTGTGAAGAAAGCGGTCAACTGACATTTCGTGGATATTCTCACGTTCAAAATTACCAAGTGAACCAAGCCGCCGTAATTGAATGAGAGACAATTTTCCGATCATCTGGCTCGCCATGCACCCCGCCATTGGCTTTGATAGCCCCGCGTTGACGAGCCCAACCCGGATTTGGCTTTCAGGACTCGCGCAGGCCGCAACAATGGTCAACAAGCCAGCGGCGAAAGCAGTGCGAACCATAAGAGCCTCTCGTCAAGGGATGATAAGCGGCAGAGTGATGCGTCTCATCTTTGTCCAGATACGCCACTAGGACAAATGAGCGGCATCCCCCTGCCTGAAAAACCATATGCAAAAGCGGGGGTGTCAGAAAGCTGAATACGCTGTTATGTACTGTTCATGTTTTGGATAAACGGTGTCTCGATTTTCATTACTACCATCGTGGCGATGGAGGCGTTTGCCTATGTCACGCACCGCTGGGTAATGCACGGCTTTGGTTGGTTTTTGCACGAAAGTCATCACCGTGCGCGGCGCGGCAATTGGGAACTGAATGATCTTTACGCGGTTATTTTTGCAGCCCCCTCGATCGCCCTGCTTTACGGCGGTGTTCAGCTTGATTGGGGCGCTTGGGCCGGATGGGTTGGCGCTGGGATCGCTGGATATGGGGCGATTTATTTCGGCTTTCACGATGTGATCGTCCACAAACGGCTACGAACACGCTACATTCCCAAGAGCGAATATATGAAGCGGATCATTCAAGCGCACCGGCTTCATCATGTGATCGAAACAAAGCATGGCAGTTTAAGCTTTGGGTTTCTCTGGGCACCCAAGCCCGAACTGTTGAAAGCCGAACTTCAAGCCCGCGGCCTAGCGGGGGTGCGTGAACCCGTCGGCACGTTTAACGATTAGTGCGCGGACGTCATGCTCCATTGCAGAGCAAGGCTGAGCCGGTTAAGAGCTATTGGCCTTGGGATAAGCAACGGGGCGCGAAGCAAAATGACTGATGCGAAGCCGGTAATCGGCATCATCATGGGCAGCACATCTGATTGGGAGGTGATGCGCCATGCCGCTGGTATCGCGGAAATATTGGATATCCCGTTTGAAACCAAGGTTGTTTCCGCACACCGCACGCCCGACCGGTTAATCACCTATGCCAAAGGCGCAAGTGATCGCGGTATCAAGGTAATCATTGCAGGCGCTGGCGGAGCCGCGCATCTGCCCGGCATGGCAGCAGCAATGACGAGGCTTCCCGTGCTTGGCGTTCCCGTTGAATCAAAAGCGCTGCAAGGCGTTGATAGCCTGCTGTCAATCGTTCAAATGCCCGGGGGCATCCCCGTTGGCACGCTCGCGATTGGAAAGCCTGGGGCGATCAACGCAGGGTTGCTGGCTGCCGCAATCCTAGCCTTATCCGACGTTGAACTCGCAAGCCGGCTTGACGCATGGCGCACCGCACAGAGCGATGCGGTAGCGATTGACCCGGTATGAGCGCCCTCCCCCCCGGCTCGACCATCGGTATCATCGGCGGCGGTCAGCTGGGGAGAATGCTCAGTATCGCCGCCGCACAGCTTGGCTACCGCGTTCATATCTATGCGCCTGATACCGATAGTTGCGCCGCCGAAGTATCTGCCGAATTCACCTGCGCGGCCTACGGGGATACCGCAGCACTTGCCGCATTTGCGGGAAAAGTTGACGTGGCCACGTTTGAATTTGAAAATATTGACGCAGAACCGCTTGAAGAAGTCAGCCGCCGCGTTGCGTTGTGGCCGCCGCTTGATGCGCTGCGGATTGGCCAAGACCGGACGCTTGAAAAACGCTTTGCTGAAGAATTAGGCGGGCGGACGGCGGCATGGCGCGAGGTAAACAACCGCACTGACCTCGACCGTGCATTGCTTGAGATTGGCGCACCTGCGATCCTCAAAACAGTGCGCTTTGGCTATGATGGCAAGGGTCAATCACGGATCAAATCCGCCGCTGATGCCGATCAAGCTTGGGCAGACATTGGCGAACGTCCCGCAATCCTTGAACAAGTCATTGCGTTTGCGCATGAATTTTCGCTGATTGTGGCGCGCGACCAAAACGGCGCAATTTCCTTTTGGGATTCGCCAGAAAATGTCCATGTTGATGGCGTTCTCGCCACCTCAACGATCCCTGCGCATGACATCATTCACCAGCAAATTCCCGCCGCGCGCGCGCTCACCCGCAAAATTGCTGAAAAACTCAATTACGTTGGCGTTTTCACAGTTGAATTTTTCGCCAGCGCTGATGGGCCGGTGTTCAACGAAATGGCACCGCGCGTCCACAATAGTGGCCATTGGACAATCGAAGGTGCTGTCACATCGCAATTTGAAAACCACATCCGCGCGGTCGCTGGTTTGCAATTGGGATCTACCAAACTCACCGGCACTTGCATGCACATGCGCAACCTGATTGGCGATCAAATTGAGGGTTGGGAAGCGCTAGCAAGCGAACCCGGCGCGCATCTTCATCTCTACGGCAAAGGCGAAGCCCGCGCTGGTCGGAAAATGGGTCATATCACGCGCGTGGGGTGAAGGATTAAGGCAGGTGTTTTAGACCCAAACAAAGTAATGCCTGCTTCGTGCACGGTTCGCTGACGAGGACTGGGCTCCGGCCTGCGCCGGAGAACAGATGCATTTCAAGTCGCGCGCTCTAACCCGCGTTCCGCGCGCCTTTAGAGTATCCGTGATGGTCAAGCGATAGATTCCTTCCACAATCGGTTCGCTTTGAGCAGGGCATTTGCCATGACGACGAGCTTTCGCATGATGGCGG
>JAYUAU010000054.1:0-23793 GCA_043741135.1 Sphingomonadales bacterium | reverse complement strand
ACCTGACGGCGGCCCGTGCTGGTCGAACCATCATTGTTGAACGATAGGCTAGGTCGTATCCAGTTCCCTGTCCGCTTGCGACGCACGAGCACATTGCTGGCTGCCGGAGTATCGCCCGCCACGATATCGATAAAAGGTTCGGCACCTCCCAAACGCGCGAGCTGATCAACGCCTTGCTCAAGATCGCGCAGATTAAGCAATTTTCCTTTCAACGTTGGAAAAGTGAGCGCTAATTCAGCGTCCGAATAGCGCCGCTGCCCATCGGAAACACCAGTGATCTTGGTCAACTGCCCTTCGACAACAATGATCTCAAGCTTGCCGGCGGTGTTTTGAACTGGCGAGACAAATGCGCGTGACGTGATGTAGCCGTCGCGAACATATTTATTCGTGATATTACGCAAAACAGTGTTTATTTTCGTTACAGCTGTACAGTCACTGATGAGATCACCGGAATCTCGCGTCAAATCAGTCCCTTTGTAACGCGAAATGCCTGAAAATGTAACACTTATCACCTTTCGGCAAGAAGTATCGTCACTTTTCGCACTTTCGTCACCAATATCGTCAATATTTTGTGGTGGCGCGATTTGAGATTGTTTGAATTTCTGATCCCGTTCACGCACGCGTTCCAATTCACGTTCTTGAAGCCGCTGCGCTTCGCGGCGCACACTTTCAGGAATTGCTTGCGCATGCGCGACGGAAACAACGCATATATTGCAAAATAATGCCAGTAATATACGCATTCTACACTCTTATGATATAAACGCCCACAATTATGAAAGTTTAGACATCGATATTTGAAAGTCTAGCCCAGCAAGGTAATTTATTTGCCATTTTGTCTGATTGCACCGGCCTTATGCGAAAAATAGGTCAACTCAACACATTGACCGATGGCGGTAGGCTGGAAATTTTTGGAGGCCCGAGCCGGAATCGAACCGGCGTGCGAGGATTTGCAGTCCTCTACGTCACCACTCCGCCATCGGGCCGAATTGGAAGGCGGCTCTGCGTCGATTGCCATCAACTGTCAAGTGATGATCATGAAGCGATAGCCGTGAGATCGATGCTTGGCGTTTGATTGCGTTGGCGATAAAGCGGCAGAAGGTGCAATGAGTGTATTGCATCAGTAAAACACTTGTGCCACGGAGTGATAGTGACCGTTCTAGATTTTTCATTGACCCGCGCCGCAATGGTCGCAAGCCAATTGCGGACAAATGAAGTGAGCAACCCGCGCGTTGCTGACGCATTTTTGAGCGTCGAGCGCGAACACTTTGTGCCCGCCGAGCGTTCATCGGTTGCCTACACTGATTTGCCGATTCCACTCGGCGGCGGGCGAGCGTTGAACGCCCCGTTATCAACCGCGCGATTGATCAGCCAAATCATGCCGAATGCGGAGCAAAATATACTCATAGTTGGTGCGGCGACTGGCTATAGTGCTGCGATACTGTCTCAATTGGGGTGCAGAGTGACCGCGCTTGAAGAAGCGCCTGTGCTAGCAGAAACTGCGAAGGCCAATTTGGCAAATACGCTCAACGTGACGGTGGTCACGGGCGCGCTCACGGAAGGATGGGCTAACAATGCGGCCTATGATGTGATCATAGTTGATGGGACTATCGAAGCGCTATCGCCGTCACTAATTGATCAATGCGCTGAGGGCGGGCGAATCGCAGCTGCCGTTATTGATGGCGGTGTTGTGAGACTTGCCAGTGGACACAAGGTTGGCGGCGCGATTGTTCTCGTGCCATTCGCCGAATGTCAGTCAGTCATGCTGCCGGGGTTTGCGGCTGTTAAAGAGTTTGTTTTTTAAGAGGTCATAAGATGAAGCGCGCGGTTCGTTTGCTATTTTTGGGCAGTATCTCAGCAGGAGTGTTTTCAGCGCAGGCATCAGCTGAAACGCTGCGGGAAGCTTTGGCCAAAGCGTATCAAACCAACCCTACGCTAACCGGCGCACGCGCTGGGCTTCGTGCGGTTGATGAAAATGTGCCCATCGCAAAGTCACGCGGGTTGCCAAGCCTTGATGTGTCGGGGCAATTTACCGAAAATCTGCTGATTTCTGCGACCAATTTCTTTTCTCCAACGCGTAATATTTCAGCGCGGGCAAACCTTTCGATCCCAATCTACCAAGGCGGCGCGGTAAAAAATGCAATCCGTGCGGCTGATGCGCGGGTTGCGGCGGGACAAGCCAATTTGCGAGGAACCGAAGCAAATCTGTTTGCCAACGTCGTTGGTGCCTATGTTGATGTGTTGCGCGATGAAGCGATTCTTGGGCTCAATATGAAGCAAGTTCAGGTGCTTGATACCAATTTGCAAGCCACGCGAGACCGATTTGAAGTTGGCGATTTAACGCGGACTGATATCGCTCAATCAGAGTCGCGATTGGCCATAGCAAAGGGCCAGTTGCAAAGCGCTGAGGCACAATTGGTGAGCAGTCGTGAACGTTATGTTCAGCTCGTTGGCACTGAGCCTGGTAAGCTTGAACAGCCGCCGCTTCTCCCCAATCTGCCGAGTACACCCGATATGGCGGTCGAAAAATCGCTCGCGAATAATCCTGATTTGCAAAGCGCGAAACGGGCATCCGAAGCCGCTGGCTTTGATGTGCGCGCGGCGCGGTCTGCGCGTTTGCCGCGCGTGTCAGCCGTGGCCGATCGGAGCTACGCCAATTTTCTGAACTCAGCGCCCGCTAATTCGCGAACGAATACATCGCAATCATCGGCGGCGGGCATTCAGTTTTCGATCCCGCTTTATCAAGGCGGCGCGCCCAGCGCGCAAGTGCGTCAAGCCCAAGCGCGGTCTTCTCAATCATTTGAGCAAGTGATTGAGGCAGAGCGCGCGGTGATTGCGCAAACGCGCTCAGCCTTTGCGAGTTTGCGCGCGACCAATGCTGTTATTCAGTCCTCCGAAACTGCGGTTTCAGCAGCCGCGCTATCGCTTGAGGGCGTTCGTGCTGAAAATTCGGTGGGTAACCGCACGATCCTTGATATTTTGAATGCAGAGCAAGAATTATTGAATGCGCAGGTTCAACTCGTCTCAGCACGCCGCAATGCCTATGTCGCTGGTTTCAACTTGCTTACAGCGATGGGGCAGGCTGAAGCGGATGATCTAGGGCTTGATGGCGGCGCGCTTTACGATCCACAAATCAATGCGAAGCGAGTGCGATCACATATTTGGGATTGGGGTGCTGATCCTGATCCAGTTCCAGTTGCAACACGAACAGTTGACACGGTGGCCCAAAATCCGTCAATAAAGCCTTAATAGGGGCGTTAGGGGTAGGCATATGGCCGAAGTGAGCCACGAACCATCGATGGAAGAGATATTATCTTCGATTAAGAAGATAATTTCAGAGGATAGCGGCAAGTCTTTGTCATCGCCTCGTCGCGCGCGCGCTGACGCGGTGCCCATGTCCGACCTTCGCGACGAGGCGGATGATGTGCTCGAATTAAACGACCGAATTGAGCCACAAATTACCTTAGAATCGTCCGAAACGATTGAGCCCGTCGCAGTCGCTCCGCTGATTTCAGATGGCGCCGCGACCGCGAGCAGGAACGCCTTCGCCTCATTGCAGACAATCAGCGTGAAAACCGAACGGCCTCCCGCGGCGATCACTGGCCAAAGCGTTGATGATCTTGTCCGCGATATGCTCCGTCCGATGCTCAAGGATTGGCTTGATACTAATCTTCCCGCGATCGTCGAAGGCGTCGTCGCCAAAGAAGTCGCACGGATCAGCGGGCGGTAGATATTTTTATCATAGCGGCTTGGCCTCGGGCGCTCCGCTCGGTTAAGGCCAATCACTATGACTGAACTTCAAAAAACATTCGATCCCGCCGCGCTTGAGGCGAAATGGTATGCGCACTGGGAAAGCAGCGGCGCGTTTCGCCCGTCACGCCCTGATGCGGTGCCGTTCACCATCGTCAATCCGCCGCCCAACGTAACGGGCAGCCTGCATATCGGCCATGCGCTTGATAATACGCTCCAAGACATATTGATCCGTCACGCGCGATTGCAGGGCAAGGATGCGCTCTGGGTCGTCGGTACCGATCATGCGGGCATTGCGACGCAGATGATTGTTGAGCGTCAGATGGCGCTCCATCAGCAAAAGCGCACCGATTTCACGCGCGACGATTTTATCGCCAAGGTGTGGGAGTGGAAGGAAGAAAGCGGCGGGGTGATCACACAGCAGCTCCGCCGCCTCGGCTGTTCGATGGATTGGGAAAATGAACGCTTCACAATGGATGAAGGGTTTAGCAAGGCCGTCATCAAGGTGTTCGTCGATCTGTATAATCAGGGGCTGCTGTACCGCGATAAGCGGCTCGTCAATTGGGATCCGGGCCTCAAAACCGCAATCTCAGACCTTGAGGTCGAAACGCGCGAGGTGAATGGGAAGTTTTGGCATTTCAAATATCCGCTTGAGGATGGCAGCGGGTTTATTTCGGTGGCAACGACGCGGCCTGAGACAATGCTCGCCGATATGGCGGTGGCGGTGAACCCTTCGGACGAACGTTACGCCCATTTGGTCGGCAAGAATGTGCGCTTGCCGATTACGGGGCGGTTGATCCCGATTGTCGCCGATGATCATGCTGATCCTGAACTTGGTTCGGGGGCGGTGAAGATCACGCCGGGACACGATTTCAACGACTTTGAAGTCGGCAAGCGGGCAGGGATTGCGGCAAGTGATATGCTCAATATGCTCGATGCTGAGGCGCGGGTTGTGCAGTGCGGCGATATTCCTGATGCCCTGATCGGCCTAAACGTTGCCGACGCGCGCAAGGCTGTGGTCGCCTTGATCGAGGAAGCTGGCCTGCTTGAAAAGGTCGAAGATCGTGTGATCCAGACGCCGTTCGGTGACCGCTCAGGCGTGGTGATTGAACCGTGGCTGACCGATCAATGGTATGTTGACGCGAAGACGCTTGCAGGGCCTGCGATTGAAGCTGTGCGGAGTGGTGCGATCAAGGTCGTGCCGCAGAGCTGGGAAAAGACCTACTTTAACTGGATGGAGAATATCCAGCCGTGGTGTGTGAGTAGGCAATTGTGGTGGGGACATAGGATTCCGGCTTGGTATGGGCCTTCACTTGAGATGGGGCGTTGGATTCCTGCCCTGCGTCAGCCGTTTGACGCATTGATCGAAAAGCTTCCGCTCGCTCTATGGAATGAACCAATTTTGGTGGGCGAGCATTTTCAGGCTGTAATTGATCAAGCCATAGCATATTATTCGCAAGCCGATTTGAGTGGGTTTGATCTCAAGATCGTTGAGCGCGATGAAGCGGGCTATTCATTAGAAGACAGCACTTTGACGATTTTCGTTCGGCGCGACAACGACGTCCTCGACACATGGTTTTCATCGGCATTGTGGCCGTTTGGCACATTGGGGTGGCTGGGTGCGGACGCTCCCCTCTCGCTTGCGGGAGGGGCTGGGGGTGGGTCTTTGGGAAGCGTAAGTTCGCTGGACACGCCCACCCCTAACCCCTCCCGCAAGCGGGAGGGGGACTCACCGCTCGCCCGCCATTACCCCAATGACGTTCTCATCTCCGGCTTTGACATCCTCTTCTTCTGGGATGCGCGGATGATCATGCAGGGGCTGCACTTTATGAAGGAAGTGCCCTTCAAAACGCTCTATCTCCACGGCCTCGTCCGCGCCGCAGATGGCTCGAAAATGTCGAAGTCAAAGGGCAATAGCGTCGATCCGCTCGGCCTGATTGACCAATACGGAGCGGATGCCTTGCGCTTCACATTGACCGCAATGGAAAGCCAGGGGCGCGATATCAAGCTTGATGAAAAACGTGTTGAGGGATATCGCAATTTCGCAACGAAACTCTGGAATGCCGCGCGTTTCTGCCAATCTAGCGGGATTATTGCGAGCACATCGGTTGCGGCTCCACCGGCTAAATTAGCGGTCAATCGCTGGATCATTGGCGAAACTGTCGAAACACTGCGCAAATTGGATCAGGCCATCGCTGATCTCCGTTTCGATACAATGGCCGACACGATTTACCATTTTGCGTGGGGCACATTCTGCGATTGGTATCTTGAACTCATCAAGCCCGCGTTTGTTAACGGCGAAAAACAGGCGATGGACTCAGAATCAGCAATCGTTGCTGGTTGGGTGTTCGATCAAATTCTTGTGATGCTTCATCCCTTCATGCCGTTCATTACTGAGGAGCTGTGGAATGCGATGGGGCCGCGCGATTGTAACTTGATCCACGCGCATTGGCCCGAGCCGGGGGCGGCGGTTGATGCGGCGGCGCAGTCTGAGATTGAATGGCTCATCCGCCTCGTCAGTGAAATTCGAAGTGTCCGCACTGAGCGCAATGTGCCCCCGTCTGTCAAATTGGCATGCGTTGTCGGCGCCGATGCCGATGAAACGATGCGCGCGCGGATTAGGGCGAATGAGCCATTGATCGCTAAGCTCGCGCGCATTTCAGACTTTGTTTATGATCAGCAAAACTTGACGGGCGATGTCGCGCAGATTGTGGTCGATGGGGTGACTTACGCACTGCCGCTTGGTGGTGCGGTTGACACGGACGCCGAGCGCGCGCGAATAACGAAATCCATCGAAAGCATCACAAAGGAACGCGATGCGCTGGCCGGACGCCTCAACAACCCCTCGTTCGTGGAACGAGCTAAGCCCGAAGCGGTTGAAAAGGCGCGCGCTGATTTGACAGAGAAAACAGCTGAGGTTGAACGTCTCGAATCCGCTCTCGCCCGATTGGGGTAGGCTGGAGCCAGATGACTCTAGGTTGCCCCATTTTGTCTTTGCGAGCGAAGCGCGGCAATCCATACACTGTTGCATCGAGTGGATTGCCGCGTCGCTGCGCTCCTGGTGGGAGACGAGGTGGATAATGCTAATGTCACGAGGCTCTCGGGGCATTGGGGTAGCGTCCGATCACTCCTCGGTCTTTTATCCTCTTACCGCTCAGCCACCGGCACATAATCGCGCTGTGTTGGCCCGGTGTAGAGCTGACGCGGGCGGCCGATTTTTTGATCGGGGTCAGAGATCATCTCATTCCACTGCGCGACCCAGCCGACGGTGCGGGCAAGCGCGAAGAGAACGGTGAACATGCTCGTGGGGAAACCAATTGCTGAAAGGATCACGCCTGAATAGAAATCAACGTTGGGGAACAGCTTTTTCTCAATGAAATAAGGATCGCTCAGCGCCATTTCTTCAAGCTGGAGCGCAACTTCAAAGATTGGATCAGTGACGTTGAGTTCCTTTAACACATCACGCACAGTTTGCTGCATGACTGTCGCGCGTGGGTCGTAATTTTTATACACGCGGTGGCCAAAGCCCATCAAGCGGAACGGATCATTCTTATCCTTTGCGCGCGCGATGTAGTGCGGAATACGGTCTGGCGTGCCAATTTCACGGAGCATTTCAAGCGCCGCCTCATTCGCGCCGCCGTGTGCTGGGCCCCACAGGCAAGCGATGCCCGCCGCAATACACGCAAATGGATTGGCCCCCGAAGACCCTGCCAAACGCACTGTCGAGGTTGACGCATTTTGCTCGTGATCAGCGTGGAGGATGAAAATCCTGTCCATCACTTTCTCAACGATGGGATTGACGACATATTTCTCCGCAGGAACACCGAAGGTCATCCGCAAGAAATTGGCTGAATAACTCAGGCTATTATCGGGATAAACGAAGGGTTGACCAATTGAATATTTGTATGCCGCCGCCGCAATCGTTGGCATTTTGGCGATCAGCCGGTGGCTCGCGACCATCCGTTGGTGCGGGTCAGTGATATCAGTTGAATCGTGATAAAAAGCCGAAAGCGCACCGACAACGCCGCACATAATCGCCATCGGATGCGCATCACGGCGGAAACCGCGATAGAATTGCATCAACTGTTCGTGCAGCATCGTGTGACGCGAAATCGTCCGCGTGAACTGATCAAGCGTCGTTCCGTCAGGCAGCTCGCCGTTGAGCAGGAGATAGCAGACCTCCATATAGCTTGAATGCTGCGAGAGATCGCCAATCGTATACCCACGGTGGAGCAAAATGCCCTCATCGCCGTCAATATAAGTGAGCGCTGATTCGCAGCTCGCGGTTGAGGTGAAGCCGGGATCAAACGTAAATGCACCGGTTTGCGCATAGAGTTTGCGGATATCGATGACGTCGGGGCCTACGGTTCCCGAACGAATGAGATATTCATGGTCTTTGCCGTAGACCTCTAATTTAGCGTTCGTTCCCGTCATCATGATCCCTTTCACTCAAAGCCGGATCAACCAGCAAGACAATTTCTAATTCGCGCCAATGATTCCTCGCGACCGAGAAGCATCAACACATCGAAAATACCCGGGGAGGTTCCTCGACCAGTCAGCGCCGCCCTTAAAGGTTGCGCTACTTTGCCGAGGCCGACTTCGGCCTCCTGTGCTACGACCCGAACACCTTCTTCTAAACCAACCATTTCCCAATCGGGCAGGTTCGCCATGGCGTCTTGGGCCTTTTCCAAAAGGACTAAGGCAGTTTCGTCTAGCAGACTTTGAGCCTTCTCGTCGAGCGAAATTGGTGATCGTTCGATCAGGAATTGCACGGCCTCACCGAGATCAACTAAAGTCGCCGCGCGCGGCTTTAATACGGGCATAGCGCGCGTGATTAGTGCTGACTGTTCAGCATCAAAACCGCCCAATCGCATGGCCAAAAGCGCCGTCAGCCGCGCATCATCCGCCTCACGCAAATAATGCGCATTGAGATTGCCTAGCTTCTTAAAATCAAAACGCGAGGGTGATCGGCCGACATCATCAATGTTGAACCACTCAATTGCCTGCGCACGGCTGATAATTTCATCATCACCGTGACCCCAGCCAAGCCGGAGCAAGTAATTGTTGACCGCTTCGGCTAGATAACCAAACTCATCGCGGTATGCATCAACGCCAAGCGCACCGTGACGCTTTGATAGCTTCGCGCCGTCACTGCCGTGGATCAGCGGCACATGTGCATAGATTGGATCTGGCCAGCCCATCGCGCGAATGAGCGCAAGCTGGCGAAACGCATTGTTCAAATGATCATCGCCGCGAATCACGTGCGTTACGCCCATGTCATGATCATCGACAACGACGCTCAACATATACGTCGGAGTGCCATCGGAACGCAGAAGGATGAAATCATCAAGCTCAGCATTGTTGACTGTCACATCCCCTTGAACGCGGTCATTGATCGTCACGCTGCCGCTCTGCGGGGCTTTGAGGCGGATGACCGACGGACGCGATGCTTCGTCCTCAGTGGGGTTCCGGTCTCGCCAGCGTCCATCATAGCGCAAGGGGGCCTTTGCCGCTTTTTGGGCTTCCCGCATCTCAGCGAGTTCATCTTGTGTCGCGTAACAGCGATAAGCGTGCCCCGCAGCGAGCAATTGGTTAGCCACCTCGGCGTGGCGCGCGGCATTGGCAAATTGAAACACAACATCACCGTCATGATCAAGTTCAAGCCATTTCATGCCGTCAAGGATCGCATCAATCGCACCTTCGGTTGAACGAGCACGATCGGTATCCTCGATGCGAAGGAGAAACTTTCCGCCACTGGCCCTGGCATAAAGCCAATTGAACATGGCAGTGCGCGCGCCGCCGATGTGAAGGAAACCCGTTGGTGACGGCGCAAAGCGGGTAACGACCTTCGTAATTTGAGTGCTTGCGCCCACGCGGGAACTCTCCAAGATGCAGATATGATGCGCGCCTCTAGCATGGCATTTGATGCTCCACAAACCGCGATACGCGCGCGGCTGATTTCGCTTGAGGCATGGTTAGAAACCGAGCGTGATCAACTGGTGCTTTGGCTTCCCGTTGCGCTCGGGATGGGGATTGCATCGTGGTTCATCCTGCCTGATGAAGCGAGCTGGATAACACTCATTCTGCTCGGCTTAGCCGTATCGTTTGGCACATTCGCTATGCCGCGCGGCACAAGATTGTCACGGATGGGCACAGGCGCTGGGCTCGCGCTTGCGCTGGGGTGCGCACTGATGTGGGGGCGTGCCGAAGCGGTGCGCAGCCCCGTCCTCACGCGGCCAGTGATCACTGAGTTCAGCGCTGTAATTGAGCGCGTTGAAGCACAAACCGCTAAGGAAAAATATCGGCTGTTGCTGCGGCCAGACGCAGACGGCGCACTCCCGCCGCTCGTCCGCGTTACCGTGAAGGCTGAAAATGTTGATCGCAAACTCATTAGCGGAGACCGGATACGCGTGCGTGCACGGCTCGTTCCGCCGCCTGAAGCCGCGATTCCCGGGGGTTACAATTTTGCGCGTGCCGCATGGTTTTTGGGCATTGGTGGCACCGGAACCGCGATGGGAGAGCTTACTCCCTTAAATCAAGTGGGAAGCACCGCGCCCACATTGCGAGAGCGCCTTTCAGCCCATGTTCGCGCGCAATTGGCGGGCAGTGCTGGCGGGATCGCTGCCGCTTTCGCCAGCGGGGATCGCGGCGGCATCGCAGTTGAGGATGAAGAGGCGATGCGTGATAGCGGCCTCACCCATTTGCTCTCGATCAGCGGACTTCACATCACGGTGGTTGTGGCGGCGGCGATGTTCCTCGCGCTGCGGATTTTGGCGCTTAGCCCGTGGTTTGCGTTGCGCGCGCCTCTTTTAATCATTTCGGCGGGATGTGGAGCCGCTGCTGGCATCGGATACACCTTGCTCACAGGGGCTGAGGTGCCAACGATACGCTCTTGCATTGCCGCAGTGCTGGTGTTGATTGGCCTCGCGATGGGGCGAGAGGCGATCACGCTTCGCCTTGTCGCGACGGGGGCTTTGTTTGTGATGCTATTGTGGCCCGAGTCGGTTGTTGGTGCCAGTTTCCAACTTAGTTTTGCAGCGATCACAACGATTGTCGCGCTCCATGAAGCGCCCATAGTGCAGCGGCTGACGTTGAAGCGCGAGGAAGGTCGATTAGTGGGGGTCGGGCGAGGATTGCTCTCACTGTTGATCACTGGGATTGCGGTTGAACTTGTGCTCGCGCCGATTGCGCTGTTTCACTTTCACAAATCGGGGCTTTACGGCGCGCTCGCCAACATAGTCGCAATACCGCTGACCACGTTTGTGATCATGCCACTCGAAGCGCTGGCGTTGCTGTTTGATAGCGTCGGCGCGGGGCGGCCCTTTTGGTGGCTTACGGGAGTATCGCTAGACGGACTGCTGACACTATCGCGCTGGGTCGCCGCCGCGCCCGGGGCCGTAGCCTCACTGCCGTCCGTCTCCAATTCAGCTTTTGCGATCACCTTAGCGGGAGGATTTTGGCTCTTGCTATGGAAAAGCAAAGTGCGGCTGTGGGGAATGGTGCCCGCTGCGCTTGGCATGATCTGGGCAATCATGGCGCCAACGCCTGACATGATCATTACGGGAGACGGCAAACATATGGCAGTGCGCAGCGAAAATGGTGAATTTGCCTTGTTACGCCCGCGCGCTGGGGATTTTGTGCGCGATACTATGTCTGAAGCGATTGGAGCGAGCGATGAATTCGCTGAAATCGATAGTTTTTCTGGCGCGAATTGCAGTCGCGATATGTGCATAGTCTCGTTCAAGCGCGGCGGGCGTAGTTGGCGGGTCGCGGCCACGCGCAGTGCTTACCGCCTACCGTGGGAAGGCCTGATCGAAACCTGCCGAAGCGTGGACATCATCATCAGTGATCGCCGCTTGCCGCCCAAATGCACCTCGCGCTGGATGAAGGCTGATATCACTTTGCTCCGGCAAACCGGCGGGCTTGCGATCAACTTCAGCGATGCGTCCGTGCGCACGGTGAAACTGCTGCAAGACCGTCACCCGTGGGTGCTGGCGCGCGAAAACGTCGATCAATATCGCCGTAAAAGCCCTGCCAATTTGCCTTGAACGCGCACTTGCCCGGGCTGATAACGCTGCGGCTCATAAGCGCGATTGGCGGGATCAAGCCGCACCATGCTGCCTTCGCGCCGGAAATATTTGAGCGTGGCTTCGTTTTCATCCACCAACGCCACGATGATATCACCTTCGCGCGCAACATCTGATTTGCGGATCAGCGCATAATCGCCGTCGAGAATGCCCGCCTCAACCATCGAGTCGCCTGATACCTCAAGCGCATAATGTTCGCCTGATCCAAGCAGGGCGGCAGGCACTGAAAGCATGCTTTGTCCCTCCATCGCCTCAATTGGCATACCCGCTGCAATCCGCCCGTGAAGCGGAATTTGAAGAACATCATTGGCAGGCTGAGGCACTGATGGCGTGCGCGCAGGCATCGCAACGACGTTGGAACCACCCGCTTTCTTCACCATTTCACCGCGCTCCGGCATCTTCACGACCTCAAGCGCGCGCGCACGGTTTGGCAAACGGCGAATGAACCCGCGTTCTTCAAGCGCAGAAATCAAACGGTGCACACCTGATTTTGATTTAAGCTCAAGCGCTTCTTTCATTTCCTCAAACGAGGGCGAAACTCCGGTTTCAGTCAACCGGTCATCAATGAAACAAACGAGTTCATGTTGTTTGCGCGTTAGCATCGCCTCAGTCCTTTATTGGGAACGAATGCAAAACAGCTAAAGAACATTTAGGGGTATGTCAAGCGAGGTCAATATACTCGATCTTGTCTCCGCTTTGTGCGGCGGCTGAATTGGCGCCACGAACGATTAAAGCGTTGGCATTGGCTAAGCCTATCATCGCGGCACTGTCATTAGGCCCTGTGGGCTCCACGTAAGCGCCATCCACTGTGGCGCGGACATGATCGGTGCGCGCGCCTATCTCTGGTAGCATGCCGCGTAACATAGCTATTTTGCGTTGTGGCAGATGATCGCTCGCTCCGCTCATCGCCTTAATCAGCGGCATCAAGAATAGCAGCGCGGTTACATATGCAGAAACTGGATTGCCCGGCAGACCAAGGCACACGCGCTTGCCGAGTTTTCCAGCCATCAGCGGTTTTCCCGGCCGCATCGCGATTTTCCAGAAATCGATAGAGGCACCCGCCGCCAGCAACGCGGGGCGAACTAAATCATGATCGCCAACTGATGCGCCGCCAGAGGTGACAATGATATCAGCGTCAGCATTTTGAATGGCACGGGTAAGTTGATCAAGATCGTCTGGAATGATGCCCAAATCTTGCACATCGCAGGGCAGCCCGCGCAGCATCGCGGCAAGCATGACCGCATTTGATGAGGGCAATCGATCAGTCCCCGCGTCAGCGCCGGGCGGCACAAGCTCATCTCCAGTAGAGATGATGGCGACACTGACACGCCGTCTCACATCGATATGACCGTGCCCGCCAATAACCGCGAGCGCAATGCGAGCCGGGGTTAACATTGCTCCTTTGTTGATGAGGATTTGCCCCACAACAAAGTCTGATCCCGCCACGCGAACGTGTTGGCGTTTGCTGATCACAAGCGAGGGGGCAATAGAGATTTTATCACCGGTTCGCGTGATATCTTCCTGAATGATAATGCAATCAGCGCCTTGTGGTATCGCTGACCCTGTGAAAATGCGCACAGCTTCGCCTAGTCCGAGCGTGCCCCCAAACGGTTTACCAGCGGCAGATTCTCCGATTACCTGCCATGGCCCCGGTATGCCAGCATGCGCAATCGCATAACCATCCATCGCAGACAGATTACGCGCTGGCTGTGTTCGTTTGGCTGCTACATCAGCGGCGGCAAACCGGCCAGCAGCGATGTGGACGTCGACGGTTTCAACTGGCTGCAATTCACCCAATGCGAGTAATCTTGCTTGAGCTTCGTCAAGCGAAATCACGGCTCAACATGCCAATCGCCAGACTTTCCCCCTGATTTGGAAATCAGTCTGGTTCCATTGATAATCATGCCCTTATCAATCGCTTTGCCCATATCATAGAGCGTCAACAAGGCGATAGAGACCGCAGTGAGTGCCTCCATCTCCACACCCGTTGGCCCCGCTATCCGCGCAGTCGCCGTGGCGAGGATAGCGTCATCTTCAAACGCGAAATCAATCGTCACTGACGATAGCATCAGCGGATGACAAAGCGGAATGAGGTCGCTCGTTTTCTTCGCGGCCATTATACCCGCCACACGCGCCACCGCGAGAACATCCCCTTTTTTCGAAGCGCCATCGCGAATTGCCACTAGCGCCGCGCTCGACATGCTGATCCGGCCTTCGGCACGCGCCTCACGCATGCTCTCCATTTTGGCAGAGATATCAACCATCCGCGCCGCGCCGCTTTCATCAAGATGGGTCAATTTGGTCATGCGCCGGTCAACAATTTACGGGTGGCTTGCTCAATGTCAGCTTGGCGCATCAGGCTTTCACCGACCAGAAAGCAGCGAACCCCGCATTCACTCATCGCGATCAAGTCGCTATGAGCGCTTAGTCCGCTCTCAGCAACGAAGGTGCAGCCTTCAGGCGCGCTACCCACTAGCTCATATGTTCTCTCAAAACTAACAGTGAAGTCTTTGAGATTACGGTTATTAACGCCGATCAACCGGGAGTTAAGCCGCAATGCGCGTTCGAGTTCACCGGCGTCGTGGGTTTCAACAAGCACATCCATCCCAAGCGCAGTCGCGGTCGCCTCAAGTTCAGCGGCGAGCGCATCGTCAGTGCAGGCCATGATGATCAGGATAGCGTCAGCGCCAATGCTGCGCGCTTCAAGCACTTGCCAAGGATCAACCATGAAATCCTTGCGCAGCACTGGAAGCAAGCACGCCGCGCGCGCGGCAATCAAATAATCCTCATGCCCCTGAAAATAAGGCGCATCTGTCAGCACGGAAAGGCAGGTGGCACCGCCCGCTTGATACGCCATTGCATGCGCTGCAGGATCAAAATCAGCACGGATCAGGCCTTTGGAAGGCGATGCTTTTTTGATTTCAGCAATCAAGGCAAACCCCTGTGCCGCCTTGACGTCAAGTGCCACTCGAAATCCCCGTGGACGCGTTTGATTGCCCGCCCGCGCTTCAAGTTCGCCAAGCGTTGTGCTTGCTTTGCGGCGTATAACTTCCGCGCGTGTGGTCGCACAGATTTCGGCAAGAATATCAGTCATCAATAAGCAATCCAGCAATCGAGTAATGCTTTGGCCAGTCCGCGATCAATCGCTTCGGCGGCTTCTTCCACGCCGTGTTTCCAATCATGAGCGCGATCAGCAACAATGAGCGCGCCCGCTGCGTTGAGCAATACAGCATCGCGGTAAGCGCCTTGTTCGCCGTCTAGCAAGCGGCGCAGAGCGGCGGCATTATACGCGGCATCTCCGCCTTTGAGCGCTTCTAACGAATGACGAGAAAGCCCAGCATCTTCGGGCGAAACGGTCTCACTTGGCAGCGCAAGGCCAATTGTTGCCACGCGGCTAGGGCCCGTAACCGAGAGTTCATCAAGTCCCTCGTCGCCCGAAACGGTCATTGCTCGATCAACGCTCAATATCCGTAGGGCGTCGGCATGACGCGTGATTAGGTCAGGCGAAGCAACGCCGATAAGCTGCCGCTTCACCCCCGCAGGATTGCAAAGCGGGCCAAGCAAATTGAAGATCGTCCGCCGCCCAAGGCTTTTGCGAACCGGCGCAATGCGGGCGAGCGCCGGGTGATGTTTCTGCGCGAAGAGGAAACAGATCCCCAGATCAGCAAGCGTCGTCTCAGCAGTTTCGCTCGCCCGATCGAGGTTAAGGCCGAGGGCTTCAAGCGTATCAGCGCCGCCTGCCAACGACGAAGCAGCCCGATTTCCGTGTTTTGCAACGGGAACCTCACACGCGGCAACAACAATGGCGACGGCGGTTGAAACGTTAAGGCTGTGCTGACCATCGCCGCCGGTGCCGCAGACATCGATGGCGTTCGATGGCGCAGAAATGCGGATCATCCGCGCGCGCATTGCTTTTGCGGCTCCGGCAATTTCGTCGGCGGATTCGCCGCGTTCAGCCATTGTGATAAGGAGTTCTGCAATGGCACCGTCGCTCATCTCACCATCGAGCATTTTGCCGAACAGCGCTTCGGTTTCGTCAATCGTCACACGCGCGCCTTCACTTTCATTCCCGCCGCACGCATGAAATTGGCGAGCATATCGTGGCCATATTCGGTCGCGATGCTTTCGGGGTGGAATTGAACGCTGTGAATGGGCAGCGTCGCATGGCGGAAGCCCATGATATGGCCGTCATCGCTATTTGCATTGACGATCAAATCAGCGCCTTCGACGATCAGCGAATGATAGCGCGTTGCAGTAAAGGGCGAGGGGAGGCCTGCGAAAACGCCGCTGCCATCATGGGTGATCGGCGATGTCTTGCCGTGCATCAGGCCGCCGCGCTTCACCGTCCCGCCAAAGTGCTGGCCAATCGCTTGATGGCCCAAGCACACGCCGAGCAGCGGTTTTTTCGCCTCAACACAAGCAGCGACGAGATCAAGCGAAATGCCCGCCTCATTGGGTGTGCACGGCCCCGGCGATATCAGGAACGCCTGCGCTCCCGATGACATCGCTCGCCCCACCGAGATTGCATCATTGCGGACAACCTCCACCTCAGCACCCAATTCCATGAGATAATGGACGAGGTTCCATGTAAAGCTGTCATAATTATCGATAACGAGGATCATGGGAGAGCCTTAGCGACGTCGCGGGCAAAGGGAAATGGGATTGCGTTTTGGGATATATTCACTACCATCAAGGATATGCAAAATGCGCCCACAGCGACGGCTACAGATGCCAACCGGAACTTCCCCAGACTTCTCCGGGAGGTGGAACTAGGGAAATTTGTAGCGATCACATCTCACGGCAAAGATGTTGCAGTTCTTTCGTCGCCCGCGATTGATTTTGTCGAGCGCGCCAAACGTCTGGCAGCACTGGAAGTGTTACAGCTAAGATGGGCGACCCAGCCTCATGTTGTGGTCGGGCCTTGGACGCGCGACGATGTTTGCAGCCGGTACTAAGAGGTTGTATATTTTTGCCATCGACAACGTCTTGGTCATAGAATCGTGAGTTTTTCAGTGTTCGAACTTTGGACACGCAAGTCTCAAATTGATACTCTTGTCAAAATGACAGCGATGCTGGATGACATGCTGATAATGCTGAACGCGTTCCCGCATTGGCGTGGTTTCATGGTCGACCCCGCGTTTAAGCGAGACGAAATTTTCAACATGCGATCACTAGTTACCGAAACGCGTTTAAATTTAAGTGATGGAGCTTGGCCTGCGGTTAGCCGCAGTGGGGTTATCAAAGCTCATGCTACAATAGTGCGCGCTTGGGCCGATCTTTATACAGTGACCGAGACGCGTCGCGTCGCTGAAAATAGACTAAGCGTTTGAATTTGACCGCGACTGAGTTTTTTGCTGATTTTAACTCCTTTTCACATCTAAGAAAACCACTGCTTGGCGGTGAAGCGTCTTGGCCGGTCGGGCGATATTTGGAAGTTGCGTTCTAGTTTTCTAGGATCTTCAGCGCGGACGCCTTTCCCCCTCTAGAGGAGAGGGGATATAGCAGGGCAATCGCATTTGACTTTTTTGACAGAATTACTTGTTTCACCTGAGAGTTGGATGTTCCCCTGCGAAGGCAGGGGCCCAGACGGGCCAAGTTTTTGAGGCTTCGCCGCTTCGTTTGAGACAGGACTGGGCCCCTGCCTTCGCAGGGGAACATCAAAAAGTTCAAATGCGATTGCCCTGGGGGATATAGCAGCACAGCTTGACCTTTCGCGCCTTCCCGCCTAACCCGCTCACACATTCCGTAAGGAAACCAAATTTGCACGCTCACGGGCGATGCTGGCCGACGAGGTTTCGTCCGCCAGCATTTTTTGCTTGATGAGCATATGAAGGACACGAACGCGCATGTTTGAGAGTTTAAGCGAACGGCTGGGCGGGGTCTTTGACCGGCTGCGTGGCCGCGGCGCGCTTAACGAAGCAGATGTGCGTGAAGCCATGCGTGAGGTGCGTATCGCGCTCTTGGAAGCTGATGTCGCGCTTCCTGTCGTGCGTTCATTTGTTGATAGTGTTACAGCGAAAGCGATTGGCTCTTCGGTTCTCAAATCGATTACGCCGGGGCAACAAGTTGTCAAAATCGTCAACGATGCGCTCGTTGAAATGCTCGGCTCGGATGCGGTTGAGCTCACCCTTGACGTAACGCCGCCCGCCATCATCATGATGGTGGGCCTGCAAGGCTCAGGCAAAACAACGACGACCGCCAAAATCGCCAAGAAACTCTCTGAGAAAGACCGCAAAAAAGTGCTGATGGCTTCGCTCGACGTTAATCGTCCGGCGGCGCAGGAACAGCTTGCGGTGCTCGGCACACAAATTGGCGTTGCGACACTTCCCATTGTCGCGGGGCAGCAGCCGATTGATATTGCCAAACGCGCGATGCAAGCCGCGAAATTGCAGGCTTACGATGTGCTGCTGCTTGATACCGCCGGCCGTTTGCACGTTGATGCGCAGTTGATGGATGAAATGAAGGCGGTGGCGAATGTGTCGACGCCTGCTGAAATCCTCCTCGTGGTCGACGCGCTCACCGGCCAAGATGCGGTCAATGTTGCGAAGAATTTCTCAGATCAAGTCGCGCTTACCGGGATTGTCCTCACGCGGATGGACGGCGATGCCCGCGGCGGTGCGGCGCTTTCGATGCGCTCGATCACCGGAAAGCCGATCAAATTCGTCGGCACTGGTGAAAAACTTGATGGGCTAGAGCTTTTCCATCCTGCACGCGTGGCAGGGCGCATCCTTGGCATGGGCGATGTTGTGTCGCTCGTCGAACGCGCGGCTGAGAGCATTGAGATTGAAGATGCCGAGGCAATGGCCGCTAAAATGGCCAAGGGTCAATTTGACCTCAACGACTTGCGCCAGCAACTCCGCCAAATGCAGAAAATGGGCGGCCTCGGCGCGCTTGCGGGTATGATCCCGGGCATGAAGAAGGCGCAACAAGCCATGGCGTCTGGCGCGGTTGATGACCGCGTTTTGATCCGCATGGATGCAATGATTGGTTCAATGACCGTCAAAGAACGCGCAAAGCCTGAATTGCTTCAGGCCAAACGCAAAATCCGAATTGCCAAGGGGGCAGGCGTGACGGTGCAAGACGTTAATAAGCTCCTGAAAATGCATCAGGAAATGTCTGGCGCGATGAAGAAGCTCAAGAAAATGGGCGGAATGAAAGGATTAGGTGCGCTTCTCGGTAAGGGCGGCGGCTTAAGTGATATGTTTGGCGGTGGGGGCGGTGGCATGCCAGGCCTCCCACCGGGAATGTTTAAGCGGTGACTGTTCCCCGGCGAAGGCCGGGGTCCAGACCAAATAAGAAAGACTGGACCCCGGCCTTCGCCGAGGAACAACAATTTTTAACAGCAGAAAGAAGAAAAAATGGCAGTTTCAATTCGTTTGTCACGTGGTGGATCAAAGAAGCGTCCTTACTACCGTATCGTTGTGGCTGATGCGCGCGCGCCGCGTGACGGCCAGTTCATTGAAAAGATTGGTACTTATAATCCGTTGCTTGCCAAGGATGACGAAAAGCGTGTGACGCTTAACGCTGAACGTGCGAAGCATTGGCTCAGCGTCGGCGCACAGCCCACTGACCGTGTCGCGCGCTTCCTTGATGTCGCTGGCGTGAAAGAACGTGCATCGCGAAACAACCCGAATAAGGGAAAGCCTGGCGAAAAAGCGCTTGAGCGGATTGAAGAGCTTGAAAAGAAAGCCGCCGCCAAGGTTGAAGCCGAAGCCGCTGCCAAGGTTGCCGCTGCTGAAGCCGCCGAAGCCGCCAAGGCCGCCGCTGCGGAAGCCGCTGCTGCGCCCGCGCCTGAACCAGAAGTGGTAGCCGAAGAAGCGCCGGTCGTCGAAGCAAAAGCGGTTGTTGAAGAAGCGCCAGTAGCAGAAGCAGAAGCCGAAGTCGAAGCTGTCACAGAAGAAGCCGCCGCGCTTGAAGCTGAAGCAGCCGTTGAAGAAGCCGCTGCTCCCGAAGCAGAAGCTGAAGTAGCCGCTGCTCCAGAAGCTGAAATCGAGGTTGTCGCTGAAGACGCACCTGCTGAAGACGCACCGCAAGCTTAAAAATGGCTGAAACCAAACCCATCACGCTCGCCGTCATCATCGGTGCGCACGGCGTGATGGGCGAGGTTCGCCTCAAACTTTTCGCCGACGGGGTCGAGAGTGTGAAGGCTCATTCGACATTCAACGACGGCAAACTGACGCTCAAAAGCATCCGCGCGGGCAACAATATCATCGCGCGCTTTGCCGAAATCACTGACCGCAACGGGGCTGAAGCCGCGCGCGGCACTGAACTCACCGTCCCCCGTGAGAGCCTTCCGCCGCTCACTGAGGGCGAATATTATCATGCTGACATCATTGGTCTTGCCTGCATTTCGACTGATGGCGAGGCTTTGGGCACGTGTGTTGCGATTGAAAACTTTGGCGCTGGCGACGTGATTGAAGTTGAACGCGCGGGTGGCAAACGCTTCATGGTGCCAATTTCGGCAGTTGAATTTGTTAATGGCGGCATCTGCATCAATGCAGACTTTATTGAGTCATAAGCCACTTTATTTTTAGCCACGCCTTTGGCACACTCGCTGATAACAGGAGCTTGCCATGAAATTCTTCACCACTTTTTGCGCTGTCGCGCTTGCTTTATCGCCTGGCTCGGTGATCGGGCAGGCGAATGATCCGATTTCAGTGGCTATCCCTGAAATCGATCAGGGTTTTACCGATTATATGCGTGAGGGACATGTGCCTGGCCTCGTTTACGGTATCGTTGCCAATGGTCGCCTCGTTCACGTCAAAAGCATGGGTGTGCAAGACATCATATCAAAGCGCGCAACAACGCCAGATACACGCTTTCGTGTCGCCTCAATGTCAAAGGCATTTACCGCTCTTGCCATTTTGAAACTGCGTGATGCGGGGAAGATTTCGCTTGATGATTTAGCTGAAAAACATGTGCCAGAAATGCGCAAGTGGCGATATCCGATGAGCGACGCGCCCCGGATAAGAGTGCGTGATCTGCTCTCACATGTCAGCGGGTTTGTAACCGATGATCCTTGGGGTGATCGGCAACAGCCACTCACTGAAGCAGACTTTACCAAGATGATCGCTGCGGGTGTACCGTTCACGCGCGCGGCGCAAACGTCATTTGAATATTCAAACTTTGGTTATGCTTTGCTCGGGCGAATCGTTACGAATGTATCGGGCAAGCGCTTTGACATTTACATTCGCGATGCGATCTTAAAGCCGCTGGGTATGAATGACAGCGGCTATGAATTTCATGATGTGCCGTTTGAAAGCCGCGCGATTGGTTACCGCTGGGAAGACGATGCTTGGAGAGAAGAGCCCACGATGAAGCACGGTGCTTTTGGTGCGATGGGGGGGCTTTATACCACGGCGAATGATTATGCACGCTATGTTGCATGGCTGCTCCAAGGCTGGCCTGCGCGTGATGGGGCAGAGGTTGGCCCGCTGCGGCGCTCGTCGATCCGTGAATTGGCGCAAGGATCGAACTTTCTGCGGGTGGCAAAACGGCGCGGGAAAAGCGGGGCGACGGCATGTCCGCTTGCGACAGCTTACGGCAAGGGGATGATCGTCGCGCAGGATTGCGACCTTGGCCTCACGCTCGCGCACGGCGGCGGCTTTCCGGGCTACGGATCGCACATCATGCTGATGCCTGATTACGGGGTGGGTATCTTTGTCTTCGCCAATCGCACTTATGCAGGGCCTGCGGGGGCGGCGTGGGACGGGGCTGTCGCGTTGCTCAAGGCGGGGGCGCTGAAGCGCGCCGCGCCTCTAGTGAGTGCAGCGTTGGCGACGGGCTATGCCAAGGCTGGCGCGATTTATACGGCGGGCAATGTGGCAGGCGCGGGCCTTGCGATGAATTTCCTGATGGACCGCGATGCAGCGCACTGGGCGGGCGATATTGCCACACTAAAGGCCAGCGTGGGGGTGTGCGATACTGGCGCGCCGATCACGCCCACCGGCGGCCTGTCTGGCACATTCATCTGGACTTGCGAGAAGGGCAAAGTGAGCGGTGAGATCCTCCTCGCGCCGATGAACAGCGTTCAGATACAGGCGTTGCGGTTTGCGGTGGTGCCTTGACGGAGTGAATCGGTGAATGTATATACATCGCGTGCATACGGAGAATCGCCATGGGCAAAGATTATAAAGCGAAGGTTTTCAAATCAGGCAATTCGCTGGCACTGCGCCTGCCCAAGGCGCTTGGGATTGAAGAAGGTTCCGAAATGCTGCTCCGCGAAGTGCCGATGGGCTATACATTTGAGCGCATGGAGCAGCCGCGCCGCAAGATTGATGTTAGCGGTTTTGCCGGGAAAGCGCCGGGTATCAAGCTGGCGCCGCGTGAGGATTTCGAAGAACGGCCAAGCACAATCGCTGCTCGTAAGGCAGCGTTGAGAGGGTGATCCGTTTTCTGATTGATGCAAACGCAGTCGTTTATGCCTTGGGCGAGGGGCATGAACGGCTCACGGCGCGCATTGCCGATTGCTATCCCGGCGAAATAGGAATCTCAGTCATTAGCTATGCCGAAGTGGCTTATGGCACCTATGCGGGAAAATCACCGCCGCCCGAAGTCCTTGAGGCGTTCATTCAGGCAGTGCCCTTGCTGCCCTTTGATGAAGCCGCCGCACGCGAATATGCTAAATTGCCGTTTAAGCGTGCTCGCTTTGATCGCTTGCTTGCGGCGCACGCGCTCAGCATTGATGCGATTGTGGTGACGAATAATGAGGCTGACTTCGTCGATGTGCCGGGGTTGAAGGTTGAGAATTGGACGGTTTGATCGTGTCGACGCTCCAACGCATAATAGCACAAGCGGAATATATGTCAGGCGCTAAAAATTTGAGTGCTTTGAGCGCTATTGACCAAGACATAGGCATTAGCGGCGATGACGTAACCGTATTCGTAGAATGGCTGGCGGAGGAATATAGCGATTCTGTCTGGCACTGGCCATGGCAGCGCTTTGCAGAACTTAGCGAACCAAGTGCGCTGATTTTCCCATATTTTATCTGGCGATTGCTTACGTGGCCCTTCAGGGGGCGGCTGTTAGACCCTAGCCCTTTTGAACGCCTCGAACTCGGCCACATTGCCGCCGTCGTCGAAAAAGGCGAATGGTTCGAACCATGACCTTCCACGCCCAAATCATTACGCTTTATCCTGAGATGTTTCCCGGGCCGCTTGGTGTGTCGCTTGCTGGACGGGCATTGGCTGAGGGGAAATGGTTTTGTTCGCCGATCCAGTTGCGCGACTTTGCGGCTGATAAGCACAGGACAGTGGATGATACGCCGGCGGGCGGTGGGGCAGGGATGGTGCTGCGGGCGGATGTGTTGGCAAGCGCGATTGATCATGCTCAGTCGCAAATCCTCCTCGGAACGGGGAGGGGGACCAGTGAAGCTGGTGGAGGGGCACGCTGGGAGTCAGGCGTCGACTTGCCGCTCCACCCCGCTACGCGCGGTTCCCCTCCCCCGGCGGGGGAGGATTTACCCATACTCGCGATGACTCCGCGTGGCACCCCGATCAGCCAAGCACGTATCCGCGCACTCTCCAAAGGCCCCGGCGTCACCCTCCTCTGCGGGCGCTTCGAAGGCTTTGACGAACGCCTGTTCGATGCCTATCCGCAAATCGAACAAGTCAGTGTCGGCGATATCGTTCTCTCGGGCGGGGAACCTGCCGCTTTGATGATCTTAGACGCTTGCATTCGCTTGCTCCCCGGCGTAATGGGCGCTCCTTCGAGTGGGACTGAGGAATCGTTTGAGAACGGTTTATTAGAATATCCCCACTATACCCGACCGCAAATGTGGGAAGGGCTGATGATCCCGCAAGTGTTGCGATCGGGGGATCACGGTAAGGTTGAGGCGTGGCGAAAGTCACAGTCCGAGGCTGATACACGGTTACGCAGACCGGACCTTTGGGAGCGCCATGTTGGGGCTCGGGTTCAATCTGCCTCTGGCGCGCGACGAGAGAATAAGGACTAACTGGGG
>JAYUAU010000053.1:0-23891 GCA_043741135.1 Sphingomonadales bacterium | reverse complement strand
AGTGGATTGCCGCGTCGCTGGGGCGAATGCCCCAGCCTGTCCAGAGCGGCTGGCTTGCCAGCCAGTCGAAGGGCTCCTCGCAAAGACGATTCATATTTTAGACCCCTATTCGACGAAATTTGCACACCGTCACGGTGTGCAAATGTGGTCGAATAGGGGTCTAAGTCGATGCTAGCAGCTTAAAACCGAAAAACACCGTCGACGCACGTCAGACACGCGCCGCCGATATGGATGTCCGCGCCGTCGACGGCCACGTTCACATAACCATCGCGACCAAGCTGCCGACCTTGGCTTGCGACATAGGTTGAACCATCGCTTATGGTGCCGCAGTGGAGGCGATATGCGGCAACAGCGCCGTTGCCACTACCGCACACGGGGTCTTCCATCAGCCCGTCAGTGGGCGCGAACGAGCGGACAACAATGCCGTCACCTTTGATCGCGAAAACGGTCAATCCCGTTGTGTCAGTTGCCTCGTTATAGGCAGCAAGCGCTGGTAAATTCACGGCGAGGCTCTCAACTATCTCAGCAGACGTAAGTTCAGCAATCATCCAATGCGGGCCGACATCAACCATCACGGGAGCGCCAATCAGCAATTCGCGCCCGCCAATTGCGGCGATTATCTCGTCTGGCGATTGCGCATCGTGCACGCTGTAGCGTGGCAATCGGAATGACAGACCGCCGTCTGTGACGCTCAATTCGACCAAGCCAACGGCGCACTCCATCACCAGACGACCATCTTTTGGCGTGGCAAGACCCGCTTCGATCACGGCGTGCGCGGTGCCAAGCGTTGGGTGCCCCGCAAAGGGCAATTCGCGCTGCGGCGTCCAAATGCGCACGGCATAATCGGCGCGCGGATCAGTTGCTGGCATGACAAACGTCGTCTCAGATAGGTTTGTCCAATTGGCGGCGCGCAGCATCTCGGCATCGCTTAACCCAGCCCCGTCAAGGATCACCGCGACCGGGTTGCCAAGCAAGGGCACATGCGTGAACACGTCAACCTGTTTGAATTTGCGATTTTGTGCCATTTTCAACTCCGTTTGCGAAGCGATGCCACTACACCAACCAGACGAAGATAATATCACAGATTACAGCAAGGTGACATTTTGGTAAATCGTCTTTGCGAGGAGTGCAGCGACGCGGCAATCCACTCGCCGCACCATAGTATGGATTGCCGCGCTTCGCTCGCAAAGACGAAACGGGTCAACTTAAAGTCACTTCCGATTTACATGCCCGAGTCACTGCCCGCGATTGGAGACTAGGTCAACATTTGAACCTGTGCCGTTGGGCTGGATGATCGCATAGAAAGCCGCGCCATCGCCAGCGCGTGTGCCTGATAGTGTGGTTTCTGCGCCCGCTGCTTTTTGCCCCACAGCAAAGCCGCCACGCTTAGCAACGCTCGCGTAAAAATCGAGCAAAGCGCGGGGTGCCGCTGCCGTTCCGAATGTGACCGCGCGGAGTTTGCAATTCGCATTGTCGCTGCCCCCCGCTTCGCTCACGCGTGCTTGGGGGTAAAGCGGCACATCTTCGGGTAAACGGTTCGCCCAGTCAGCCGAATATTGCACGTCGAGAGAACAGCCCGTGAAGCGCGCTTTGTTATCGCCGCTGGTTTGCTCTGCGGCGAGGCTGCCGAGTGTTTGGCTGGCTGTGGCAGCACTTCCCGTCACGGCGGCATCGCGGTCAGCAGGGATTGGGCTTTGATTGGGTTCGGTTGGGGGACGGATACTATCTTCATTCGATTGCGCGGAGAGCGTCGGATCTACCATGATCTGATCTTCCAAAGCCGCAGTGAGCGCAGGATCAACATCACCTTTACCGCCGAGTTTACTATCAAGCTGATCAAGCGATGCTTTGTCTTCGCCACCGCCGCATGCCGACAACCCGAGCGATAATGCGGCGATCATTGCCAATCCAAATGCATGTTTCATGCGCTTACCCTCTAAAGATAAAGGGTTATCACCCAATAAACCTTATTTGAGAATAGCGGAAATAGGTTAACGTCGGTTTGTGGCCTTTCGCGTGGGAGGATCAGCTGCCCAACGCCTCCATTGTCACCGGCAATCCGTCGCGCGGTTTTGGAATGGGCCAAGCCTGCCACGCATCGCCGCTCCCGCTGGGCAATGTGATCTGATTATTCCGCAAAACATGCCACATCAAAATCTTGATCTGCATATAGGCAAAGTGAAGCCCAAGGCACATATGCGCGCCGCCGCCAAAGGGCACCCACGCATATTTATGGCGTGCCTTAACTTGCGCAGGCTCAAACCGCATCGGATCGAACACCTCAGGATTGGGCCAATATTCCGCCATCGCATGCGTGTAAGCGGGATTGACGCCAACATGCGTGCCCGCCGGAAATTCATAACCACCAAAGCTGAAAGGCTTAATCGCGCGGCGCGGGATTGAGGGCACCGGCGGGATCATCCGCAGCGATTCCTTGAATGCATAGTCCGTGAGCACTAGGTCATTCAGCCGGTCATAAGGCAGGTCATCACCGTTGACGCCAAGGCCTTCCATCTCCTCGCGGAGCCGCGCCTGCCACTCGGGGTTTTTCGCAAGTAGCATCACCATCGATGTCGCCGACGACGTGATCGTGTCATGCGCCGCCATCATCAGAAAATTCATATGATCGATGATCTCACCGTCGCTTAGCACTTCGCCATCATCATTGGTCGCGCGGCAGATTTGGCTGAACATATCTTGCGCATCGCCTGCGCGGCGCTTGGGCACTTCACGGCTAAAATAGTCGAGCAGGAATTTGCGTCCCGCTACACCGCGCCCCATCGCAGTGCCGGGTAAAGGCACGCGAACAACACCGATTGACGCTTGCACCATATCGACAAACGCCTTGTTGATCTTCTCCGCATCAGGCCCCCACGGAATACCAAGGAATGACGACGCTGCCAGATCAAGCGTGAGCTGTTTGATCGCGGGGTAGAATTGAAAGCCCTTATGCCCCCAAGCGGCAACACCTTTGGCAATGCCTTCATTAAGCGCGTCGGCATAAAGTTTCATCGGTTCGGGCTTGAACGCAATCGAAAGCACCTTGCGATCAGCGCGATGCTTTTCAAAATCCATCAGCATCAATCCGCGCGGGAAGAGCAGATTGAGCACTGGCCCCCACCCCTGTTCGGATGAGAAGGTCTTGTCACGATCAAACAACACCATTTCATTGGCGTCAGGCCCAACGAGCGCGACAAAGCGCCCGCCAAAACTGTTTGCGCGGTAAATCGGGCCATATGTTTTGACCATATGCTTGGTGAAGGCGATGGGGTCTTTGAGTTGCTTGAACGTCGTGCCAACAATCGGCCAGCCATCGTCGCCGGGAACAAATGAGACGTCCTGCCCTTGCTTTGCGGGGAGCCAATGCGGATTAGCGGCATTTGTGTTTGCATAGGCCATGGCATGCACTTTCGGTTGCGAGGGGAGCGGACTTACATGACTGTTAATAGCAAAATTCCCTTCAGGATCAAGCTTGCATAATATCGCTCAAAGCGCGAAAAGGCTCAATGCTCAATATTGTTTCAATCATCATTGGCTTAGTCGCGCTGATTCTGGCGATACCTGCCTTCATCCCGCTGCTTGGTTGGGCCAATTGGGTTGTCGTCCCCATCGCGGTGATCGGCCTTGCCTGCGGGGCGATGTCAAACGGCACTGCGGGCCGCAATTTGAATATTGTCGTCATCATTATCGGCATCGTTCGGCTGTCAATGGGCGGCGGCTTCTTCTGAGCCACCAATTCGCAAACATCAGATTATTTTAGGGAGTCGTTGGCATGGCATGGGGTACAAAATCGGGCGAAACCGTGAGCGGTGGCTCAAGCAAATCTAGCGGCGGCGCACTATCATTCATCGGTGCTGAAGTTACCATCAATGGCAACGTCAGCGGGAATGGTGACATTCATCTTGATGGCACGATTGAAGGCGATTTGACGTGCAATTCGCTGATCTTGGGTGCTGGTGGGCGGATCAAGGGCAATATATCAGCCGAGCGCGCCACGCTAGGTGGAACCGTAGATGGCACAGTCAGCGCGTCAACGCTTGTCGTTGAACGCTCAGCTCGGGTGAATGGTGACCTTTCATACGACACTGTCTCCATCGAAAACGGCGCGCAAATCGATGGCCGGATGAGCCACCGCGTGAGCCAAGATGCCAGCCTAAAACTGATATCCTCAAACGAGTGAACGGCGTGCGCGAGACGGTTCCCCCACTTTCACTGTCGCAAGCGGCTTCACATCCAACGAGTTTTGCCACTAATTTCGGCGCTTCGTTTGAGCGCTTTGGTTTTGCGATTATCGAAGATCACGGCATTGACGCCGCGTTGATTGACCGCGCGTGGGAACTCACAGCAGCCTTCTTTGCTCTGCCGGTTGATGTAAAACGCGCCTATTTGATCGCGGGCGGAGGCGGCCAACGTGGCTATACCGCGTTTGGCACTGAAATCGCCAAAGACGCTGATAAGCATGACCTCAAAGAATTTTGGCATGTCGGCCGCGATTTGCCGCAGGGCCATCCTTACCGTGATCATATGCCTGATAATATCTGGCCCTCCGAAATTGCAGAGTTTGAAAGCGTGATGCGTGCGCTGTTTGCGGCGTTTGATCAGGCAGGTGCCCAATTGCTATCGGCGATTGCGCGCTATTTAGGGCTGTCGCCCACTTGGTTTGAGCGTCCTGTCGATCAGGGTAATTCGATCCTGCGATTGCTCCATTATCCCCCGATACCCCTGCACGCCGATGGCATTCGTGCGGGCGCGCATGAAGATATCAATTTGATTACGCTTTTGCTCGGCGCCGAAGAGGCTGGATTGCAGCTCTTAGGGAAGGACGGCGAATGGCTCGCGATTGACCCGCCAAAGGGGGCGCTTGTCGTCAATGTTGGCGATATGCTCCAGCGGTTGACTAACCACCGCCTGCCATCAACCACGCACCGTGTGATCAATCCGCCGCCGAAGCGCCGCCACTTGCCACGCTATTCAATGCCATTTTTTCTGCATCTCGCGTCTGACTTTGAAATCACGACGCTGCCCGAGTGTATCGACGAGGCGCACCCAAACCTGTATCCCGAACCCATTACTGCCGACGATTATTTGCGTCAGCGGTTACACGAAATTGGCCTGATTTAGGGTGCCTTGCATCATATATGAATCGTCTTTGCGAGGAGCACAGCGACGCGGCAATCCACTCGCGGCACCATAGTATGGATTGCCGCGCTTCGCTCGCAAAGACGAATGGTGCAGATTTTTCGCGCGCCTGATCTAACGCGCCGGAGTATAGATGAACGACTGACAAAATGGCCCAATACAGCCCTGCACCTTCAAATTGCCGTTGGCTAATTTGGTCAAGTAGGATTTATATGTCTTGCCCGCGCGCGGATCATAAATCATTCCTTTCCAATTCTTTCCATTATCAGTGAAGCCCGTCAGCAGCGTAAGACCTTCGATCAGCCGGCCGCGAAGCGCAGGGTTGGGATTATTGCTATCGCGCGCTGGTTTGCCATCAAGGGTGGGCACGAGAATCTTTGCAATCCGGCCACAGATATTCGCGCCGCATGGGCCGACCTCAATGATCGAATCCCTCTCAAACGTCAGCCACCGGCCAGACACTGGCACTGCTGCATAAGTTGGTGCTGCGAGCGCTATTAGTAGGCTACCGACAATAAAATTCCGCATCAAATATCTTCCTTGGCTTGGGGGTATTGAGTGTGTCATACTCACTAACATGAAACAGATTAACCTCATATTCGCAAGCCTAGCAACGCTTGTTACAAGCCCGCTTTTGGCCGAAACGATCACGGTCAACGCTGGCCCTGATGCGCAAGAGCGCCTGCAAACTGCGCTTATCGATGCGAAACCGGGCGACATTGTGGCAATCGGTTCAGGGCGCTTTGATCTGACCGATGGGCTATCGCTCGCGGTAGATAAAGTCACCGTCACTGGTGCTGGAGCCGACAAGACAGTCCTCAGCTTCAAAGGCCAAAAGGGCGCGGGTGAGGGCCTGCTGGTGACCTCCGACGATGTGATTCTCAAGGGCTTTGCGGTTGAAGATAGCCGCGGTGATGGGATTAAATCAAAGGGCGCTGACCGGATCGTTTATCACAAACTGCGCGTTGAATGGACAGGCGGCCCGAAAGAATCCAACGGCGCTTATGGTATCTACCCCGTTGAGTCGACTGACGTGCTAATCGACGGCGTCACCGTGAAGGGCGCATCTGACGCGGGCATTTATGTCGGGCAATCGCGCAACATCATCGTTCGCAATTCAGTCGCGATGTTCAATGTCGCCGGGATTGAGATTGAAAATTGCTACGGCGCTGATGTCTATCTCAACACCGCGATGCGCAATACCGGTGGCATCTTGGTATTTGATCTGCCCAATTTGCCACAAATGGGCGGGCATGATGTGCGGATTTTCTCTAACCGCATCGATCGCAACGACACACCTAATTTCGCGCCAAAGGGTAATATCGTTGCGGGCGTTCCTGTTGGCACGGGTGTGATGGTGATGGCCAATCGCAATGTCCATGTCTTTTCCAATGCGATTGGTGAGAATTCAACGGGCAATGTGCTGATCGTTGGTTTCCCTCGGGAGTTTAACGATGCGACGTACAATCCACTCCCTCGCGATGTGATCGTCAGCGCCAATTTGCACGGGCGCGCAGGATGGGCACCGCAACTGACTGGCGGTCGAGCAGCGCCGCCGCTGCCGCCCGGCGTTTCATTCCCGATCCTGTGGGACGGTGCGGGGAGCAATATCAACGTTCGCGAGACTTCAGCGACAACGCTTTCACTTGGTATGTGGGCGGACGGTAAATTGACCGGCAGCATGAACCCTGCGCCGGTTGACTTAAGCAAGGGCGCTGGCGTCGCCAACCCCTCGCCCGTCGTCTTGCCCGCAGCGATGGAGGCTGCGGTTAAGTGATCCGCGCGCTCAGCGTTCTGCTATTGTGGCTGGCGTTGGTGAGCACAAGCCCCCAGCCGCCGGTTGACGATCAGTTGATCATGAGCGACAGCTTGCCCGCCAAACTCTCGCAATTTTGGTTGGTTTACGGCAATGGGCGCTACGTCCCAATGGGCAGAGCCTATGCGCTCAATACCCCGCTCTTTTCAGACTATGCTGAAAAGTTCCGCTTTGCTTATGTGCCTAATGCAGGAGAGATTGGTGCGGGAACGGGCGGCGTCGCGCAATTCCCCATCGGCTCCGTGCTCGTCAAAAGCTTTGGCTATCCCGCCGATTTCCGCCAGCCTGATCAGAATATCAGGATGATCGAAACGCGCCTGCTGATCCACCGCGCGAGCGGATGGGTTGCTTTGCCTTATGTGTGGGACGCTGATGGCCGCGATGCGACGCTTAAACGAGCAGGCGCGCGGGTTGACGTTTCGTGGATACACACCGACGGAAAGCCGCGCGCGATCAGCTATGTCGTGCCTAACGTCAACCAGTGCAAAGATTGCCATTCGCTTGGCGGTGTGATGACCCCCATCGGGCCAAAGCCGCGTAATTTGACCAAGGCATCGCTGATTTCGTTTGGCATCACGCAGCCTTATCCGCTGCCCGTTTGGAATGATCCCAAAACCGGAAACCTCAATGACCGCGCGCGGGCTTACCTCGATATCAATTGCGCGCATTGCCACAACCGTGCTGGCGCAGCGAGCAATTCGGGGCTATTTTTGGCCTATGAAGAACCGATTGGCCCCGCCATCGGCATTGGTAAAGGCCCCGTTGCCGCAGGGCGGGGATCAGGCGGATTTGATCATGATATCGAACCTGGTCACCCTGAAAAATCAATCATCACATTCCGCATGGCAAGCACAGACCCCGGAATTGCGATGCCAGAATCAGGCCGCGCGAGCGCGCACGAAGAGGGTAATACGCTGATTGCCGCATGGATTAAGGATATGAAATGAACATCCGGCTTTATGATTATGCTCGGTCTTCAGCTTGCTACCGCGTTCGCATCGCACTCAATCTAAAGCGCGTCGCTTATGAGGCGGTCGATACCAGCCTCCTCGACGGCGCGCATCTTTCGCCCGATTATATAGCCAAAAACCCGCAAGGTTTTGTGCCGATGCTTGAGGTTGGTGATCTCCGGCTAACGCAGAGCCTTGCGATCATCGAATGGCTTGATGCTTCTTATCCCGAACCACAGTTCATCCCGCTTGATCCCGCACAGCGCGCCCAAATCATGGCGCTTGCCTATATCATCGCGTGCGACATTCACCCGATCAACAATCTGCGCATCCTCAAATATCTGCGCGGCGAAATGGCTCAAGAGCAGGCTAGGGTTGACGATTGGTATCGCCACTGGATCGCACAAGGCTTTACAGCACTTGAAGCGATGGCCGATCCTGCCAAGCCTTATCTATCAGGCGACGCGCCCGGGATTGCAGACATCTGCCTTATCCCTCAAATGGCCAATGCGCGGCGCTTTGAGACACCGCTTGAGGCTTATCCGCATCTCGTTCGGATTGATGCCTTGTGCAACACGCTCGCGCCGTTCAAAGCGGCGCATCCTGATGCTGTGCATGCTTCGCCAAGTTAAGGAAAAATTTCTGCGAAACGCTCGATCCTTCTGCGTCCTCTGCGCCTCTGCGAGAAAAAAATTAGTACGCGCAGAGGCGCAGAGATTGAGGGCAATCGCATTTGAACTTTTTGATGTTCCCCTGCGAAGGCAGGGGCCCAGTCCTGTCTCAAACGAAGCGGCGAAGCCTCAGAAATGCGGCCCGTCTGGGTCCCTGCCTTCGCAGGGGAACATCCAACTCTCAGGTGAAACACGTAATTCTGTCAAAAAAATCAAATGCGATTGCCCTGTGCAGAGATTGCAGAGAAGTATCTTCACAGCTTTTGTCCTGTTGTTTGGCCTTCCAACCTCCGCTTTTGCGCAAGACATCATCGTCACTGCGCTACCCATTCCTAAGGGCGATGCCGCGTATGACATTGCGGTCATCGCGCGTGACCGCATAACCACCACCGCCTCAGGCCGCGTAGAGGATGCGCTGCGCGACGTCGCGGGGCTGGCGCAGTTCAGGCGAACCGATGCACGCTCTGCCAATGCGACGAGCCAAGGGGCTACGCTGCGCGGGCTTGGCGGCAATGCCTCCGCGCGCGCGCTGCTGGTGCTTGACGGGGTGCCGCAGAGCGATCCCTTCGGCGGCTGGATCACTTGGCCAGCTTACGCATCAAACCGAATTGGCCAGATCCGCGTGACGCGCGGCGGCGGGTCAGGCGAATACGGTGCAGGCGCGCTCGCGGGAACGATTGAGTTCATCTCAGTTGATGCGAAAACGCTTACAGGCATATCAGCCGACGCTGCTTATGGCAGCCGCAACAGTGTCGACACGTCGGCGATTGTAGGCGGCAAGCTCGGCAACGGGTCAGCCTTCGTCTCAGCGAGCTACGCGCGAGGCGATGGCTTCATTCCCATCGCAGCGGGGCAACGTGGCCCCGTGGATATCGTTGCCCCTTATGAACAAGCAACGCTATCAGCGCGCGCAGTGTTCCCCGTATCGAGCAGCACTGACCTCCAAGCCTCTATCCTTGGCTTCACTGACCGGCGCACGCGCGGCACCGCCTTATCAAGCAATGGCGGCGACGGTGCAGACGCCAGCCTTCGCCTCATCCATCAGGGCGATTGGGCGTGGAGCGCGCTCGCCTATCTCCAACTCCGCAAATTTGAGAGCCGCTTTGTTGCAATCAACGCAAGCCGCAGCGCGGTGACACAGACTGTCAATCAATTCAATGTGCCCTCGACTGGGGTAGGCGCTCGTCTCGAAGTTCGCCCGCCGGTTGGCGAAGGTTTCGAGCTGCGGCTCGGCAGTGATTATAGGCGAACACTCGGTAAGACCAATGAGCTCTTCACTTATGTGGCGGGCTTGCCAACACGCGGACGAGAAGGCGGCGGGCAAAGTGACACACTGGGTGCCTTTGCCGAAGCGAGCGCAGAGCTTGGCAATCTCACGCTAACCGGCGGCGCGCGGATTGACCGCTGGAGTATAGCGGGCGGCCACCTGATTGAAACGACGCTGAGCAATGGAGCGTTCTTGCGCAATGATCGTTTCGCCAATCGAACCGGCTGGGAACCAACAGGCCGCGCAGGGATTGCTTATCAGGCAGGTGCGATGACACTGCGAAGTGCAGCTTATATCGGCTGGCGACTGCCCAGCCTCAACGAGCTATACCGCCCGTTTCGCGTTGGCGCTGATGCCACCGCCGCCAATGCCGCGCTTAGCCCCGAGCAGATGAAGGGCGTTGAGATCGGGATCACAGCAAAACTGGTAGAGGGCCTCTCCCTCTCAGCAACCGCCTTTATCAATCGGCTCAACAAAGCAATTGCGAATGTGACGTTGGGCAGTGGCCCGGGCGTTTTCCCCGGCGTTGGCTTTGTCGCGGTTGGCGGCGCTTATCGACAGCGGCAAAACCTTGATGCTATTGTCAGCAAAGGCGTAGAAATCGAAGCCCAATTTTCATCACGCGATTGGCGGCTGTCCGCAAGCTATGCCTATACCGATGCCCGTGTGCGTGCCTCTGGCATTGCCGCATCACTAAACGGCCTGCGCCCCGCGCAAGTCGCCAAGCACAGCGCGAGCACGACACTCAGTTGGAAATGGCTATCAGCCACCGCGCGCTATCTGAGCGATCAATTTGAGGATGATCTGAACGCGCGCAAACTGCGCGGCGCGGTAACGGTGGACGGCGTTGCCACTGTGCCGATTACTGACCGCATAAGCCTCATTCTGCGCGGCGAAAATCTAACCAACACCCAAGTCGAAGCCGCCATCAGCGCCACCGGCATAATCGAACGCGCCACCCCGCGCACATTGTGGGTGGGGGTTAAGTTTGGGGGGTGATCGCTGGCGGCCGCATCGCAAGTCGATAGGGAGGTGGCAGTGCGTAGCACTGACGGAGGGGTATTGTGCAACAAAAAATGCCTTGCCGCTTTCGGGAAATTGTGTGAATCTGTAATGATGACCCGTAGCTTCTTCCGCTATTTCCTCGCACTCTTCTACTTGACGGCGGGGATCATCCATCTTCGTTCGCCCGGCGGATTCGTCGCGATCACGCCGCATTGGGTGCCTTATCCGCTCCAAGTCGTCTATTTCACCGGCGTGTGTGAGATTGCGGGCGCGATTGGCCTCATCACCACGCGATTTCGCTATGCTGCGGGCATCGGACTTGCGCTCTATGCCTTGTGCGTATTCCCTGCCAACATCAATCACGCGGTCAATAATATTGCGATGAGCGGCAAAACACTCAGCTGGTGGTATCACGGCCCACGCCTCGCGTTTCAACCGATCTTTATCTGGTGGGCGTTATGGGTCGGCGGTGTGACCAACTGGCCCTTTGCCCGCGCTGCGACGTCGCCGTCATCAAAGGTTTGACGTAAACGTCAATTTCGGTTGCACTGCCTTGTTCTGATGTGCACACTCAGCTTTGCGATTGGTGAAACGCCGACGCGGAGCCGAGAGGATGGTCGAAATGAAATTCACGCTGATCGCGGGTTATGCCGCAATGACAATCGCCGCGAGCGGACTTTTGGGCTGCGGTGGCACTTCCGTCAGCGGCCCGATGATTGATGCGGCGCAAATATTGGCCTCGGGCAAGGACGGCAATAATTGGCTATCATACGGACGCACTTATGATGAACAACGTTTCAGCCCGCTAACGCAAATCAACCAATCAAACGTTGCCACGCTGGGACTCAGCTGGTCAGCCGATCTTGATACCGCGCGCGGGCAGGAAGCCACGCCAATTGTGATCGACGGCAAAATCTACATCACCACCGCTTGGTCAAAGGTGAAGGCCTATGACGGCGTATCGGGGAAATTGCTGTGGGAATTTGATCCGCAAGTGCCCGGTGAAACGGGGGTCAAGGCATGCTGCGATGTCGTCAACCGTGGGCTCGCTGCGTGGGGCGGACGGCTATATTTTGGCGCTCTTGACGGCCGCCTGATCGCGCTCAACCGTGATACGGGGAAAGTCGATTGGAGCGTATCGACGGTTGATGCGTCGAAGCAATATACCGTGACCGGCGCACCGCGCATCATCAATGGCAAAGTGATCATCGGCAATGGCGGCGCTGAAATGGGCGCGCGCGGCTATATCACCGCTTATGATGCGCAGAGCGGCAAGGAGGAATGGCGGTTTTACACCGTCCCCGATAATCCCGCGAACGGCGAAGAACCCGCCTATCTCAAGAAAGCCGCGACGACATGGAAAGGGCAGTGGTGGAGCCAAGGCGGCGGCGGCACCGTATGGGATGCGATGGCCTATGATCCCGAACTCGATCTACTTTATATCGGCGTCGGCAATGGCAGCCCGTGGAACCAGGCTTATCGGTCGCCCGGCGGTGGCGACAACCTCTATCTCTCCTCCATCGTCGCAATCCGCCCAAAAACGGGTGAATATGTCTGGCATTATCAAACAACGCCTGGCGAAACATGGGATTATACCGCGACTCAGCATATCATGCTCGCCGATATCAAGATCGGCGGCAAAGTCCGTAAGGTTTTGATGCAAGCGCCGAAGAATGGTTTCTTCTACGTCCTTGATCGCGCGACGGGCGAGTTCATCTCGGCCAAGAACTTCGTGCCGGTCAATTGGGCGACGGGGATTGATCAAAAAACGGGTCGTCCGATTGAAAATCCTGATGCGCGAATTGATAAGACGGGCAAGCCCTATCTCGTCACGCCGGGGCCGCTCGGCGCACATAATTGGCATCCGATGGCGTTTGATCCCAAAAGCGGGCTGGTGTTCATTCCGTCAAACGAGACGACCTTCCCTTATATTCCGCAGGCTGGCTGGAAGCGCGCAGCCCAAGGTTTCAACATTGGTTTTGACATGGCCGCTGCTGCGATGCCCGCCGATAAGGGCGTGCGCACTGCAACCGCTGCGATCACCAAGGGTGCGATGATTGCGTGGGATCCCGTCGCGCAAAAGGAGCGCTGGCGTGTGCAATATAAGGGGCCGTGGAATGGCGGCTTGCTCGCCACTGGCGGAGACCTTGTGTTCCAAGGCAATGCAACGGGCGAATTTGCGGCTTACAGCACCGCAAATGGCAAGAAACTCTGGTCGTTCGCTGCACAAACCGGCGTTGTCGCGCCCGCTGCTACTTACACGATTAAGGGTGAGCAATATGTCGCGGTGATGGCGGGGTGGGGCGGCGCTTTCCCGATTACCGCTGGCATTCTCCACAATAAATCAGGCCCCGTTCGCAATATCAGCCGCTTGCTCGTGTTCAAGATTGGCGGCAAAGCCACGCTTCCCGCTGCGCCTTCACTCGCCTTATCGCCGCTTGATCCGCCGCCGTTCAAGGCAAGCGCTGAAGTGGCCGCTGCGGGCGGTGCGCTTTACGGTCGCTATTGCGGCGTGTGCCACGGCGATGCCGCATATGGCAGCACTGTCCTCCCCGATCTGAGGCGAAGCGGTGCGCTGGGTGACGCGAAAAGCTGGGCGACAATCGTTCACGGCGGCGCGCTTAAGGCAAACGGCATGGCAAGTTTTGCCACTGTCTTAACCGAACCGCAGATTGAAACTGTCCGCCAATATGTGATCAAGCGCGCGAATGAAGATAAGGCATTGGATGCGGCTGGGTAAGGGTGCCCCCCCCCCCCCGTCTTTGCGAGCGAAGCGCGGCAATCCAAACTATGGTGCAGCTAGTGGATTGCCGCGTCGCTGGGGCATCAGCCCCAGCCTGTCCAGAGCGGCTGGCTTGCCAGCCAGTCGAAGGGCTCCTCGCAAAGACGATTCAATCTAGAGTATGATGAGTTTAGGTAGAGCAAATTTGTTCCCCTGCGGAGGCAGGGGTCCAGTCCCAGACAAAAAGAGTCTTTGTTAAGGTCTGGACCCCTGCCTACGCAGGGGAACGATTCAACTAATCCTCATCACGCTCTAAAACGGATAAGTAATCGCGGTCACTTCATATTCGATTTCGCCTGATGGTAATGTAACCCGCCTGACATCGCCAACTGATGCGCCCCTGAACGCGCGCGCCATTGGGGAGCTCCATCCAATCTTGCCGTTTGCGACGTCCTGCTCATCGTCTCCAATTAAGGTCAGAATACGTGAGCGGTCATCTGGATCAGCGATAGTGATCGTCGCCCCGAACCAGACGCGGTGCTTATCAGGTTGATCTTTAGGCTCAATCACATTGGCAGCCTTTATTCGTGTCGATAAGTAACCAAGCTCGCGGTCAATTTCGCGCAGGCGACGCTTGCCATAGATGTAATCGCCATTTTCTGAACGATCGCCATTGCCCGCCGCCCAGCTGACAGTCTCAACGATTTGCGGTCGCTCGACATCGAACAAAGCACGATAGCGTGCACGCAAAACTGCCAATCCTGCCGCTGTTATCGGGTTGGCGCCGGCAATCACCCCGGTCTGGATTTGCCAAGATAGGTTGAAAGCGGCGCTTTGCCGCGAACCGCAGCGCGCGCTGGGTTAAGCAAATCATAGACAACTGCATTTTCAAGAACGCGCTGCACATAACCGCGTGTTTCCGAAAGCGGAATCGCCTCGATCCACGCCAGCACATCAGCCCCCGGCGCGCGCGGATCGCCGTTGTTGCGAAGCCATTTATTCACATTGCCAGGCCCTGCGTTATACGCCGCGACCGAAAGCATGTAAGATCCCGAATAACGATCCATCAATTGCGCAAAATAAGTTGACCCAAGCCGGATATTGGTTTGAGGGTCCTGCGTGAGCGCGGCGAGGCTATAGGGCACGCCCGCTGACGACGCGGTTTCACGCGCGGTTCCTGGCATCAATTGCATCAGCCCGCGCGCGCCAGCAGGGCTTCTTGCCTCGCGGTCAAACTGGCTTTCCTGGCGCGTGATCGCATGGATCATCGTCCAACTGCCGCCATGTTCATCAGGCACGCGGATTTGCGGGAAGGCGACTGAGGTATAATCGGTAAAGCCATCCTCACGCGCACTGCGACCGACGAGCACGTTGAGATCTGGTCGATTGAGCTTCACCGCGAGTTCGGAAGCGAGATAGTGATCAGCCTCGCTTTTTGCATTGGCGGCTATCGTTCGCACGAAGCGCGTCTGGTCTTGCCATTGCCCCGTTGCGCCCAGATACGCCGCTGCCCGCACGATTGAGCTATTCTCAAACGCTGACCGTTCGCCGCCTGAAAGTTCTAGCGTCCGGCGGGCAGTTGGCACTCTGATTGATTGATCAAGCCGTTCGTTGGCAAGCTGACCATAAAACTGATCAAAGAAAAGGGCGGCTCGTCGATAATAGTCAGCGGCGCGCGCTTGCTGACCCGACGCTTCGGCGGCGCGCCCCGCCCAATACAGCCCCTTTGCCTTGGTTTGTGGAGACCGCGCGGCATTTGCGTAAAGGTCAAACATCGTCAACGCATCAGCGGGTCGCCCACGTTTGGTGAGTGACGTCATTCCGCCAAGCCACGTCAGGCTGGTATAATCATCACGCTCTTCAAAAGGGCGTTCACTGACGAGTGTTCCGGGTGGATAGGTGCTTCCAACTTGGCGAGCGATATTCCAAACATTTTCCCATTGCTGATCATTGGCCGCATTCTTTGCGGTATCATACAGACTATTCAGCCATTTCGCGGGTTCGATAGGAGGGGCAGTCAGCGCAAGGGGGCTGCACAAGATAGCCCTCGCTAAAGCGACATTGCCAGTGTTGCGATACCAATAAGCTTTATCGATGATGAAGCCTGCATCCCCGCGCGCAACTGGCTCGACCATTTCGCGTTTAGCTGCCGCCTCAGGCGTTTTCAACAAAAGCGCCAGCCGTGCATCGAAAACGGCGCGCCGATCAGCGCTAACGAGCGACATCATTCGCGCCGCCGCTGCGGTATTGCGCGACCAAAGTAACTTTTCCATCCGCGCATCATGGTCATTCACGGCGAGCGCGGTTGAAAATCGACTAAGCAATTCGGCTTCATCAGTTGGCGATAGGCTGGACCCAATCCATGCCAATCGCGCGGCTTGTTTTGATTCTTCTGAACCACCGTATGCGGCGAGTGCTAGCGCAAAACGGTAGTGCCCCGTTGAAGTCAGCGGCGGATATTTGCGGAAATAGGCGATAATCTGAGCTGGGTTCTCTCCGTTTGATTGAAGGTTTTTCTCAGCCAATTTCCGCAGCGCTAATTCGCTTGGCCATCCAGGATTCGTAACAAGAAAATTTGCGTAGGAAGAAAATGGCAAGTTTTGCGTGTCTTGCAGCGATTTCCACTGCGCGATTGCGCTGGCAACCATTGAGCTGGGACTCGGCTGATCAAATGAAGTCACAACCCCTTGCGCTGAGGCTGGCCAAGCCGCCACCATTCCACTGCACAGCAACAAAGATGTGATAAAGCGACGCAAGCTGCTAGACAGGGCAGGGGATGCATCCCTATTTGGCTTAAAATTGAGATAATTTTGGTTCATCAAAGCTGTATGGCCGAACCGAAGCATAAATTGAAGGACTATCCCCATGTTTTCGGGTTCAATACCGGCTCTAGTGACTCCTTTTCGCGGTGGGTCGATTGACGAGACAGCATTTCGGCGGCTGGTTGATTGGCAAATTGAGCAGGGCAGCTCTGGGCTTGTCCCCTGCGGAACAACCGGAGAGAGCGCGACGCTGTCAAACGCTGAGCATCACAGGGTGATCGAAATCTGTGTTGAGCAAGCTGCGGGGCGTGTGCCGGTGATTGCGGGTTGCGGATCGAACGACACGACGAACTCGCTGCTTCACATGACGTTTTCGAAGAAATGCGGTGCAAAGGCTGCGCTCGTGGTCGCGCCTTATTACAATCGCCCTAATCAGGAAGGCATTTACGCGCATTTTGAATATCTTGCCGAACGAAATGATTTGCCGATCATCGTTTATAACGTGCCAGCAAGAACGGTGACTGACATCCTGCCCGAAACGCTTGAACGTCTGTCAAAAATTCCCTCAGTCGTCGGCATTAAGGATGCGAGTGGCGAGGTCGCGCGGGTAACAGCGCACCGGCTTGGCTGTGGCACTGATTTTTGTCAGCTATCAGGCAATGACGATATGGCGCTCGCTTTCAATGCCGTTGGCGGGGTTGGCTGTATCTCAGTGACTGCCAATGTTGCTCCCCAATTATGTGCCGAATTTCAACAAGCCTGCACTGACGGCGATGTCGGGCGCGCACAGATCCTAAACGATCGCCTTTTTCCGCTTCACGTCGCTTTGTTCGCTGATGCATCACCTGGCCCAACCAAATATGCATTAACGCGGGTGTTCCCCGATATAACTGAGGAAATGCGTTTGCCTTTGACGCCTTGTTCAGACGCCGCGCGCAAAGCCGTTGATGAGGCGCTGGAGAGTGCTGGTTTGATTTAATGGCTAGGCCTCGTGTATCTTCTGACAAGGTGAAAACTGTCGCCGAAAATCGCCGTGCACGGTTCGATTATGCGGTCGATACCGTTTATGAAGCTGGAATTGCGCTCACCGGAACCGAAGTCAAAGCTTTGCGAGGGGGCGAAGGATCAATCGCTGAAAGCTATGCCGAAGTGAAAGGCAGCGAAGTATGGCTGGTCAATTCAAATATCCCCGAATTCAGCCATGGTAACCGCTTCAACCACGAACCAAAACGCCCGCGCAAGCTTCTCCTCCACGAACGCGAGATTAACAAGATGCACGGCGCGGTAATGCGGCAGGGTATGACGCTTGTTCCGCTTTCAATCTATTTCAACGCACAAGGCCGCGCGAAGGTTGAGCTTGCCATCGCCAAGGGACGTAAGGCGCATGACAAGCGCGAACATATCAAAGAACAAGAATGGAAACGTGAAGCCGGACGGCTGTTGAAAGATCGCGGCTGAACGATGGCGAACGTCACTTCAAAGCGCGAGCCTCGCACAGTCGATAGCAAATTACTGCTGATCATTGCCGTGACCGCGCTTATATCGGCATCATTGCTGCTGTGGCTGGCGGGTGACCTCGTTCTCGCGGCGGGCTTTGCGGCAACGATGGTGATTATCGGCGGGCTGATGATCCTGTTTCGCATGCTTTATCCGCCGATTAGTGAATGCCGCACTGAGTTTGATTGGGCTTTGGTTCGCGAAGCCGCTGACAATGATGAAGTTGCCGTGGCGGTGACTGACCGCGCGGGCCGATTGGTTTGTGCCAATGCTTTACACGAAAGCTGGTTTGGTGGGCCGCTCGCCCCGCCTGCCATCGTCGCCAATGAAGCCGATGTGGCGGCTCTAGCGAATGCGGGACGAACGGCGTGGCGCGACGGCCGTGCGACTGCCAAAGCACTCACCCGCGATTTGCTGCATTTTGACGCTGATGTTGTGCGAAGCGGGCGTAATGAGGATCATCTTGTTTGGCAGTTTCGCGCCGCTCGCGTCGTTGATTTTGCAAGCGAAGCGCGGCGTTTAATCGAGGGGCCCGCCGGTATTCGCGTTGGCGAAGCGGGGTTGATGGTGGTGCTCATTGGTGCTGAGGGGCGTATCCGCGCCGCTACCCCCACTTTTGCGCAGCGTGTCGGCGGGCGACGTGAAGCTGCAGTTGAAGGTCGCGATTTCGTCAGCCTGCTTGAAACCGATGCACAGGGTGATATCCGCTTCATTGCTGAAGGCGCAAAAGGAACACCGCTGCGCCTGCTGCAAATTCCCGTTGAACGCGATAATCCCGAATCGCCCACTTTGATCGTCATTCTTGACGAAGAGAGCAATGCGCTTGGCGCGGGCAAGGGGCAGGGGATTGCCCATATTCAAAGCTTGCTCGGGATATTGCCGCTTGGCCTTGCGCTGGCTGATCGTGACGGACGGTTCCTGTTTTTGAACGATGCTTTTTGCCGCGCGGTTGGCCTGCCCTCAGGTGCCAAACCAATTTATCCCGGAGACTTAGTCGTCCGCGAGGATAAAGCAGCGGTGGCTGATTCGGTTCGCCGTTTTGCCACCGGCCAAGCCATGACGGGCGATATCGCGGTGCGGTTGCGCGATCAACCTGATGAACCCGTCGCGCTCACGATTGCGGGCGCGCGCGGGCTTGGCGATGCAGCCGTTCTCCTTTCAATCAAGGATAATAGCGAAGAATCGCGGCTCAAAAAGCAAGTTGCCCAAGCAACCAAGATGCAGGCCGTCGGCCAACTCGCGGGCGGGGTGGCGCATGATTTCAACAATATCCTGACAGGGATCATCGGCCACTGTGATTTGATGCTGATGCGCCATACGCCGGGCGACAGCGATTATGATGATATCCAGCAAATCAAGAATAATTCGAACCGCGCGGCGAGCTTAACGCGGCAACTCCTCGCCTTTTCGCGGCAACAAACGCTTCGTCCGCAAATTTTGCAACTGCCTGATATCGTCTCCGAAATTTCCAATCTGCTGCAGCGCTTGCTCGGTGAAACGGTGAGTCTAACGGTGAAGCACGGCCGCAATCTGGGGGCTGTGCGCGCTGATCCGGGGCAGCTTGAACAAGTGATTGTGAACCTTGCGGTCAACGCGCGCGATGCGATGCCGCGCGGCGGAACGCTCACGATTCAGACATATGCCGTATCAATCGCCGAAGTGCGTAAGCTGGGTAGCGATATTCTGCCTATCGCTGATTATACCGCGCTCAGCGTATCTGACACGGGCACCGGAATTCCGCCTGAGCTTCTCGCCAAGATATTCGAACCCTTCTTCACCACAAAAGAAGTTGGCAAGGGCACAGGGCTTGGCCTCTCAACGGTTTACGGAATTGTGAAGCAATCTGGCGGCTTCATTTTTGCTGATTCGACGCTTGGTGAGGGCACGAGTTTCGTCATCTATCTGCCTGTCCATCACGCCGAAGCGGGGGCCGCGCCCGCGCTTATCAAGCCCAAGCAAAAGCCAACCGAGACATGGGGCACGGGTAATATTTTGCTCGTTGAAGATGAAGATATGGTGCGCGCGGTGGCCGAACGTGCGCTCGTTCGCAACGGATACACTGTCGTGACTGCGGTCAACGGTGAGGAAGCGCTTGAGGTGCTTGAGGGTGGGCAGGATTTCGATTTGCTCGTTTCAGACGTCGTTATGCCGATTATGGACGGGCCAACGATGGTGCGCAAAGTGCGTGAGACATATCCCAAAATGCCGATCCTCTTCATGTCAGGCTATGCCGAGGAACAGCTTCGCAAAATGATCGATCTCGATAATATTGCGTTCCTGCCCAAGCCATTTTCGGTGCAGCAACTCGCCGAAGCCGTCCGAGATGTGCTCGCCGCGCGCGAAAATTAGCCGTTTTGAGGTAATAAGAACAAAGCACGAAAATAATTTCGTTTCTCTCTTGTTCTTTGAGAACAAAGCGCATACACAGTCTTTACGCATTGACGGAATGCGGTTGAGAGTGAAGAGGGACAGGCACATGGCGGCACAATTAAAACTCATCGATTCCGAAAGAAACGCGAAGATTATGGATAGAGAAAAAGCACTTGAGGCCGCGCTAGCGCAAATTGATCGCGCGTTCGGTAAGGGCTCTGCAATGAAGCTCGGCAGTCGCGAAGCGATTGAGATTGAAGCTGTGTCAACGGGGTCGCTCGGTCTTGATATCGCGCTTGGCATTGGTGGTTTGCCAAAGGGTCGCGTGATTGAAATTTTCGGGCCAGAAAGTTCAGGAAAAACAACTTTGGCGCTTCACGCGATTGCTGAAGCACAAAAGGCTGGCGGGACTGCAGCGTTCATCGACGCTGAACATGCGCTTGATCCTGGCTATGCGAAAAAGCTCGGCGTTGATATTGATAATCTAATTGTGTCGCAGCCCGATACGGGTGAGCAAGCGCTTGAGATTTGCGATACTTTGGTGCGCTCAAATGCGGTTGACGTGCTTGTGATCGACTCAGTCGCAGCCCTTGTTCCGCGTGCTGAAATTGAAGGCGAAATGGGCGATACGCATGTTGGCTTGCAAGCAAGGCTGATGAGCCAAGCGCTGCGCAAGATCACGGGATCGATCAGCCGATCGAAGTGCACCGTCATTTTTATCAACCAAATCCGCATGAAAATTGGCGTGATGTATGGCTCTCCCGAAACGACAACGGGCGGCAATGCGCTTAAATTCTATGCATCAGTCCGTCTTGATATTCGCCGCACGGGGCAGATCAAAGATCGCGAAGATATCGTTGGAAACACAACGCGCGTGAAAGTTGTCAAAAACAAAGTCGCACCGCCCTTCAAGCAAGTTGAATTTGATATCATGTATGGCCAAGGCATTTCCAAGGTCGGTGAAATTCTCGACCTCGGCGTCAAGGCAGGCATCGTCGAGAAATCAGGTGCTTGGTTCTCATTTGATTCGATCCGGCTTGGCCAGGGCCGTGAGAATTCAAAGATTTATTTGACTGAGAATCCCGAAGTATCGCTCAGAATTGAAACACTCATCCGCGGCAAGACTGAAGAAGTCGGCGACGTGATGATGGCAGGACCAGAAGCGGACGATGATCTTTAGGATCGCGTTACCGTTTCAAGCAACCAGGAACCCGTCGCACGTTCGGCGGGTTCTTTGGCGTGGGGGATAGGGATGCAGAGGTCGGATGACGTGGCGTTAGAATCGATTAGACCCAATCGTCTCCCACGAGGAGCCCTTCGACTGGCTGGCAAGCCAGCCGCTCAGGACAGGCTGGGGCTTTCGCCCCAGCGACGCGGCAATCCATTCGCGGCACAATCGTATGGATTGCCGCGCTTCGCTCGCAAAGACGAATGTTGCAGTTTTCTCGTCGCACGGTCTAATAGTCCTGCAACAGGAGTATCACCATGTCACTCATCGTCCACCACCTCAACAATTCGCGTTCGCAACGTATCTTATGGCTGCTTGAAGAACTTGGCGTGCCGTATGATATCAAACATCATCAGCGCGATGCCGTAACCAACCTTGCGCCGGCAACGCTCACCGCGCTTCACCCGCTTGGGAAATCACCAATGATCGAAGATGGCAGGCGATTGATCTACGAATCAGGCGCAATCGTCGAATATCTGTGCGAACGTCACGGCGGCGGGGCTTTTGTGCCAGCACGGGGAACCGACGATCATATCCGGCACCTTGAATTGGTTCATTTTGCTGAAGGGTCAGCGATGACCCCAATTTTATTAGCGCTTTACACCGGGCGGTTGGGCGATGCCGCGGCTCCCCTCATGCCAAGGATAACCGAACAGCTTGATAGCCATTTCTCGTTCATGGAAAGCCAGATCCGTGAAGGTGGCTTCTTCATGGGAGACGCTCTGTCCGCCGCAGATTTCATGCTCAGTTTCCCTGCAGAAGTCGCGATTGCCCAAGGACGTGGCGCAGCGCTTCCCAAATTGGCCGCGTTCGTGGCCACGATCCAAGCGCGGCCCGCTTATCAGCGCGGATTGGCAAAGGGTGGCCCCTATAACTTCGCAAAGTGAAGCGGGCTCTTTTCATGCGCGTTCGGCTCGCCTAAGCGATTGATATGACATCAACCAACGATATTCGCCGCTCATTCCTCGACTATTTTGAGCAAGCAGGGCATGCCCGTGTCGCGTCTGCGCCTTTGCTGCCGCACAATGATCCAACGCTGATGTTTGTGAATGCGGGCATGGTGCCGTTCAAAAATGTTTTTACTGGTCTTGAAAGTCGCCCCTATTCAACTGCGGTGACGAGCCAAAAATGCGTGCGCGCGGGCGGCAAGCACAACGATCTCGATAATGTTGGCTACACCGCGCGGCATCACACATTCTTTGAAATGCTGGGGAACTTCTCATTCGGCGATTATTTCAAGGAACAAGCGATCATCCACGCGTGGACGTTGCTCACCAAAGTGTGGGGGCTTGATCCCAACCGTTTGCTCGTCACGGTTTATCACACCGATGATGAGGCGTTTGCGCTTTGGCAAAAAATTGCTGGTTTGCCAGAAGCGCGGATCATCCGCATCGCAACGAATGATAATTTCTGGTCGATGGGCGATACGGGGCCGTGCGGGCCATGCTCTGAGATTTTCTACGATCACGGCGATCATATTGCAGGCGGCCCACCGGGGTCACCCGATGAAGACGGTGATCGTTTCGTTGAGATTTGGAACCTTGTGTTCATGCAATATGAACAGGCTGCTGGCGGTGTGCGTACAGACTTGCCCAAGCCGAGCATCGATACGGGGATGGGTTTAGAGCGGGTCGCTGCTGTTTTGCAGGGTGTCCATGACAATTATGACACCGACACCTTCAAGGCATTGATTGCTGAATCGGGCAATCTGACCAAATCTGATACTGCTGGCACAATGAAGGCGTCACACCGGATCATCGCCGATCATCTGCGAACGAGCGGATTTTTGGTGGCTGATGGTGTCCTCCCTGCCAATGAAGGGCGGGGCTATGTGTTGCGCCGGATCATGCGCCGCGCGATGCGTCACGCGCATTTGCTTGGCACAAAAGAACCGCTGATGCACCGCCTCGTTCCGTCGCTCGTCGCTGAGATGGGCGCGGCTTACCCTGAGCTCGTCCGAGCTCAGCCATTGATCGAAGCGACACTTGCGCAAGAAGAAGCCCGCTTTCGCAAAACACTCAGCAACGGTTTGCGCTTGCTCGATGAAACCACTGCAAGCATGGCCGCTGGCGATGTGCTTTCGGGCGAAACCGCGTTCAAACTGTATGACACCTACGGCTTTCCCTACGATTTGACTGAAGATGCGGTGCGCGCGCAGGGCATTAGTGTTGATCGCAGCGGATATGACGTTGCGATGGCTGAGCAAAAGCGCGCGGCGCGTGCGGCATGGAAGGGTTCAGGCGAGCAAGCCTCAAGCGAAATTTGGTACGACATTGCCGATGAACTTGGTGGCACTGAATTCACTGGCTACAGCGCAACTGCTGGCGAGGGTCAAGTCATTGCAATTATCCGCGACGGCGTGCGAATTGAACAGGCTTTCGCAGGTGACGCTGTTATCATCCTCACTAATCAAACGCCATTCTACGCAGAAAGTGGCGGGCAAAATGGTGATTCTGGGACGTTA
>JAYUAU010000052.1:0-9863 GCA_043741135.1 Sphingomonadales bacterium | reverse complement strand
TCTTCAAACGCCCCGTGATCAAGTTCAAGCACGACATCGGCATACATTTGGATGAAACGGCGGTAGCTATCCCACGCAAAGCGCGCGTCGCCTGATGTGGCCGCCAGCCCTTCCACAGTCTCGTCATTGAGGCCGAGATTGAGGACAGTATCCATCATGCCGGGCATCGAAACGCGCGCGCCTGAACGCACCGAAACGAGCAAGGGGTCAGCGGGATTGCCAAAGGACTTTCCCGTCACGCTTTCGATATGCGCAAGGCCCGATATGACTTGGGCTTTGAGTTCGTCGGGGAAAGCCTCACCCGCGTCATAATAAGCGCTGCACATCGGCGTTGAGATGGTGAAGCCCGGCGGCACGGGCAGGCCAATGCTCGCCATGCCGTCAAGGTTCGCGCCCTTCCCGCCGAGCAGGTTCTTATCCTGCCCCCCTTCAGAAACGCCGCCGCCGAAGCGGTAAACATAATTGGTCATTTAACCTTCAATCTTCGAAAAATCAGCAACTTTATGCACCGCATCGCGGAACCGCACGAGCAGGCCAAGGCGGTAAGCGCGAACGGCGGGGTCTGGATCATTGACCATCACCCCGTCGAAGAAGGCATCAATCGGTGCGCGGAGTGAAGCCAGCGCGGACATAGCGGCTTCGAAATCCTCGGCGGCGATAGCGGCGGTGGCGAGGGGTTCAGCGGCGGAGAGTGCGGTTTCAAGGGCCAAATCCTCCCTGGAACGGGCGCCGCTTGGTGGGTTGCTGGGGGCAAGCCGCCCAGCAAGCCGGGGACCATCCGAAGGATGGTGGAGGGGCGTGTTGGCGCTTGGCTCCCCATTTGCCCCTCCACCACTTCGTGGTTCCCCTCCCCGTTCCGGGGAGGATTTAAGAATATTCGCCGCGCGCTTATACCCGGCGAGCAAATTGGCCCCCTCACCCGTCCCCACAAACGCCTGCAAAGCCTTCACCCGCGCAAGCAGGCGGACGAGATCATCCTCCCAGAAAGTTTGCGAGGACTCGGCACATATCGAAGCCCCAATATGATCGTGACGAACGCCGGAATTGCGTTGTTGAACAGCGAGCCTCTCTCTGAGAAAATCCAACAAATCATGAGCGCCGATTGTACCGTGGCGTTCAGGTTCAGGCTTAAGTTTGTAATCCTGAATCAGTCCGCTTGCTGCCACATCAAATACTTCGATCAGCTTCAAGCGAAGGCAGTTAGCAAGAATTAACTGGATTATGCTGATTGCGGCACGCCTAAGCGCAAAGGGGTCTCGCGATCCACTAGGTTCCTCGCCAATTCCAAAAAATTGCGTAAGCGTATCCAGCTTATCCGCCAAACTAACCGCCACCGTCACCGGCGCGGTGGGGACATCATCGCCCTGCCCGACTGGTTTGTAATGATCGCGGATCGCGTCAGCCACGGCGTCGCCATGCCCCTGCGCGCGGGCGTAGTAGCCGCCCATGATGCCTTGCAATTCGGGGAATTCACCGACCATTCCGGTGACGAGATCGGCCTTACACAGTCGCGCGGCGCGTTCGGCTTGGTCTGCTAAATCCTCCCCCACCGGGGGAGGGGGACCATCCGCAGGATGGTGGAGGGGCAAGTTGGCGCTTGGCTCTCCACTTGCCCCTCCACCACTTCGTGGTTCCCCTCCCCCGGTGGGGGAGGATTTGATAACCCCACTTTCAACCAACCACCGCGCCAGCTTCGCGACGCGTTCAACCTTATCGGCAACGCTCCCCAATTTCTCATGGAACACGATGTTAGATAGTTTCGCCGCCTGATCCGTGAGGGCCACTTTGAGATCAGCCTCCCAAAAGAATTTCGCATCGGAGAGCCGCGCGGCGAGGACTTTTTCATTGCCCGCAATCACCGCCGCGCCGCCATCATGCGGGTTCAAATTGGCCGTGCAGACAAACGCATTGGCGAGCTTGCCCGCGCTGTCCTGACACACAAAATATTTCTGATTAACCCGCGCGGTTAGTTGAATGACTTCTTCAGGAACCTCCAGAAACGCCGCGTCAAAACGCCCGAGCATCGGCACCGGCCATTCGGTCAGCCCCGCATTTTCAGTTACCAAGCCTTCATCAGCGACAAGCACAAGCCCTGCATCGGCTGCCACTTTAGCGGCGCCCGCGCGAATGATCGCGGCGCGTTCATTCTGATCAAGGATGACGTGCGCCGCGCGGAGATCGCACGAATAGCTCGCAGCATTTTTAACAAAAACCGTCTGTGCTGAGCTTGTCGAAGCATTGCCCTTTCCTTCGCCATCGGAGGAGTACAGCCCTTCGACAGGCTCAGGGTGAGCGGAGGGGTGCATGAACCGGTGCCCCGTCGTCGTCGATCCGCTGACGATCCCGTCAATCTCACACGACACAAGCGTATCACCCAAAAGCGCAACAATCCCCTGCAAAGGCCGCACCCAGCGCAGGCTTTCGGTGCTGAGTGACGCCGCCCCCCAGCGCTGTGATTTGGGCCAGGGAAAAGCGCGGATGACCGCGGGGATGGCCTCACTAAGCACGTCCGCCGTCGCGCGGCCAGCCTTTTCCATCACCGCGAAATAGGTGCCGTCACGGTCTACCAATTGATCTTGCGTCAAGCCAGTTTTGCGCAAGAAGCCGTCAAGCGCTTGCAGCGGCGCTGAGGTTTTTGGCCCCTTGGTCTCTTCACTCACCGCCTGCGTTTCAAGCGGAAGCCCGCGCGCAATCAGCGCCAAACGGCGCGGCGTCGCATAAGTTTCAATCGCAGCGGCCTTCAATCCAGCCTTGGCAAGTTCGCCTTCAAACAAACGCGCGAGATCCGCCCGCGCCTTATCCTGCATCCGCGCAGGGATTTCTTCGGAGCGAAGTTCAAGCAGCAAATCAGTCATCGAACCATCCCTGCGTCAACGGCGCAGCCTCTTCTTTGCGCCTTTGCGCCTTGGCGTGAACGAATTTTTCTCACGCAAAGGCGCAAAGGCGCAAAGAGAAAGAAAGGGGCTTGGGAAAATCTCACGCGCTCCACCCATTCTTTTCCATCCATGCGGCACATGCGCCCTTCGCGAGATCGCGGACGCGGCCTATGTAGCTGGCGCGTTCTTGCACGCTGATCACGCCGCGTGCTTGGAGCATGTTGAAGATATGGCTTGCCTTGATCGCTTGCTCATACGCCGGAATTGGCAGCTTCGCCTCGATCAGCGCATGAGCCTCCGTCGCCGCCATTTTGAAGCCTTCGAACAGGCTGTCGGTATTGGCCGCTTCAAAATGATAGGCACTCATTTGCCGTTCGGTTTCGAGGAAAACATCGCCGTAGCTCATCCCCGCATCATTATAAGCAAGATCAAAAATACTATCCTTATTCTGGATATACATGGCGAGCCGCTCAAGCCCGTAGGTGAGTTCGCCCGAAACGGGCTTGCAATCAAATCCGCCCATTTGCTGGAAATAAGTGAATTGGCTGACTTCCATTCCGTCGCACCACACTTCCCAGCCGAGCCCCCACGCGCCGAGCGTTGGCGATTCCCAATCATCCTCAACAAAGCGGATATCGTGGAGCAAGGGATCAATCCCAATCGCGGTCAGGCTGCCTAAATACAGCTCCTGAAGGTTCGGCGGCGATGGTTTCATGATCACTTGATATTGGAAATAAGCACCAAGCCGGTTTGGGTTTTGCCCGTAGCGCCCATCGGTCGGGCGGCGGCACGGTTGAACAAAGGCGGCATTCCAAGGATCAGGCCCGAGCGCACGCAGCGTCGTGGCGGTGTGAAATGTGCCCGCACCCATTTCCATATCATAGGGTTGCAGGATCACGCAGCCCTGATCAGCCCAATAATCATGAAGCCGCAGGATCATTTTTTGAAAACTAAGCGGCTTGGGGGCGTCCAACTTTCGTCCTTCGCTACTGCAATAAAAGTGTCGCGCGGGCTTTGGCGTATGGGCGCGCGGGGGTCAAGCAATCGCGGCTAGAGCATCGTGCGAAAAATCTACACCCTTCGTCTTTGCGAGCGAAGCGCGGCAATCCAAACTACAGTGCCGCGAGTGGATTGCCGCGTCGCTGGGGCGAATGCCCCAGCCTGTCCAGAGCGGCTGGCTTGCCAGCCAGTCGAAGGGCTCCTCGCAAAGACGATTCAACGATATGTCATCACCCTCAGCTTACCCGCGTTCCGCGCACCCTCAGCTAACCCGCGTTCCGCGCGCCTTTAGCTAACCCGCGTTCCACTGAGCGCCATTGATCCGAACATGCCTGCCTTCACACTGCCGCTAATCGCATCGCCGTCTACGGTTGCGGTGCCTTCGAGCGTCATTGGCATCGGGACTTTCATGTCCATCTTCCACGTCAGCGTATTGCCATCAACTTTGCCATCATAAACGTCAAGCGAGCCTTGCGCGCCGGCATTGGTGCCTGTCCATGTATTGCCGTCTACAGTAACGGTCATTGTTGATTTCTGATCGCCCATTGGTGATTTCACGACGCAATCATATGATCCTGCAACTGACATGTTCATTCTCCTAAAAGTTCAATATCGACCAGCGCCTATTTGGCCGAAGGTGCCGTAACTGTTTCTACCGGAAGGCCAACCGCGTCAAGCTGTGCCCGCACAGTTTTCGCATCCCCCACCACGACAAAGATCACAGATTTCGGGTCAATTTTGGCGCGTGCACTAGCGTCGAGGTCGGCTGCGGTGACGCTCCGATATTTTTGCGCGAGCGTCTCATAATAATTATCGGGGCGGCCAAGGTTGACGATTTGGGTTAAGCCGCCGAGCACATCGGATGACGTTTCAAATGATCCCGGCAGTTCGCGGATGCTACCATTGACTGTGCGCCGCAATTCATCCGCAGTCACGCCCTTTGGCCCGAGAAAAGCGCTGAGTTGCGCGCGAAGCGCTATGATCGATTCGCCCGTCTTATCGGCTTGCACTGGCGCAGACATTGCAAATGCGATGCGGCTCTCAAGTCCTCTGATCCCGCTGCTGACGCCGTATGACCAGCCCTTGGTTTCGCGCAGATCAGTGTTGATCCGTGATATGAATGATCCGCCAAACACATCATTTGCCGCGCGAAGATTGATCAGATTGTCACTGCCTTTGGCGTCAAGCACTTGGCCCGCTAAAATGATCGATTGCGGTGAATTTGGGCGATCAACGAAGTAGATTTTGGAGGGTGTTGCAGGAATTGGCGCGCTGAAATTCTTAGACGGGCGCGGCCCCTGCGCTGCTGCCCATGATCCAAAGCTCTTTTCCAAAAGCGGCACAATGCTCGCAAGGTTGGTATCGCCAACGATCAGAATCCTTGCTGTATCAGGTCGGAGCCAGCGCTGATGGAAAGCCGCTAGGTCTTGCGGAACAAGCTTCCGAACAATGGCAGGATCACCCGTTCCGCTTGCCGGGATCGCATAAGGATGCCCTGCCCCCCACAGCTTGACGGGCATGATGCGCGCGGCCAGTCCTTCGGGTTCACTCAATTCCTCAGCAATGCGGTTTAATTGCGCGGCACGGAGGCGTTCGACCTCAGCCGGCGCAAATGCTGGATTGCGCACGACGTCAGCAAGCAATTCAAGCGACGGCGCGAGGTTGGGGGTGAGCGCAGACAGGCTGACGCTCGTCCTATCAAGGCTAGCACCGGTTGAGACGCTTGCGCCGAGCCGTTCACTCTCTTCTGCGATCTGCGCTGATGTGCGCGTCTTAGTGCCTTCACTCATCATCGTGAGCATTAGTGATTGCGTGCCAATTCCGCTTGCAGGGTCAGCTGAATATCCCGCGTCGAAATTGACGCTCACCTTCACCGTGGGAACGCCAGCGCGCCGCGCGAAGTAAACTTCAATCCCGTTGCTGAGTTTAGCCCGTTCAATCGCTGGGAAATCAAGCGCGGTCAGCGCCTCAACCGCAGGTGGTTTCGAACGATCAACGCCGCCTTTGATTGCCATTATGGGCGGTGACATGTCTGCTCTGACACTCGGCACTGCCGCTTTGGGAGCCGCGGCAACATCATCCTTATCGGCTGCCCGTTCGCCTGGTTCAACGGTCAGATTGAACGCGGGGCGCGACAGCCATTTGCGCACTGCCGCTGTCACCGATGCGGGCTTTATCGAGCCAAATTTAACAAGCGTTTTGCGCGCGAAATCAGCATCGCCGGAGTAAACCAACCCTTCAGCAAGCGAGACTGCTTTTCCGCTAAACCCGCCCACCGATTCAAGCCCGTTGATCTTGCCCGCAATTTCGCGCGTCGCGGCGCGGCGGACTTCATCGTCGGTCGGGCCATTAGCGAGGAAATCAGCAACAATCTCATCAAGCCGCTTCGCAACGAGGGCGGGATCAACGCCGGGTTTGACGTCTGCTGACACTGTGAACATGCCCGCAATTTCAAACAGGCTCGCTGACGCGCTTACCGCCACCGCAATCTGTTCTTTGCGGACAAGTGCATTATCAAGGCGACTGCTCGACAGCCCACCTAGCACTGACCCAGCTACATCAAGCGCAACCGCATCCTTATCATTAAGCCCGGGTATCGCCCAAAGTCGCTGAATCCGCGTTGTCGCGACATTGTCTTTCATCACCACACTTACTGGCGCGCTGAGCGTCGGCACAGGCGCACTCACCCGCGCCACAGCAGGGCCACGCGGGATATCCCCAAACCATTTAATCGCCTTTGCTTTGGCAGTCTTAAGGTCGATATCCCCCGCTAGCACAAGCACCGCATTATCTGGCCCGTATTTGGCACGAAACCAATTTTTCACGTCTTCTAGGCTGGCCGCATCAAGATCGGCCATCGAACCAATCGTTGTATGATGGTAGGGATGCCCCTTGGGAAACAGCGTTTCTTGCGTGATGTATTCGCTCAGCCCGAACGGCTGATTATCACCCTGCCGCTTTTCATTCTGCACAACGCCGCGTTGATTATCGAGCTTCTCCTGCGTCACGGCGCCGAGCAAATGGCCCATCCGGTCGCTCTCTAGAAACAACGTCATATCAAGCGCGCCGGTTGGCACTGACTGAAAGTAATTGGTGCGATCAAACCATGTCGTGCCGTTGAGATCAGTCGCGCCAATTTGCTGGAGCGGTTCAAAGAAATCGCCGGGCGAATTTTCTGATCCGTTAAACATCAAATGTTCGAACAAATGCGCAAAGCCCGTTTTGCCGGTGGGTTCATCCTTTGACCCGACATGATACCACACCGAAACCGCGACAATCGGCGTCTTGCGATCAGTATGGACAATCACGCGCAACCCGTTGGGCAAAGTGAACTGCTTAAACTGTATCGCCACCGATTTGACGAGCGCTGATACCGGCGCTGGCTGAGCTGGAACGGCGAGTGCGGGCGATGAGAGTGAAGCAAGCAAAGGGAGCGACAAAACCGAAACTGTGCGACGCATGGGAAATCCTCGAATCATGAAGCGAGGAGCTTAGCTTTATTGCGCAGCGATGCAAAATCGTTACGCGGGTCACCTAAGGCCGATACGCGCGGCTGGCATGTGACAACAAATCCGCGCGTTCGAAATGGACTGGTTTGAACTTACCTTCGACAAACAGCTTCATCTGATCGGTGTAATGCGGTGACGCTGGCCGCGTGGTGGCCGCGCCGTAAGGTTGGATTGAGCGGCTGTTTACCTTGCCCGCTTTATCCCAATTGATCAGCATGATGAAGCTATCACCGTGTTTGACGCGCATCCGCCCGTCGGGCTGCGGCTCCCATGTTGTCGCGGCGCGCAGCGTATCGGTGCCACCTTTTGCGGGCAGATCGACCGTGCCGTGTTGAAGCCTTTGGACGCGCCCAAGCGGAGGATCAATCCGTCCAAACCCAGCCATCAACCTGTCAACAACCTCACGCAGTTTTTCGCGCGCATCGGGCAAAGCTTCGCCGTGATAGGCGGCTGAATTGGCCATGTGCATCATCGCTTCACCCAGCGTGTCGGCGGGAGCATTGCCATCGCTGTTCCAATCCCAAGAGGCAAGAAGCGTTTGCGCTTTGACTAGATCAGGCTCAGCCTTCACGTCCGCGGAAAGCAGTTTCGCCATCCACGCGCCTGCAAACGAACTGCGACTATAAGCGGTATCATATTTGATGGCGAGCAGGCGTTCGGGCGTGATCTTTCCCTTTTCAGCGCTCAGCAATTCCATCGCGCGGGTAACCCTGTTGGTCGTGCGGTTTTCAATCCCGAGCAAGGGCGAAAAATCAGCAGGATTAAGTTCAGACCCCTTACCCGCCGCGATGAACGGCAGATTATTGGCGTTGACGATATAGCCTGACGCGGGGTTGATGATCTTTGGCATCCTTTCAAATCCGTACGTCGATTGCCACATATCAAGCGAGGTATCGCCGGGCAAAACATCCGCATAATCAAACCCAGCTTTGCGTGCGGGGAACAGTGCATTGTAGAGATAGGCGATACGCCCAGTCTTATCAGCATAGATGAAATTGAACGACGATATACCGCCGATTGACATTGCCTTGGTCCACTCATCCCAATTTTGCGCTTTGCCCATGCGGTAATATTGCTCGATGATTTTAACCTGATCGATCCCTGAATAACGGATCGCAAACGCGCCTTCATCGTTGATGATTACTGGGCCTTGGACAGCATAATAGACTGTGCGCGGGAACGGCAACGCAAAGGGGCCAAATTTGATGGGTAGCCAAACGCGCTTGCTTTCAAGTGGAAGCCATTTGCCATCATAGCGATACTTGCTGCGATCATCGCTCAAGACCAATTTATAGACATCGATCAAATCAGGACCATTGACGGTGTTTGTCCAGCCGATGTTGCGGTTATGCCCCATCGGGATGAACGGAATCCCCGGGAACAGCGCGCCTGCCATATCAAGCCCTTGGCGTGAATGCATCGTGGCTTCATACCACGCAACCTGACCTTCATAAGGCTGATGCGAATTTGAGATGAGCCATGTTTTGCCGTCGGCCATTTTGGAGGGCGATACCGCAAAGGCATTTGATCCGTTCCGATCAGGATCTGTGCCAATCGGCGTCATCCGCGCGTCCTGCTTGGAAGTCGCTGGCCGATCAGTTTGCGCGCGCGGCACGGGCTTGTTGCTGGCGAGTTTTCCAATCACGCTATCAAGGCCAAAGAAAAAGGGTGAACGAAGCACGAAGCCAGCCGCGATATCCTCCCCATTAACGGGAAACAGTTTCCTCAACTTCACTTCACCGGGGTGCTGAATTGCGTAACGGTTCAAGCCCGAAGCATAGCCATCAAGCACCGCGCGGACGTCAGCTGGTATTTCAGCGTAATGGCGCGATGCGGTATCACGCGCGCGGAGCAGATGGTAGACATAATCAATCTTCGCGCCGTCACTGCCAAGGATCGCCCCTGCCCGCCCGCGAGTCATCGCGATAACGTGCTGGATTGTCTCAAAATCATCCTCAGCATGCGCATAAGCAAGGCCGTAAGTCGCATCGGCATCGGTCGTGCCAAAGATATGGGGAACGCCGAATTCATCACGCACGATGCGGGCATCATATGTGAGCGTAGGGGGCGGAGCTACGCTGCTGGCAACCATCGGTTCCCAAATTAAAGCCGCAATTGCAACGGGAACCAGCCCAATCGCAATCCATTTTAAGGCAACCAACAACCGCTTCATATTCGCTCCTGCTTATCGCTAATACCAACTTGCATTGATGTGAACCCATTTCGTCTTTGCGAGCGCAAGCGAAGCAATCCAGCTTTTGAGCCATTCTGGATTGCTTCGCTTACGCTCGCAAAGACGGCAAGATGAGTCAGAATCAACGCACATTGGTATAAGCCCTAGCCTTGGCATTTTTGGGCGCAGCGCAAGCGAAATCGATGCAGCTGGGAACCTCCATCAACCTCCACTTCGTCATTGCGAGCGTAGCGAAGCAATCCAGAAGGTTGCGGAAATGTGAGACTTTCTGGATTGCCGCGTCGC
>JAYUAU010000051.1:0-1805 GCA_043741135.1 Sphingomonadales bacterium | reverse complement strand
AAATGCCTCGGCTTCTTGACTCCCAATCAGGTCTTCGACACCAACATAAAAGGACAAACTGTTGCACTTCAAACGTGACTCCACCCCCCTGCCTTCGCAGGGGAACATCCGGGTTTCACACTTTGTGCAATCCGCCAATGAGGACTCATCCCCCACCCCCCACGCACTCACCGACCAGTTTGAAAGCTGACCCGTTCGTTACTCGCGCCGCAGCTGAGGCCACCATCAGGACGGAATGTTGCGCGGTATCTGGCACCTTTAATCATTGTGCTCGCTGCGGACGCAAAGATATAGGGCGGATAGGCTATCAACGTGCGAACATTGTCCGTCTTACCGCTGGCAGCGATATCATATTCGGTGACCACCCAACCGCTAAAGCCCCATTGCAATGCCTCGGACGGAAACGCGCCATAGCCCTTATTGATATCGAGCAGCGGCGGTTTCGCGTCAGCAAGCGCACATTGCCGCGCTGAAAGGCCAGACTGCGTGAAAGCGGCGGTCGCCGCAGCACTGTTGTTTGCTCCCTGTTCGGCAGACGCAAGCTGGATCAAGGCGGCAACTTTAATCGGGTCGCGGTCTTCAACTCCTTGGATCGCAGCTGCCTCACGAAAGGCAATCAGCGCCTCGCCAAATCGCTTAAGGCTTTGCAATTTGGCCGCGATGCTGAGCTTAAGAAGCGCTTGTGATCGCGGGTCTCGGCTATAGGCTGGATCGGTGAGCAGGGCCTTGAATGCTTCAAATGTAGCCAATTGCCCGGCTTGATACGACTTTACGGGCTTAGCTGGATAGTTTGCAGATCTTAGTTGAAGGTGACTCATCGCCGTGGCGGGCGCACCGAGGGCCTTTGCAATCGAAACCGCTTCCTCAGCATTGTGTCTGTAACCAAACGCAAATCCAGCCGCCGAAAGCGCGGTATCAATGAGCGGCAACATATCGGCCTTTGCAGCCAAGACCGCTTCGCGTTTTTTTGTTTCGGCCTTGATCGCGGCCACCAAGGCAATGCCATTTGACGTCTCGAACATCGCAGGCTTGGCCCCAATTTTTGAGAGCCAGGCTTCATAATCTCCAGCCAAAAGGCTCGCCACTTCGGGCCGGTCAGTCGCATTGGTGCAGCGCATTTGCAGCCGCGTTCCGCTTCGAAAGAATCGTTCAATTTTTTTAACCTCTGCGGCGTCCCACCACCAGCTTTCGACGGCACGGGCAAACGTCAGACCGACTTTCCCAGATCGGTTAGCGTAAATCGGGGTGACATTTGACACCGTCCCATCATCGCCAACCGAAAATTCGATGACGGCAACATCGTCAGGCTTCAGGCCAACGACCCCTCCGCACTGCGGCGGGCGCATACCACTTCCGAGCTTAAACCCTTCCCCTCTCAGGATTCCCGCACCTGAATAGGCCATAAACTCTCGTGCGCGATCTTGATCGCCAACAAGGAACGCAGCCAGCGCGGCATCACTTCGCGCACTAACATCATTGCGATCCACGCGTGTCGTCAGCCCACCAAGTCCTTTCACTGCCGCCTCATAAACAACGAGCGCTTCTTTTGACTGTCCTGCGTTCATCAGCGCACGAGCGCGAAGACTGTTCACAGCGGCGCGGATTTGCTTGTTGGCTTTATCATCGGGCAGGCTTGAAAAAAGAGCATTTGCTGCGCTGAGCGCCTTTTGGGGATCGATGGTCACGATAGTCCGGATATAGCCAATTTGCGCGCGGCCTTTCTCGCTCGGTGTTGCCCCAAGGCTCGCTGCAACGTCATAACGCGCGCTCGCCAGATCGAGATCGAGCATCGCTTCGCTGATTTC
>JAYUAU010000050.1:0-24653 GCA_043741135.1 Sphingomonadales bacterium | reverse complement strand
AGGCAGGGGTCCAGTCCCAGACAAAAAGAGTCTTTGTTAAGGTCTGGACCCCTGCCTCCGCAGGGGAACGATTCAACTAATCCTCATCCCGCTCTAGCTCAACTCAGCAATCGCCCAGACGGCTGCCTCAGCAACGACGGGATCGCTATCAGTCACCAAACGGCTTAGCGCTGCAATCAACGTTCTATCCCCACTGTTCCCCGCCGCAATGGCGGCATTGCGCACCATCCGGTTGCGACCAATTCGTTTGATCGGCGATCCAGCAAAAACCGCGCGGAAAGAAGCATCGTCTAGCGCGAGCAAATCGCAAAGCGTTGGTGCGGCAAGTTCTGCGCGCCCCGCAAACGCCTTATGCGCACTCGCACTCTGTGCAAATTTGTTCCACGGGCAAGCGGCCAAGCAATCATCATAGCCGTAAATACGGTTGCCAATACCCTTTCGTAAATCCTCAGCAATCGGCCCTTTATGTTCGATCGTGAGGTAAGAAATGCAGCGCCGCGCATCAAGCGTATAGGGCGCAGGGAATGCGTTGGTGGGGCACGCGGTTTGGCAAGCGGTGCAGCTGCCGCATTGATCGCGGTGTGGCTCGTCTGGTTCAAGCTCAAGCGTCGTCATGATCGCGCCGAGGAATAGCCAACTGCCATGGTCAGCGCTGACGAGGTTTGTGTGCTTGCCCTGCCAACCAATGCCAGCAGCGGCACCAAGCGGTTTTTCCATCACGGGCGCAGTATCGACAAACACTTTCAAGTCGCCACCGCCTTCTTTGATGAGCCAGCGGGCAAGTGCCTTGAGCGCCTTCTTCACGACATCGTGATAATCAGCCCCTTGCGCATAAACTGATATCCGTCCTCGATCAGGCACATTGATTGGTGGCGTGGCGGGGGCATAGCTCATGCCGAGCATGATCACACTCATAGCCTCAGGCCACAGAGCGTTTGGGTGCGCGCGTTGCTCACTACGCGCCTCCATCCAAGCCATATCACCGTGCCGCTTTTGCTCAAGCCAGCTGTGAAGCCGTTCACCTGCAAGAGCCGCACGGCCCGCTTGCGTGACACCACACGACACAAACCCCAGCGCGAATGCTTCTTTCTTTAACGCTATCTTCAAGGCTTGCTTGTCAATGACCATATACTCTCGCTACCACGAGGATGAGAATTTGCGAGAGGTTGAATTGCGTGGACGATGAATTTCCAGTGTGGGCACGCGGCCTTTTCAAGAATTTTGGGAAGTCGCCGGCGGTTCGCGGGGTTGATCTGAGCGTTCCCCAAGGCTCAATTTACGGCGTTCTGGGCCCCAATGGCGCTGGTAAAACGACAACGCTTCGCATGTTGCTTGGCATCATTGACCCTGATCAGGGAGAGCGTCGCTTGCTTGGCACGGCTAGCCCGCGCGATGTCAGCTACCGCGTGGGCTACCTTCCCGAAGAGCGCGGGCTCTATCCATCGATGAAATCGCGTGAGGCTATCGCGTTCATGGGGGCGTTGCGCGGGCTTGACTGGAACGAGGGGCGGAAGCGTGCGGACGTGATGCTTGAGGCCGCAGGGCTTGGTCACGCGGCGCATAAAAAGATACGCACGCTGTCAAAGGGCATGTCGCAACTCGTTCAATTGCTCGGGTCAATCGTGCACCAGCCCGAACTCATCGTGCTTGATGAACCATTTTCGGGGCTTGATCCGGTTAATCAAGAGAATCTGGAAAAACTGATCCTTGCCGAACGCGCGCGCGGGGCGACGATATTATTTTCAACGCATGTCATGGGGCATGCCGAACGTATGTGTGATCGGCTATCAATCATCGCGCGCGGGCAAGTGCATTTTGAAGGCACGGTGGATGATGCGCGGCGGATGCTCCCGATGCGCGCGCATTATGTGCCAAGTTCGAATGGTGAGGGCGTCCGCGCGCTTTTGCCTGACGACGCTGAGCTAAATGCAGAAGGGTGGCGATTTGCTGTGCCTAAAGGCGGCGCTGAGGCCATCGTTAAAAAGCTGATGAGCGCGGGCCACGGCATTGCCGGGCTATCGATTGAAAGGCCCGGGCTTCACGATGCGTTTGTGCGGATTGTCGGCCTTGCCAATGCGGAGGATGCGGCATGAAGCAACTCTTTGCTCAAGCGCTGATCATTGCGCGGCGTGATTTCATGTCAATCGTTGGCACGCCGACGTTTCTGATTTTCCTCCTTGCCCCCTTGTTCATGCTCGTCGTCAGCGCGGCAAGCGGGCTTGGCGCGGCGAATATGGCAGACAACAGCGATGCAAAGTCGCGGATCATCGTGCTTGCCAATGGTGATGATGCCAAAAGAATTGAATCGGCCAATGCCTCGCTTCGCAAACTGTTTCGCGGAGATGGCGGGCCAGCCGCGCTTACAATCATTGCCCCTTCAAATGACCCCGCTGTTCAAGCGCGGCAATTGCTTCATGAGGCGTCGGTTGAAACCGATGCAATCATGTTTGGCTCGCATGACCGGCCCACGATCAGTTTTGGCGAAAATAATCAACGCGCTGGTCAATTTCTGGCAGCGCTCGCTGAACATGCGGCACGCAGCGCGAGGAACGGATCGACGCAGATTGAACGGTTGAGCAAGCCCGAGATGGTGATCATCAAAACCCCTATGGTCACGATAAACACCCAACAAGCCGCGGGCGTCGGCGCAGTATTCGCGATTTTCCTGCTGACACTTTTGCTCGCTGGTCAGACGGTTGGTATGCTTGCTGAGGAGAAATCGAACAAGGTGATTGAAATCCTCGCCGCTGCGGTTCGGCTTGAGGCGGTTTTCTTTGGAAAACTGATGGGAATGTTCGGCGTTGCGGTGGTTTTCATCACGTTTTGGGGCGTTTTGATAACAGTGGGCGTTCAGTTCATTCCTGATAGCGTTCCTTTATCCGGATATCAGCCAGCGGTTGGTTTGCCGATGTTCCTTGCGCTGTGTGCAGCTTATTTCGCGATGGCGTTCATGCTGCTCGGCGCGGTGTTTTTGGGAGTGGGTGCGCAAGCTGCGACGATGCGCGAAATTCAGATGCTATCACTGCCCATCACGATATTTCAAATGGCAATGTTTGGGCTATCGTCAGCAGCGGCGGGCAATCCGGGATCACAGATTGCGCTGATTGCTGAGTGGTTTCCGTTCAGTTCGCCCTTTGCGATGGCAGCGCACGGCGCGACTGACGCGGCACTGTGGCCGCACAGTCTCGCGTTGCTGTGGCAAGCCTTATGGGTGGCGTTAACGATCATTATTGCCGCGCGGCTGTTCCGCGCCGGCGTGTTGAAATCGGGTGGCGGGATAGGCGCAATCTTAGGCTTCAGTCGCAAAGCACGCTCGGTTTAGCGCGATGGCCTATTGACACTTTTGTAAACAGTGGCATTCTGCAACCCAACAACGGTTGGAGACTCAGCGATGGCAACGGTAATGAGAGAGGCAGCGAGCATCGCAGACCCACGCGATGTAACACGCGCTGAATTGTTTAGCGAAGATCGTTGGCAAGCGCCGTTCACTGATCTGCGCGCCAATGCACCAATCCATTTCTGCGAGGATTCCAAATTTGGCGCTTATTGGTCAATTTCAACCTATAAGCCGATTGTCCATATCGAAGCCTTGCCCAAAATTTTCTCTTCATCATGGGAATATGGCGGGATCACCGTTGCTGGTGCGCCTGATGAAATTCTTGAAGGCGAAGTCCGTATGCCGATGTTTATCGCGATGGATCCGCCGCAGCATGCTGCGCAGCGCCGCACCGTTGCCCCCGCTTTTGGCCCGAGTGAAGTTCAGGCTATGCGCGAAGAAGTTGTCGCGCGTACGTCGGAAGTGCTCGATAGCTTACCCATCGGCGAAGCGTTTGATTGGGTAGACCGTGTTTCGATTGAGCTCACAACGGGTATGCTCGCCAAATTGTTCGATTTTCCGTGGGAAGATCGCCATAATTTAACCCGCTGGTCGGACGTGCTCGGCGACGTTGAAATATTCGATACGCTTGAAGGGCGGCAATTCCGCTTGCAAAATGCGTTCGAAATGGGTGCAGCGTTCAAAACTGTCTGGGATCGGAAAGCTGCGGGGCCACCATCAAATGATTTGATTTCGATCATGCTCAATTCTGACGCGATGAGTCACATGAGCGAGGGTGAGTTCATGGGGAACTTGATTCTGCTGATCGTCGGCGGCAATGACACAACACGTAATTCGATGAGCGCTTATGCTTATGGCCTCGCCCAATTTCCCGAAGAACGCGCTAAGCTTGAGGCTGATCCATCGCTCATTCCCAATGCGGTGAGCGAAATTTTACGCTGGCAAACGCCGCTCGCTCATATGCGCCGGACATGCATGGAAGACACCGAGATTGAAGGTCATGTGATCAAGAAGGGCGATAAGCTAGCGCTCTGGTATCTATCAGCAAATCGTGATGAAAGCGTTTTTCCTGATGGTGATAAAATCATCGTTGACCGTGAAAATGCGCGACGACACCTCTCGTTTGGTTACGGCATTCACCGCTGCGTCGGCGCGCGCGTTGCTGAATTGCAATTGCATACTTTGCTCGAAGAAATGGCGAAGCGGCGGTTGCGCGTGAAGGTTCTCGCTGAGCCCGAACGCGTTCATGCTTGCTTCGTTCACGGTTACCGTAAATTGATGGTTGAGCTTGAGCGCTACTAAGCCTGCACACACGGAATTATGATGAGGGGAACGAAACATGGCGACGGCATTTAAGGACGAAGCGACCTTTACTGATCCGCTCGATGTCAGTCGTGCTGAGCTTTACACCAACCATCTTTGGCATAAGCCGTTCGCGCGGTTGCGCGCCGAAGCACCGGTATATTGGTGCGAAGATAGCAAATTCGGCAATTATTGGTCAGTGAGTAGCCACAAGGCGATCCAGCATGTTGAATCGCTGCCTGATATTTACTCGTCCGATTGGCAACATGGCGGTATCACGATTGTTGACCGTGATGAGATGGATAATGACATTCAATTGCCGATGTTCATCGCGATGGACAGGCCAAAGCATACCGATCAGCGCCGGACGGTTGCGCCCGCGTTCACGCCCTCTGAAATGGTGCGGATCGCCACTGAAATCCGCGCACGCACCGCCGAAACTCTTGATACTTTGCCTTGGGGTGAGACATTTGATTGGGTTGACCGCGTGTCAATCGAATTGACGACGGGGATGCTCGCGATCCTGTTCGATTTCCCTTGGGATGACCGCCGCAAATTGACATTCTGGTCTGATTGGGCGGGTGATATTGAACTCGCGGCGGATCATACACGTCGTGAGGAACGGATGGGATATCTGTTCGAAATGGGCGCTTATTTCCAGAAACTATGGGATGACCGTGTTAATAAGGAACCAACGCCAGACCTCATTTCGATGATGATCCATTCTGAATCGATGAAAAATATGGATCAGATGGAGTTTATGGGAAATCTGATCCTGCTCATCGTCGGCGGCAATGATACGACGCGCAACACGATGTCTGGTATTGCATATAGCCTCAACAAATACCCTGATCAGCGCGCATTGTTGGAGAGTGATCCGTCGCTCATTCCCAATGCCGCGAGCGAGTTTATCCGCTGGCAAACCCCGCTTGCGCATATGCGCCGCACCGCACTTGAGGATACCGTCCTTGACGGAAAAGCGATCAAGAAGGGCGATAAGGTCGTGCTGTGGTATATCTCAGCCAACCGCGATGAAAGCGTGTTTCCTGATGCCGAAAAATTGAACCTCGCCCGCGAAAACGCTCGCCGACATCTATCATTTGGTTACGGCATTCACCGCTGCGTCGGCGCGCGGCTCGCTGAATTACAAGTGCAAATTTTGCTTGAAGAAATGGCAAAACGGCGGATGCGGGTCAACGTCATCGGCGATCCCGTGCGCGTGTCACAATGCTTCGTCAACGGCTACCGCAAGATGGACGTGAGCCTCAGCAAATATTGATTGCGGGCTTATGCACTCCATCCGCTCGCATCGAGGGGATTGTCAAAGTCCGAGCTAAAGTTGAAAAATAGCTCTCCAGTGCTGGCGTAGATCGTGAACAGGCTTGCGTCTGCCCCGCCGATTATCGACTTCAGTCTTATGCGAGCATCCTCGTTTTCGCGGTTACTTTTTCGGGCCTGGGCAGCGCTTTCTCTCAGCGATTGAGGGTGACATTGCCGCGCTCCTCGCAAGCTTCCGCCACAGGGTCGAGCCTGACCTGAATGATGCGGGGATTTGCTTCAACTGGGATGTGGCCGTAACAATGTGATCTGCGCTTTGCCGTGTTTACGTGGTTCTTCAGCAACATAGCCCGCGACCGTGACGATTTCCTTATGCTGCGTTTCAATACTGATCAGTGCGGAAGGCGCGATCCACCCCAGCCGCGTTAGCTTTTCGAGCGCGACCACGCCCGCGCCAGTACCGTAAGGCGGATCCATCAAGATCAAGTCAAATGGCTGTGTCGCAACGCCTAATGCAAGCACCGACTGCGCTCTGATATCAGCATTAGCGCCGAGTTTGGTGGCGTTGGCCTTGAGGGCATCAAGCGCAGCACTGTCATTTTCGATGAATGTGCAGTGCGCAGCCCCGCGCGAAAGCGCTTCAAAACCAAGCGCACCTGACCCTGCGAAAAGGTCTGCTACGCGCAGGCCATCAAAGCTTCCTAAGCGGCTGACCAACATTGAGAAGAGGGCTTCGCGCGTCCGGTCTGCTGTCGGACGTGTGGCATCGCCTTTTGGTGCAACCAATGTTCGCCCGCGCCATGCGCCTGCTATGATCCTCACTTGAGCGTCTTCCGAAAGGTGACCATGACATCTTGACGAACTTCATCAACGCCGCCCGGCGGCAAATCACCGAGCATGAACGGGCCGTAGCTCGTGCGAATGAGGCGTGAGACTTCTAGCCCGAGAAACTCAAGAACACGCCGCACTTCGCGGTTTTTGCCTTCGGTCAATGTCATTTCAATCCATACATTAGCGCCTGTGCGTCGCTCAAGATTGGCGTTAATACTACCGTAGCGAACGCCTTCAATCTCAACCCCCATCATCAAATCTTCAAGTTGGGCTTGGCTGACATTGCCAAAGGCGCGCGCGCGGTAACTGCGCGTTACGCCCGTCGCGGGAAGTTCCAATTGACGCTTGAATTCACCGTCGTTGGTCAGCAGCAGCAGACCCTCGGTATTGAGATCGAGACGACCAACAGGCACAACGCGCATCAGATCCTTAGGTAGGCGGTCATAAATTGTAGGCCGCCCTTTGGGATCGCGCTCCGCAGTGAGCAATCCCGTTGGCTTATGATATCGGAATAATTTCGTTGGGGCAGGGGCCTCGACAGCTTTGCCGTCAACGGTCACGCCTTGTAGTGATGAGAGGATCGTTGCGGGCGTATCAAGGACAATTCCGTCTAGCGAAACACGCCCTGCCTCAATCAGGCGTTCAACTTCGCGGCGTGAGGCAATGCCAGCGCGCGCGAGCAGTTTGGCGATCCGCTGGCCCTCACTCGGCGCAACGCCTGCGCGCGGGCCCGTTTTTGGCGGTTGAGGTGATTTAGCGGGCTGCGCTGTAGGCGCTTTACCGCGTGGCATGTAACCGATAGGATTTTTCATGCGAACCGCTTAACGAGTTTTGAAGGAATTTGCCATGCGCCTTATGTTTGCTGTTGCCGCACTCGCTGTGAGTGGGATCGCCATATCACAAACGACGACCAATCCCGCAACGCCAGTGGCGATTGAGCTGTTCACTAGCCAAGGATGTTCGTCATGCCCACCTGCCGATGCCTTTGCCGAGCAGCTGGGCAAGGAACCCAATACGGTGATCCTCACCCGCCCCGTTACTTATTGGGATCGGTTGGGCTGGAAAGATACGTTGGCGCGCGAAGAGAACACGCGGCTTCAACAAGCTTATGCGCAGCGGGGCGGCGTTGGTTCGGGTGTTTATACGCCGCAAGCCGTGGTTCAGGGGGGATCAGCTGCGGTTGGGTCAAGCCAAGCTGAATTGCGCCGTTTGATAGGCGCTGAACAACGCAAAAGCGGGCCAAGCGTGCGCGCAAGTGCGACAAGCGATGGTGGAAGGACGGTTTCAATCGGCCAAGCCAGTACGTCCACTGGCGAGGTGTTGCTAGTCGCGCTCAAGGCCAATACCGTAGTTCGCATCGGCTCAGGCGAAAATGGTGGACGCACAGTGCGCTACACCAATGTTGTGTTGTCTGAAACATCAGTGGGTCAGTTCACAGGCGACGCGTCGACTGTGTCGATCCCCGCAAAGCTGATGAAGCGCGCGGGCGCTGACCGCTATGCACTGATCATCCGCAGCGGTGCGGCAGGGCGGATCATCGCAGCGCGCTATATTTAGGGTGGGAGCATGTGTGCTATTTACTCGCTCCCCTGCGCAGGCAGGGGCCCAGACCTGGTCTGAAAAACGTCCGCGAAGCGGGCTCCGTTTGTTTGGTTCTGGACTCCTGCCTGCGCAGGAGAACAACCGTGTTTCACGTTTATCTTGCGCCGTTCTAACGGTGCGTCCTGCTTACCCCAATCGTGCCTCAATCGCGTCATGGAAATGGCGAATCCCCGCTTCAAGTGTGCCCAGCGTCAATCTATCCACTGCGCCCGACGATAGCCCAATCTGTCCCAGTGCTGCTGCGCGGAAATCCTCTGCGCCAAAAACGCCGCCATCAAGCAAATCCCAACTTCGCTGCCAATGCGCTTGGGCTTTCTCGGTGCCAGGCTTTTCAGGGATCAGCATGAAATCTTCAACCAATGTCCGCTTAACCGACTGCGGCATGAGCGTCATCACGTTGACATAATCGGGGCTGACGACAATCACCGTGCCGGGGAATAATTGATACGCAAAGGTCACAGCGGATCGCAGCGCTGGCCAATCGCCCATGTCGATATCGGCAAGCTCAGCCGTACGGCCAACCGCTGAACGCTGATGACCTGCGATATTATCGCCCGCAGTCACACCATCCTTAAAAAAGGGGCCAATCGTGTTCGCATGGAGCCGCGTGACATGGTAACTTTCAAGGAAGGCATCCATGATCAGTTTCCAATTGCCCGCCACATCATGTGTGCGCCTTGCGAAGAGATGGAGATTCCCCATATTGAACGCATCGAAATCAGCGCCGAGCGTCTCAGCTTCGCTAAAATCCGCTTGTTCGTGCGGCGCAAACCAGATCAACCCGCCCGCTTCTTTGGTGGGAAGCTGCTTGAGGCTGTGCGTAGACTTATCAAGCCCTGGGAAAGTTTCTGGGCGCGGCAACCCAATCAACTTGCCATCAAGGCTATATGTCCATGCATGATAAGGGCAGACGAGACGGCTCGCGCAGACTATCTCAGCGCCTTCAACAAGCCGTGTGCCGCGGTGCTGACAGACATTGAGGAACACGCGCGCCACGCCTTCCTTATCGCGTGCAATCAACAGCGGACGCCCAAAACCGTCATGTGGCACCGCCATATTGCGTTCGGGGATCAGCGCAGACGGCGCGATAACTTGGGGAAGTGCGTCAAACAATTCAGCCTTTTCACGCGCAAACCACGCGAGATCGGTATAGCGGCTTGCGGGCACTGAGGTGATAATCTGGCTCTTCCGCGCGGTTCCATCAACGATCTGTTGAGCGAGCGCCATCTGCCCAGCAGTGGGAATCATGTTCATAGGGGCTATCCTTGAGCGATTTTGTCGCTAGATTTGCGCGAAAATGATGTGGGAGCAAGTGTGTTGAGTGAAACGAGCCAAGCCGTAGCGGCAGACGACAAGACCTTATGGGGATCAATCAAGCCTTATACCGAACGCGAACCGCTCGCTGCCTTGCTGCTCGGTATCTCGTCAGGCTTTCCTTATGCGATGATTGCCGCGACGCTGACAACGCGTCTTGCGCAGGACGGTATCGATAAAAAGACGGTGACGGCCTTCACCTTAGCCTTCCTCGTTTACAATTTGAAGTTCCTCTGGGCGTGGATTGTTGACGGCGTTCGTATCCCGATTTTGGGTGAACTTGGCCAGCGCATATCATGGTTGATCTTATCAGCATGCTTCGTTGTGGCAGCAGTTGCCAATTTGGCGTTTGTAAATCCTGATAGTGCCAATATTTGGCCGACGGTCGTGGCAGCTGTACTCGTTGGTATTGCGGGCGCGACTTTTGATATTGTGATTGATGCTTATAGGATTGAGACGCTGAAACCCTATCAGCTTGGCGTTGGTTCGGGGATGACGCAATATGGCTGGCGTATTGGCTCGGCAGGCGCAGCGGCTTTAGCACTGTATCTGGCAGCGCGCTATGGCTGGACAATTGGCTATCTCGCATGCGCCACTTTCGCGCTTCCGGCGGTGATTGCAGGGCTGTGGCTTGGCGAACCGACACGTAAGCGTGATAAAGTTGCGCCCAAGGGGGCCAGGCAAATGCTCGAGTCAATCGCAGGGCCCTTTAGTGAATTTTTTAAGCGTGAGGGCGCGTTCCTTGTGCTGCTCTTCATTCTTGTCCATAAAATTGGTGATACGCTTGCTAACCTGACGTTTCGATTGCTCTTTGATGATCTCGGCTTCACCAATGATGAAATTGCTTTCTACGATGTCGGCATTGGCTTTTGGGCCTATCTGATCGGGATTTTTATCGGCGGGATTGTTTATGCCAAATTGGGATTGAAGCGGTCGGTTTTGATTGCCCTCGTTTTGATGGGAATTTCGAACCTGTCGTTCGCTGGCCTTGCCGCCGTTGGGCATGACAATTGGGGGATGGCCGGGGCGATTGGGTTTGAAAATATCGCAAGTGGATTTGGCGGTGTAGTGGTGACGGCCTATTTCTCAGCGCTGTGCAATTTGAACTTCACCGCGGCCCAATATGCGCTGATATCGGCGGGATCGAGCGTGGTGGGACGTTTTGTAACGGGCACTACTGCGGGCGGTTTGATCGAATCAGTCGGCTATGTGAATTTCTATCTGCTCACGACTGCACTGGCGTTGCCGGGCATTGTGCTCTTTTGGCTGATGTCACGCGCGGGCTTGATCGATAGTTCTATCGGTAATGCGGGGAAGGACTAATACCAACTTGCATTGATGTGAACCCATTTCGTCTTTGCGAGCGAAGCGCGGCAATCCATACTATGGTGCCGCGAGTGGATTGCCGCGTCGCTGCGCTCCTCGCAAAGACGATTCAACGATATGTCATCACGCTCTAATCAGGCGATTGATTGTTCGCGCGGAGGGCTGCTCCTGCGAGATAGAGTGATCCGATAATCAAAACCGGCGCATCTGTGGTCGCCAACACAGCGGTCTCAACCGTATCAGCCGTATCGGAAATCATATCATTTTGCCGTCCGATCTCAGCCAGAACGGAGGGCAAATGATGATCATGACCTTCCACAGGAACGCCAGTTAAGCGCGTTGCCACGCCTTTGAAATGCGCGAGCAGACCTGCCGCATCCTTGTTTGCCAATATCCCTGTGATCAGGTGAAAATCAGCGCCGGGTGCCAATCTCTCTCGAAAATGATCGACGATAGCGCTCGCCGCTGCCTCATTGTGGCAGCCATCGACCCATATTTCATGCCCATTCGGATTGAGCGGGCCAATCGCTAATCGCTGGAGTCTTCCGGGCCAATGCGCCCATCCCATCGCGGCTTTAAGTGCGGCCTCTGGCACATCAACCACGCTTTGATGCCGGATCATCGCAATTGCGAGCGCGGCGTTCATCATTTGGTGGTCACCGGGCAAGGAGGGCAGAGGCAGGCTGAGTTTGCCGTGAGTATCACGGTAATGAAGTTTGCTGCGATAGGGGGCGGCATGCCACGCATAGCCCTTAACAAGCAAAGGTGCTCCCGCCGCATTAGCGACCGTCGCAACGCGAGCACTGCGCGGCTTATCATAAGCCATGGTAACCAGCGGCACGCCAGCCTTTGCAATTCCCGCTTTCTCGCCCGCAATCTCGACCGCACTCTCACCAAGGAAACTTTGGTGATCAATGCCGAGTTGAGCAATGCCGCAGACTATGGGCGTTTTAATGGCATTCGTGGCATCAAGACGTCCGCCTAAGCCGACTTCAATGATCGCCACATCAGCAGGTGTGTGGGCAAAAGCGAGAAATGCTGCCGCTGTCGTCGCTTCAAAAAAGCTTGGGCGAATATCACCTGCCACATCAAGAACCTCGCTCAAGAGCGGCGCGAGCGTTGCATCGTCAATCAATCGACCCGCAATCCGGATGCGCTCATTAAAGCGGCACAGATGCGGGCTCGTGTAAACATGCGCGCTCAGGCCCGCCGCCTCAACGGCGGCGCGCAGGAAAGCGCACGTTGAGCCCTTTCCATTGGTGCCCGCTACATGAAAAACGGGGGGGAGATGCTCGTGTGGATTACCGATCCGCGCGAGCAAAGCGGTGATCCGTTCAAGCCCCAATATATCGCGCCCCGGCGATAGCTGCGCAAAGCGGTCAAGCTGCGCTTGCACCGCGGCATCATCTGACCGTGCGTGATCCGCCATCGCTTGAGATTAAGCCGCTTTCGATTGCGGCATGAGGTAATCGATGAGCTTGGCGAGTGTCGTGCGCAATTCTTTACGCGGTGTGATCATATCGATCATCCCGTGATCAAGCAGATATTCAGCGCGTTGAAATCCCTCAGGAAGTTTCTCACGGATCGTATTCTCAATCACACGCCGCCCCGTGAACGCGAGCAGCGCATTCGGCTCCGCAATTTGAACATCGCCAAGCATCGCATAGCTTGCCATCACGCCGCCCGATGTTGGATCAGTGAGGACGACAATGTAAGGCAGCCCCCCATCGCGCAGTTCAGCTACACCAACGGTCATCCGCGGCATTTGCATGAGCGACAATATGCCTTCCTGCATCCGCGCGCCGCCTGAGGCCGTGAAAATGACATAGGGGCAGTGGCTCTCAATCGCCGCGCGAACGCCTGCGATAAAAGCGGCACCAACGCCAACGCCCATTGATCCGCCCATGAACGCAAAATCCTGGATACCAATGACAGCGCTATGGCCCTCAATCGTGCCGCGCGCATTGATCAGCGCATCATGTTCTCCGGTTTGCGCGCGCGCAGCTTTGATCCGGTCAGTATATTTTTTTGAATCGCGGAATTTGAGCGGGTCTTCGGTGACGCGCGGTGTTGGCAATTCCTGCCAGCTTGCTTCATCAAAAAGCTGAGTAAAGCGCGCCTTAGGGCCGATCCGACCGTGATGATCGCAGCGCGGGCACACGCTTAGATTTTCCTCAAACTCCTTGGTAAATACCATCTGCGCGCAGCCGGGACATTTAAGCCATAAATTGCCGTCGGTCTCGCGCTTGGCGATGAAGGGAATGCTTTGGCGAACGCGGTCGAGCCAACTCATGAGCGGGCACCTTTCAAGGCTGCGGCGAGTGTTTCGACATAGGCTCTTACAGGTTCGGCGGCATCTTTGCCATGCGTTCCGATAATCTCAACAATGGCTGTGCCGACCGCAACGCCGTCTGCCACGCGACCAATTGCAGCAGCTTGTTCAGGTGTCCGCACGCCAAAGCCGACAACGATAGGTATGTCTGAGACTGCTTTGATCTGTGCCACCGCCTCGTCAATACTGGCCTGTGCAGCTTGCTGTTTTCCGGTGATCCCGGCAACCGAAACATAATATAGAAATCCGCTGACGCCGTCGAGAATAGTGGGGAGGCGTGCCGCGTCGCTCGTTGGTGTGGCAAGGCGGATGAGTGAAACATCTTTAGCGCGGAGTGCCGGGCCGAGTTCGCGGTCTTCTTCGGGGGGCAAATCAACGCAAATCACGCCATCAACGCCGGCTTTCGCACACTCATCAGCAAACCATGCTCCCCCGCGAATGGTCATAGGATTAGCATATCCCATGAAGACAAGGGGAACATCTGGGTGGCGCGCCCGGAAATCAGTGGCGATGGAAAAAATATCGGCTGTGGTCGTGCCAGCTTCCAGACTGCGGATATTCCCAAGTTGGATCGCAGGGCCGTCTGCCATGGGATCGGTAAATGGCATGCCAAGTTCGATAATGTCCGCCCCGCCTTCGACAAGCGCGTCAAGGATAGCAGACGTGGGGCCATCGCCTGCCGTCACGAAGGCAGCGAGGGCCGGATGGGGTTTGGTGAAGGCGGCAGAGAGGCGGTTCACAATTTCACCCCTAAAACCTCAGCCACTGTGAAAATATCCTTATCCCCGCGCCCACACATGTTGACAATGATGATCTTATCCTTGCCCATCGTTGGCGCAATTCGCATGACTGCTGCGATAGCGTGGCTAGGCTCAAGAGCGGGAATGATGCCCTCAATCTTGCAGGTTAGTTGAAACGCCTCAAGCGCCTCAATATCGGTTGCACTTTCATATTTTACGCGGCCAATTTCATGCAGCCAGCTATGTTCGGGGCCGATACCGGGATAATCAAGGCCCGCGCTGATCGAATGTGCCTCATCGATTTGACCGTCTTCATCTTGCAACAAATAGGTTTTGTTGCCGTGGAGAATTCCCGGTGATCCCCCCGCAAGGCTCGCCGCATGTTGCTTGTTGAGCCCGTGGCCCGCCGCTTCAACGCCGATCATCGCAACGTCAGCATCATCGAGGAAAGGGTGAAAGAGGCCAATCGCATTTGATCCGCCGCCTATGCTCGCGATCAGCAAATCGGGCAGGCGGCCTTCGCGCTTAAGCATCTGTTCGCGTGCCTCGCGCCCGATCACGCTTTGGAAATCGCGGACGAGCTCTGGGTAGGGATGCGGGCCCGCCGCCGTGCCGATGATGTAAAAAGTATCATGCACATTGGCGACCCAATCGCGCAGTGCCTCATTCATCGCGTCCTTAAGCGTACGTGACCCGCTTTCGACCGCGCGCACTTCTGCCCCAAGCAGCTTCATCCGGAACACGTTGGGGGCTTGGCGCTCAATATCGCGCGCGCCCATGAAGATGACGCAAGGAAGACCGAAGCGCGCGGCAACGGTGGCGGTCGCAACGCCGTGCTGGCCAGCGCCGGTTTCAGCGATAATCCGCGTTTTCCCCATTCGCATCGCGAGCAAAATCTGCCCGATACAATTGTTAATTTTGTGCGCGCCGGTGTGGTTGAGTTCATCGCGTTTGAAATAGATTTTCGCGCCCATTCCGGGCTGCGCCGCTTTGGCAAGATGCTCAGTCAGCCGCTCAGCAAAATAAAGTGGGCTTGGCCGCCCGACATAATGTTCAAGCAAATCATCGAACTGCGCGGCAAAAGCCGGATCAGCCTTTGCCCGGCCATATTCGGCTTCAAGCTCAAGGATCAACGGCATCAGCGTTTCAGCGACATAGCGCCCGCCAAATTGCCCAAAATGGCCGCGATCATCGGGGCCGGTGCGAAGTGAGTTAGTAAGTGTCATAGCTGCGAGGTGGCTTTAAGGAATGCTGCGATCTTGTCCACATCCTTAATGCCAGGTGCACTCTCAACGCCCGACGAAACATCGACCAGCATCGCCCCCGTAACGCGCACAGCCTCAGCGACATTGCCCGAATAAAGCCCACCAGCAAGCCCCCACGGCATCGGATGACTGACGCCTTGCAAAAGACTCCAATCGAAGCTCAGCCCCATGCCGCCTGGCAAATCAGCGCTCTTTGGCGTCTTGGCGTCATAGAGAATGCGGTGCGCCGCGCCGCGATATTTTTGAGCGAGCTTAAGGTCGTCAGCGGTTTTGACGGGGATAACTTTCCACACTTCCACTCCGTGCCGTTGCGCAATCTGGCTGACCAAAGCTGGCCGCTCTTCGCCGTGGAGTTGGATGACCTGCAACGTAACCTGCCGCCGCACTTCGTCAAGAAAGGCAGCCTCTGGGTCGACAAAGACGCCCACCGCTTTGATATGTTCTGGCAGGTTTTTGGTGAGCGCCGCAGCGCGCTCTATGCTGAGATTACGCGGGCTATTCGCGAAAAACATCAGGCCGATATGCGTCGCCCCGCCCGCAATCGCCGCGTCAATTGTTTCAGGCGTCGATAGCCCGCATATTTTTACGTCAATCGCCATTGGTTAAGGTGTCATGACTTTAAGTTGATTTGTCCGCTGGTCTCCGCATCCCTGAGCTTGTCGAAGGGCTGCCCTTACCTCCGCAGAGAAGGACAGCCCTTCGACAAGCTCAGGGTAGACGGGGTGTGGATCAAGCATCTGTATAATTGATCACAGCGTAGCGCCAATTGCGCGCGCGGCTTCATCAGGATTTTCTGCTTGCGTGATGGGCCTGCCAATGACGAGGATCGATGCGCCTGCATCAAGCGCTTTCCTTGGCGTCACAACGCGTTTCTGATCGGCAATATTGCCATCAGCGGGCCGCACGCCGGGCACAACAAAGAAACCCTTGGGCCATAGCTTTTTGGCAGCGGCGACCTCGTTTCCAGAACATACCACACCGTCAAGTCCTGCTTGCTTGGCGAGCAGGGTCAATCGCGCGACTTGTTCATGAGAATCCCCAATGATTCCCGTTGACGATAAGTCATCACTATCAAGGCTTGTAAGCACGGTAACCGCGACAACCTTGGTGCCTTCAGGCGCTGCGGCTTTGGCATCTTCCATCATCGCAAGCCCGCCAACGGCATGCACAGTAATGATCGCAGGTTTTAACGGACGCAGTGCTTGCACCGCTTTCGCCACGGTATTGGGGATATCATGAAGCTTCAAATCAAGAAAGATTGGCAGGCCAAGGTCTGCCATTTCGCGAATTCCCGCGCGCCCATTGGCTGAAAAGAACTCAAGCCCAAGCTTGATCCCGCCAACGTGATTGCGGACTTTGCCGGCCAGAATTTTAGCCTTCTCAAGGTCTGGCGTATCAAGTGCTACAAAGATGCGCGAAGTCATAACACCCCCGGCGGTACGGCAATTGGTGCAGCAAAAGGTTGCACCACGGGCTCTGGCTCAGGGGGCATGGTGAGCGTTGGGTCTGGCCGCTGCGCCTCAACCAATGCGCGCTTGGTGCTTTCAAGCTTTCGCCCCATCTGCCAGCGCGTCAGCTGATGAAGCAATAGCGTTGGGATCAGGCCAAGCAAAAACGCAAACATCAGCGGTACGGGCAATTTTGTATACCAGGCCTGGCCATTCCACAGCGCGATTTTAACATCAGTCCAATTGTTCCACGCAAAAAGGCCCGCAACAGCCGCAACCAGCGTCCAGAAGACTGTTTTTAGAAATCGCATACCAAATCCCTTCGCTCGCCCCGTCCGCGAATATATCGCTTGTGTGTCCTTCCTACGCGCGCGAAGTCGAAGCTGCAATCTCGGCGCGTAAGGTTATAAAAAGCTCTGGGATGTGGGTGAGCCTCGCTTGTTCATCATCAAGGATGGCAAACAGCATTTCGCGCTTGAGTGCTGCCAGCTCGCCAACAGGCAAGGGCGCGTTGGTGGGTGCTGAGGAAGCCAATATGTCAAACAGCCGATCAGCACCGTGAAGGCGGCCCCACAGATAATCATTCTCACGGTAAGACCGGCTAAAAAACGCGCCAAAATTATTGAACTGTGTGCCTTTCAGCGTCGCGGCAACGCCTGACCTGACCGTCGTTGCGTCCTCGGGCGAAATACGATCGATCTTGATAGGGTCAAATTCATCAAGACCCTCACCCTGAAGCATTGGCAACGTGCTGATATCGTAGAAAGGGAAGCCCAGATACGCGAACAGAACTACACGTCTTTCAGCCTTCGGGCAGACGTTAAGCGCCTCAGAAAGCGCGATGTCAGTGATTTTATCAAGCGCCCTCAGATCGCGCTGACATTCCAGATCATCAAGCAGATCAGCCGCCGACGCTAAGGTGAACTTCTGATAAAAACCAACACCTTCGCGGTCGAGATAGCGCGACAATATGGCGAATAAGGCATTGCGTAATGCCATGCTGTCCGCACCGTTCAACCGACCATCGCTCAACAGCCTTGAAATTGTGCGAATAACGAAGCGTAACCTGCGGACGCGAAAGCCTAAATCATGCGCGCGGAAGAAATCAATTGCGGCTTCGCTAGCACCTTTGCCGTTGGAGGCTGACACATTATCGACGCCTCTTAGTCGAACCTCACCCCAAATTGACTGACGCAGGCTTTCAAAGCCGTGCCCCTGAATCTCAGGATTTTGCCGCGAAACCAGCGTGCCTATTTCCTCGATTATGTTCGAAAGCTTGAGCTGACCATAAGCGTCGAAAGCAAATCCAGAATCAGTCGCTGCACGGTCTTGTGCCTTGCGTCGCCAACTTTCAATCCGCGCAGGCGTTGGCCTATCAAGAAAGAAGGTGCGCCCGAACAGGCTTTCGATAGCGCCATCAACGCGCGGCCGAAGCGAATCGATGATCCGCTGCAACCGCCTGATCCGCGTTGACCGTGCCTCAATCGATTCAAGGCTATCACGGATGGGTTGTTCACGCGGGATATCGGAGAGCGCGGCAAAGATCGTACTCCAAAATCCGGGGAGCAGAGATTTTGCTTTTGGAAACGGTAACGCACCATGATCGTTTGGCTTAGGATCAATATAGACAAAACGTCGATCAATTTCACGCCGCGCCGGGCGATCACGCAAGGCATCAAGCGCGGGCTTAAACGGCGCATTCGCCAGCACCGATCCGTCAATAAGAACCGCACGTTCGGCCTCTTCAGTCGATTTATAAGCGGGTAATATCCGTGCGAGGAATCGATTGCGTGTCGGCCATTGTCGCGCGCGCGATGCGAGCACGCTGTCAAGTTCAAACGCGGTAAACGGCGGAAACGCCCCGGGAAAGCTTGCTGTCGCACGCGCAGCAAAAGCAAGTTCGGCTGTGTCGCTCATCGGCACTTGGCTACTCGCGGGTGACCGAAATGATAATATGCTCCGATGTTCGGTTTCCAATATCTCAGGCGGCGTATTCAATCGCAGTTTTTGTGCGTAGCCCCGAAAGTCGGTGACCGTCACAAACAAATCGAGCGGTTGATCGTAAGGAAGCAACCGCGGCCCTTTTTCGCCCGCTGCCATCGCATCAAACGCGTCGAGCAATTTGCCCGTGAATCCGGCCCCTCCAAAAGGCGGCGCAAACCACCGCGCGCGCACCAATCGCGATATTTTCATACGAACTTCGCCGCGTGCCTCACGCGCTACGGTTCGTTCAATCGTACCGTTTTTGCGCCCAATCAGCAGCCACGCAATCGGTGTTGCCCAGAATTTTGTGAAGGCTGAAAACGGCCGCGCATCGGGATCAAGGAGTTCGTCAACATCAGCATTATTCAGCCATAATGACGTGAGCGGCTCAAGCGATTCGCCCGACGCTATCGCTTGCCCCAGAAAAATGCCGTTAATCCCGCCAGCGCTTGCGCCTGCAATGATGTCAGTCAGCACGCGCATTCGCGTGCCTGTCTCGCGCTCAATCACACCTAGCAATTTATGATAAGCCGCTTCAGTTGATTGTAATTCGCCTTCGCCAGTTTGATAGGCACGGCTCGCGCGGACAAGCCGCCAAATCTCTTTGGTCACGCCGTGCATATAAATCGCAAGGCTTACGCCGCCGTAACAAATGAGTGCCAGTCGAAGCTCTTTTTCATGCATCTGTGAAGGTTAGCGCCGAACAAGCTCAAGGGGAAATGCTGATTGACCTAGCGCTGCGCTTTGCACTATGTTCATTTTATGTTCTAACTTGAGTGAAGAAATGGCGAAACCACAAAGAAGATATGTCTGCCAATCGTGCGGGTCAGTCGCCACCAAATGGGCGGGGCAATGCGGAGATTGCAGTGCATGGAACTGCATGGTCGAAGATGCTGGCGGTGTCGTTACGCCGTTCCGCGCCAAACATGATCTGCAAAGCGGTGGGCGCACGGTGATCCTCCACGGTCTAAATGCCGAAATTGAGCTGCCTGACCGGATGGTGAGCGGCATATCCGAACTTGACCGCGCGATGGGCGGCGGGTTCGTGGCGGGTTCAGCAACGCTGATTGGCGGCGATCCTGGCATAGGTAAATCAACTTTGCTGCTGCAGGCCGCCGCGAAGATTGCCGCATCAGGGCAGGTCGTTGCCTATATTTCTGGCGAAGAAGCGGTCGATCAAGTGCGTTTGCGCGCGCGGCGTTTGGGATTGGGCGATGCGCCGGTTCAGTTGGCGGCGGCAACATCAGTGCGCGATATATTAACGACGCTTGGCAGCGGCCCTGCACCCGCGTTGGTGGTGATCGATTCGATCCAAACGATGCACAGCGATTTGATTGAGGGCGCACCCGGCACGGTCAGCCAAGTGCGCGCTTCCGCACTTGAACTCATTCGCTTTGCCAAAGAACGGGGGACGGCGCTCGTTCTGGTCGGCCATGTCACCAAAGATGGCAGTATCGCAGGCCCGCGCGTTCTCGAACATATGGTCGATACCGTGCTCAGTTTTGAGGGCGAGCGCAGCCATCAGTATAGGATTTTGCGCGCGATCAAAAACCGCTTTGGAGGCACCGATGAAATCGGGGTATTCTCGATGGAGGAAGGCGGATTGGGCGAAGTAGCCAACCCATCATCATTGTTCCTCACGCAGCGCAGCGATTCGGTTTCGGGCACCGTGGTGTTTCCCGCACTTGAAGGCACACGGCCCGTGCTCGTTGAAGTCCAAGCGCTTGTTGTCCGTCTTGCGAGCGGCGCAACACCAAGGCGTGCGGTTGTAGGCTGGGATAGTGGCAGGCTGGCGATGATCCTGGCCGTGCTGGAAGCACGCTGTGGGCTGAGCTTTTCGACAAGCGAAGTCTATCTCAACATAGCGGGCGGCTACCGCTTGTCAGATCCGGCGGCAGATTTGGCGGTAGCGGCGGCGCTCATATCAGCGCTTTCAGAACGTCCCGTCGCGACAAATGTGATTGTGTTTGGTGAGGTCGCTTTGTCAGGTGAAGTGCGACCCGTCGCGCATTCAGCGTTGCGATTGAAGGAATCCGCAAAACTAGGGTTTGAACGCGCGCTGGCCCCTGCCGCTACGAAAGTTGAGCGTGGTGGCATTACCTTGCAAGGATTTTCTAAGCTTGGCGGGCTGGTCGATTATATGTTGGGCAGGGATGGATAATGGCGAGTGCGTTTGTTGTGAACATTCATTACCGTCATTCGATATCAAGTTTTGAATGATGGGCTAAAGCTGTTTAGACTGCCATTCGTTCTTCACCAGCAAGAGGCTTCACCATGCGCCACATTTTCCTCGCCGCCACCACGCTCGCGCTCACCCCCGTGCTAACGATGCCGGCCTTTGCTCAAAGTGCGGCAAACCCGTGGCACGCAAAGGGGCGCGCTTTGTTTGAGGATGTGATTGCGATCCCCTCAGTCACGAACCGCCCCGCTGAGGTGAAAAAGCTTGTTGCGCTGCTCAAGTCACGATTTGAGGCGGGGGAGATTTCGAACGTCAGTGTCAAAGATCATGACGGCACACAGTCAATGATTGTCCGTTGGTCAGCTGTGGGGAAGCCATCCAAAAAACCGATTCTGCTGATGGGCCATCTTGATGTGGTGGAAGCGTTGCGCGCTGATTGGCCTCGTGATCCGTTCAAGGTGGAAGAGAAAGACGGCTATCTTTACGGGCGCGGCGCGGTTGATATGAAAAACGGGGTTACCGCGATCACCAATGCGTTGCTGTGGCTAAAGGCCGAAGGCTTCAAGCCCAAGCGCGATATCATCGTGCTGTTTACCGGTGACGAGGAAACCGGCGGAGACGGCGCGCGCCGCGCTTCGACCGAGTGGCGTAGCGAAATTGAAGCCGAATATGCGCTCAATGCTGATGCAGGGGGCGGTGGCTTTTTGGCGGATGGCACTGCCCTTGGTTTCGGCCTGCAAACGTCTGAGAAAATGTATCAAAGTTATAGCTTCACGGTGTCAAACCCGGGTGGGCATAGCTCTCGTCCGCGCCCTGATAATGCGATTTATGAATTGGCGGCTGCGCTCACGAAGCTTGAAGCTCACCGCTTTACGCCGATGCTCAATGAAACGACGCGGGCGTATTTTAGCTTCCGGCAAGCTCGCGAGAAAGGCGCGCTTGGCGATGCGATGCGCAGCTGGCTTGCTAATCCAGCCGACGGCAAAGCGGCTGATGTGATTGAGGCTGATCCAACCGAAGTGGGCCAAACGCGCACGCGCTGTGTCGCGACGCGGCTTTCGGGCGGTCATGCGGATAATGCGCTGCCTGCGACGGCTTCGGCTACGGTCAATTGTCGAATATTCCCGGGCGTTGAGGCCAAAGCCATCCAGGCTGAATTGCAAGAGCTTGCGGGCAAAGGTGTTGTCATCGCGCCAACGCAGTCAAGCTTGCCATCGCCGCCGTCTCCGCTGCGTGCTGACGTTGTCAAAGCCTTCACTGACTCGTTGCGTAAACGCCATCCAGCCGCTGAGATTGCACCACAAATGTCAACCGGCGCGACTGACGGGCTGTTCCTGCGCGGTAGCGGCATGCCCGTTTACGGCGTTGATGGCACATGGATCGTCGTCCCCACCGACGAACGCGCGCACGGCCGCGACGAACGGATTCCGGTGAAGGCATTTTACGGCAACCTCGACCATTGGCACGATATGGTGAAGGCGCTGGCGGGGTAAGCCCAGAAAAATCGCATTTGCCGTTTTTTGGCAGAGTGACGTGTTCCCCTGCGAAGGCGGGGGCCCAGACGGGCCTCGTTTCTGAGGCTTCGCCGCTTCGTTTGAGAGAGGGCTGGGCCCCTGCCTTCGCAGGGGAACGACGAAGCGCCCGAATGCGATTGCGCGGGGGTGAAGCCTAGAGCAACTCGCAATAAATCTGCACCACCCGTCTTTGCGAGCGAAGCGCGGCAATCCATACGGGTGGTGCAACGCGTGGATTGCCGCGTCGCTGCGCTCCTCGCAAAGACGATTCATAGTCGAGTGACGTGTTAAACCCCAATCACCTTCTCCAATATCCGCTCAAATGTCTCCGCATCCTGAGCGCCTGGGATTAGATAAGTGCCGTTGATGATATAAGCAGGGACGCCGGTGATATTTTGATCGTGCGCTTGTGCGATTTCGGCATCGACGAGCGCTTTGTAGCGGCCATCGGACAGAACCGCGCTTGCTTCCGCGCGCTTAAGGCCGACACTCTCGACCGCGGCCAGCAAGATGTCCTCGCTCGAGATATTGGCTTGGGCAGTGAAGTAAGCCTCAAAGAAGGCAAGTTTAAGCGCAGTCTGTTTGCCGCTGTCCGCCGCCCAGGCGAGCAATTCATGCGCCTTGTGCGTGTTGTAAATTCGGCTGTCTTCCGAGAAGCGAAAATCGATCCCGAGGCCTTGCCCGATGCCCACCATCTTGTCTCGGTTCGCGCGGCCTTGTTCGGGCGTCGCGCCGTAACGCTCGGCCATATAGTCGCGCGTATTCTGCCCCTCGGGAGCCATGCCCGGGACAAGTTCGAAAGGGTGCCAGCTGAGATCTACGGAGGCGCGATCTGCTACTGCGGATATCGCGGATTCCAACTGACGATAACCGATGATGCACCACGGGCACACCACATCAGAGACAATATCAATCGAGATTGTTGCGCGGGCATGGTCCATGAGATATCCTTAATACTATTGCGAATGAGTTGCAGACAAAGTCAGCCAAGTATCGATTTATATGGTTGTCGGGCATCAACTATAGGCGTAAGTGCTTGGCAATTCCACTGGTTACCGTAAAAGGATTTAATCCCATGGCACGCAAAAAGATTGCGCTTATCGGCGCTGGCAATATTGGCGGCACGCTTGCTCACCTCGCGGCGCAGAAGGAACTGGGCGATATCGTTCTGTTCGATATCATGGAAGGCGTGCCGCAGGGCAAGGCGCTTGATCTCTCGCAGTGCGGGCCGGTTGAAGGCTTTGACGCGAATATCAAGGGCAGCAACGACTATGCCGACATAAAGGGGGCTGATGTCATCATCGTCACTGCGGGCATCGCGCGTAAGCCGGGGATGAGCCGCGATGATTTGCTCGGCATCAATCTGAAAGTGATGAAGGCCGTGGGCGAAGGCATTAAGGCCAATGCGCCGGGCGCGTTCGTGATCTGCATCACCAACCCGCTCGACGCGATGGTCTGGGCGTTGCGCGAATTTTCGGGGCTGCCGCATCACATGGTGGTCGGCATGGCCGGCGTGCTTGATAGCGCGCGGTTCCGCCACTTCCTCGCCGACGAATTCAAGGTCAGCGTCGAGGATGTCACCGCCTTCGTGCTCGGCGGCCATGGCGACACGATGGTCCCCGTCACGGCTTATTCGACCGTCGCCGGCATCCCCATCCCCGACCTCATCAAGATGGGCTGGTCGACGCAGGAGCGGATCGACGCGATCGTCAAGCGCACCCGCGGCGGCGGCGGCGAGATCGTCGCCTTGCTCGGCAACGGCAGCGCCTTCTACGCCCCCGCCACCAGCGCAATCGCGATGGCCGAGAGCTTCCTCAAGGACAAGAAACGCGTCCTCCCGGCCGCCGCCAACCTCACCGGCCAGTACGGCGTCGATAACCTCTACGTCGGCGTCCCGGTGGTGATCGGCGCGGGCGGGGTCGAGAAGATCGTCGAGATCGCGCTCGACGCCGAAGCGCAAAAGAATTTCACCGTCAGCGTCGACGCGGTCAAAGAGCTGCTGGTGGCGTGCAAGGCGATCGATGGAAGCTTGAACTAAGCCATGAGTTACGACCTGCTTGTATTCGAACCGTCTGCAGCACCGCGGAACCGTGAGCACTTCTTGGTTTGGTGGGACGAGCAGGCGCAATGGAGTGAGGAGCACGGCTATAACGATCCCAGTGTCTGTTCGCCTGCGCTGCAGAATTGGTATCGAGCCGTCAC
>JAYUAU010000049.1:0-10020 GCA_043741135.1 Sphingomonadales bacterium | reverse complement strand
AATTTCTTTTAGCCGGGCGACTGTTTCTGCAACTTCGCGCTTGCGCGTCCGTTCTGCGATCAAAGCCCGCATTTCCGCCGCAAGCGAATGACCGTTTTGGCGTGCGTCTTCGACAAGTCCCTGATACTGCTTTGCGTCAATATCTCTGATCGTCATTGATGGCATAGAAAGCCTCCTTGTGCTTGCATATTATTATGAAATATGCTTGCGTATGTCAAGAATATGCGCTTGCTACCGCTTGCTCGGCTTGAACGTGCTACTCTTCCCAAATCGCCCTTTCCTCGTTCCCGGCTTGCCCTCATTGCTCCGCCCCATCATCGGCGCTTTCTGCTGATCGACCGGAATGCCAAGCTCGGTTTGTTCCAACATGCGGATTTCATCGCGAATGCGGCCTGCTTCTTCAAACTCAAGGTCTCCCGCCGCCTTGCGCATTTTCTTTTCAAGATCCTCGATATAGGCGCGCAGATTGTGGCCGACCATATGTTGCGGGCCGTCTTCGATTTCGATCAGCACGCTATCGCGGCTCGCGACGTCACCGATGATATCGCCAATCGCACGCTTGATTGTTTCGGGCGTAATCCCGTTTGCAAGGTTATAAGCATGCTGCTTTTCGCGCCGCCGATCAGTTTCGGCCATTGCGCGCTCCATGCTCCCCGTGATCCGATCAGCATAGAGGATCACGCGGCCATCGACGTTACGTGCCGCGCGGCCAATCGTCTGGATGAGCGAGGTTTCGGAGCGCAAAAAGCCCTCCTTATCCGCATCCAATATCGTCACGAGCCCGCATTCAGGAATATCCAATCCCTCACGCAGCAAGTTGATGCCGACGAGAACATCATAAACGCCCATGCGGAGATCGCGGATCAGCTCAATCCGCTCAAGCGTCTCAACATCGCTGTGCATATAGCGGACACGCAAGCCCGCCTCATGCATGAATTCGGTCAAATCCTCAGCCATCCGCTTCGTCAGCGTGGTCACCAAAGTGCGGTAACCGTTGGCCGCCACCTTGCGGCATTCATTGATTGTATCCTGCACTTGATCTTCGGTCGGGCGGATTTCAATCGGCGGGTCAATGAGGCCCGTCGGGCGGATGACTTGTTCGGCGAACACGCCCTGCACACGTTCGATTTCCCAATTGCCCGGCGTGGCGCTGACATAAGTCGTCTGCGGTCGCATCGCATCCCATTCGTTGAAACGTAAGGGGCGGTTATCGATACAACTAGGCAAGCGGAAACCATATTCGGCAAGCGTGAGTTTACGCCGGTGATCCCCCCTCGACATGCCATTGATCTGGCCAATGCTCACATGGCTTTCATCAACGAAGAGCAGCGCATTTTCAGGCAGATATTCAAACAAGGTCGGCGGCGGTTCACCGGGCAAACGGCCGGAGAGAAAGCGGCTGTAATTCTCAATCCCCGCGCAGCTCCCCGTCGCGGCAATCATTTCAAGATCGAAATTGGTGCGCTGTTCAAGGCGCTGCGCCTCAAGCAATTTGCCTTCCTCAACCATTTCCTTAAGCCGCACTTCAAGCTCAAGCTTGATCGCGACCATCGCTTGCTTGAGCGTCGGCCCCGGCGTGACATGGTGAGAATTGGCGTAAACGCGGATGAAATTGAGATTGGCAATCTTCTTCCCCGTCAGTGGGTCAAATTCGGTAATCTCCTCAATATCATCGCCAAAGAAACTGATCCGCCACGCGGTATCTTCATAATGGCTGGGAAAAATCTCAAGATTATCACCGCGCACGCGGAAATTGCCGCGCGAAAAGGCGGCGTCATTGCGCTTATACTGCATGCTGACGAGCTTACGGATCGTCTCCCGTTGATCGGCCTGCCCGCCTTTTTTCAGGTCAAAGATCATCGCCGAATAAGTTTCAACCGACCCAATCCCGTATAGACACGAAACCGAGGCAACGATGATCACATCATCGCGTTCGAGCAGTGAGCGCGTGGCGGAATGCCGCATCCGGTCAATCGCTTCGTTTACGCTCGATTCCTTTTCGATGTAGGTATCTGAACGCGCAACATAGGCTTCGGGCTGGTAATAATCATAATAGCTGACAAAATATTCAACCGCATTGTCGGGGAAAAAGCTTTTGAATTCACCGTAGAGTTGGGCGGCAAGGATCTTGTTTGGCGCAAGGATCAGCGCGGGCCGTTGCACCGCTTCAATTACCTTCGCCACGGTGAATGTCTTGCCCGAACCCGTCACGCCGAGCAGAACCTGATCACGTTCCTGCGCGGTGATCCCCGCAACGAGTTCAGCAATCGCGGTGGGTTGATCGCCCGCAGGGATATAGTCCGAAACAATCTTGAAGCGCTTGCTCCCTTCAAGTTTGGGCGGGCGCGCAGGACGGTGCGGAATGAATTCAGCCCCGGTTTCGGGCTCAGCAAGGGAGGTGCGGATTTGGATGGACATGAGCGAACATATGGTTTCATTCAGCAAGATTATCAATCGGGAGTGCTGCTGTGGTTTCGCGGTTTCGCTATTTCAATGGTTGCTTCATTACATTTTTTTGCAGAAGCGTTGCGGCGGACCTCGTTCTTTCTACCTGGGAACCTCCATCAACCTCCACTTCGTCATTGCGAGCGTAGCGAAGCAATCCAGAAAGTGGCGGAAATGTGAGACTTTCTGGATTGCCGCGTCGCCTTTGGTTCCTCGCAATGACGGTTAATGGAGGTGTCCAGATGAGTGAGGCTGATACCGCCTTCGCCGATCATTGGCGCACCACGTCAGACGTTCTTTGTTGATTCAAAACAAGTGTGGCGTGATGAAACAGTTGGGGGCCGCAACCCTGAAAAACAAAATCATGTTATTTACCATAATGATAAACCTAAATTATTAAATTTCATTGCTTTTATAGGCTATTTATTGATAATTATAGTTAATGTTTCATTATTAGTCAGTCAAAATTTGATGATTTACAGAAAATAATATTGGACTAATTGATGTTTCAACAGCTCCCGTCTGGCGTTTTGGAAGCTGCTAAATGTTAACAAGGAGAATTTTAATGCGTGATCTCTCAATCGCAGAACTAAGCAGTGTTTACGGCGCTGGCGACTCGCCTACCCCTCCTTCACATTGCCCAACGTCAAATGGCAGCCGCGGCCGTGGCAGCAAGAATAAGGGTAGCAAGAAGCGCAAAGGCTCGAAGAACAAAGGCTCAAAGCGTCGGGGTTCTAAGAATCGCGGTTACTAAGCATTTGCTGGCCCTCACTGGCCAGTCTGATTTCAGGAACGCGGGTGGCCCAGTGCCGCTCGCGTTTTCTTTTTGCACGCTCTGCTGAGGTATCCCACAACCACAACAATGGCATCTGTAACGTAATATTCACAGTTTCGGCCCATTAACCACGCTACGCGCACCGTTTTTGGAGACAAGATTTGGCCGAAAGTGACCCTCAAACAGCGCAGACCGAGCGGGATGTGAACGCAACTTTGGTCTGGTTATTGGGCATACCAGAACTTGATGACTATCTGTCGTTTGTCAAAAAACGTGTTGTTGGCGGCGAAAAGGTTCCGCCACGCCTGTTAGTCGACGAGTGGCGAGCCGCGAACGAAGTCTTTTACGACCTTGAAAAAAGCGAAGCGGGCGATGCCGATAAAGGCAAAAAGCAAAAGCTTCCCAAAACAATTGCCAAACTTGCTGCTGACTTGCGCGAAACTGCACATTTCAAAGCTATGTTTGATACGGTGCCAGTGCATTTTGAAATGGTCGAGCTTGACCGTCTGATCGTTTGTCAAAGCGAGATTGCTGACGTTTACTCCGATATGGTAGCGCAATCACTAGGCCCTAAACCGAATAAGGAGGCGCTGTTTCGCTTTTGTATGTCGCTTGATCGGAAATTGCCGCCGGTAACCATCAAGCGGATTAGTTCAGAACTTTACCATTTTATCTCGCCCGCGACCGATTTTCGGGCGCATGATGTAGCGCTTTTGCCGCCCTCAGATTTGGCGAGCGTTAATAGCATAGGGCCGGTTGCAGCCGCGCTCGGTTTAATTGTGGGGTTCACGCCTAATTTCCTCAGCGCCATTCGAAGCGATAAACGCCTTTTGCTCCACAATGGCTATCACCGCGCTTATGCATTGCGGTCACTAGGTATCACTCACGCCCCCTGCGTTGTTGAAACCGTGACGCGCACGAATGAGCTATCGATTATCGCAAATTCCAATGTGTCATCCGATCCCGCTTTCTATTTTCGCGCGGCGCGCCCGCCGATGCTCCGCGATTTCTTCAACCCCAAGCTTCGAAAACTGCTGCGCGCGCGCGCGATGGAAACGATTGTCGAGGTGAAGTTCAGCATGACTGATTTAACGTCAACCGAGATTGAACATTAAGCGCGAAGGGATTTGAATGCCAAAATTACGTCTCAATTCTGATCTCGATGTCGCTGCGCTGAAACAACGGTATAGTGAGGAAGGACGTGTGCGTGTCGAATCGTTGCTCGAAGAAAAGGGTGCCAAGGCCTTACATGATTTCCTTGATCACCATGATCAGTGGTGGCAATTGATCAACACGCCCGAAGGTTTGATTGAGCTGAACCGCAGCGCACGTGCGAAGATGAAACGCAAAGAACGGGCTGCGCTTGATGCAAAAGTTTATGACGGTGCGATGCGCGGGTTTCAGTATCGCTATGAAGGGTTGCGTGTCCCTGATCTAATGCAATTACTGGAGGGTAAAAAAGATCCGCTCGTTCAGTTCGCGCGGTTAATGGCGAGCACGCCAATGCTCGATTTTCTGCGCGCGGTCACGGGTTGTGATGAACTGAGTTTCACCGATGGCCACGCGACATCTTATGGGCCTGGCGATTTTTTGACCGGACATGATGATGATGTCGCGGGCAAGCGGCGACTGGCAGCCTATGTCTTTGGCTTAACGCAAGTTTGGAAACCTGAATGGGGTGGTTTGCTTTTGTTTCACGGTCAGGATGAGGCCACAGTCAGCGGCCTCACGCCGCGCTTCAACACTCTTGACCTTTTCGCAGTCCCGCAACGCCATAGTGTTTCGGTCGTGACCCCGTCAGCACCCGTTCGCCGCTACGCTGTGACCGGCTGGTTACGAGCGGCCTGATTTCGCGACGGTTTGTGTCGCGCGGAAGAGCGCGATGCTTGCTTCTAATTGTTCTTGAACGCTCACCGCGCGGGCATCTTGCGCATTGATCAACCGATCCTGCGCATCAAGAACATTGCGTAAATCAGCGTCTCCTTCAAGATATTGCTGCTGCGCGAGATTTGCGGTCAATCGTGCTTCCTTTTCAATGGTGGCAAGGATTGATGCCCGATCACGCGAATGCCGCGCAGCAGACAAAGCATCTTCGACTTGCGCCAGTGCAGCGAGCAGCACTTGCCGATAATTTTGTACGGCTTCGCGATGGACAGCGGCGGCCGAATCAAAATCGCCCCTCAATCGCCCTCGGTTAAAAATCGACGTAAAAAAGCTTGCCCCGAGCGATAGGCCCGCCAGCGGCCCACCCGAAAGAACAACTTGAGAAGACCGATTGAGCGTTAGATCAAGGCTTGGAAAAAAGGCAGCCCGCGCCGCAACGACATCACCGCCAGCGGCATGAATGCGCGCTTCAGCGGCCAAGACATCTGCGCGAAACGGCATGATTTCAGACGGCAACGGAACAGCGGGTGGCGTCCGCGCGAAACTGTCCAATGTTACCGAGGGTAGCGAGAACCGCGGGCTTTCCTCTCCGACAAGCAACGACAACGCTGTTCTGGTCTGGTCGAGTGCCTCGTCGAGACGACTACGCTCGGCACGCAATTCGTTTACCCGAATGATCTGTAGCCCAACATCAACGCGCGTTGCGACGCCTTCACGCTGGCGCAGTTCAAGGATGCGTTGCAATTTCGTAGTTGCCGCCACGTTGCGATCAAGCAAAGCTACGCGCGCCTCAAGAGTCGTTCGCTGGACGAAAATACGCGCAATATTGCTTTCTAAAACCGCCACAAAATCGTCTCGATCTAGTCTGGCGGCACGCGCGCGTTGCAATGCTGAGCGCTTCCCAGCAGCGGCGCGGCCCCAAAGATCAACCGAAAACGACGCGTCGATGGCCGCAAAGCTTGATGAAAAATCAAAGACGCCCCGCGAGCCGCGGCGTGTGGTGCTCACTCCATTTGAGACTGAGACCAGCGGCAATGCCGCGCCGCGCGCAATACGCAGCCCTGCTAAGGCTTGATCAATCCGCGCTTGTGATGCGAGAAAATTGGGGTTTGCCGCCAACGCTTGCTCGGTCAGCTTTTCAATTTCGGGAGACCCCAAAAGGATTGCAACGCTCTGCGGGCGATTAACAGCCTGCTCACTCGGCCTCTTAAACCCGTCTTCGCGCCATGCCTCTGACAACAGGTTTGGCGCAACATCAAGCTGGAGCGTGGGCGCGCATCCGCTCAATATCGAACCCGCCGCAAAAACGGCGACACCAAAGGGATATCGAACCTTGATCATCAGGCCAGCATACTGCCAACCTTTTAACAATCATTGATCAGTCGACAGCTTCAACCACGATATTCATTCTTAACGGCCCTTTAACCCGATTTGTGTAGCCCGAGTTCAGACATTTTTGGGGTCAAATGTATGGCAACCGCGCTATTTCGCGCTGAAGTGATTGAAGCGCGTCGACAGCGGTTGGCGGGAACCGTGGTTGCGGCAGTGCCGCCCTCTGCGCGCCTCTACACGCTTGTTGTTGCGGCAACGTCGTTCATCATCCTTTTGACCTTGTCGTTTGGAAGCTATGCCAGCACCGCCAACGTTCGGGGTATAGTCGCCTTTGATTTGGGCGTGGCCCGTGTGTCGGCTTCGTCAACGGGCGATGTCGCTGCGATCCATGTCCGCGCAGGAGCACAAGTGGCGGCGGGAGCGCCGCTGGTTACGGTTGTAACCGCGCAAGGGGCAAATGGCCTTTCAGCACAGCTCGCCGAGATTGATACACAGCTTCGTGAGATTGACCGTCAAATCGCGCTCGCTGGCAATAGCGGGCTGACTGAATTGCAAGCGCTGCGTCAGCAACAATCAGGCGTTAGCACAAGCATATCGTCGCTACAGCGCCAAAGGGTCATCGTCCAATCGCAGATTAGCATCACTCAGGCCATGCTCGCGCGCAATACGCGGCTGGCCAAGGCGGGAGCGGGAAGCCAACGCCAAGTTGACGATGCGCGCGAAGCCTTACTATCACGCCAAGCCGAAAGCGAAGTGCTGACGCAACGTATCAGCGACGCGCAAGGCAAGATCAGCGAAGTGAATATCGCGGTGAGCCAGCGCGGGCTGACTTCGGATACTTCGCGGTCTCAACTCGTCGCTCAGCGCGCGATTTTGATCGCACAGCGCGCTGATATCGCGCGCGCTGATCGACTTGTCATATCCGCACCGGTCGCTGGCGAGGTCAGCGATGTCGCGACTGAAATCGGGCAGAGGGTGGGGCCAGACAAGTCACTTGTCACGATTGTTCCGCAAGGCAGCACTATCGAAACCTGGCTTTACGCCCCGTCGTCTGCAATCGGCTTTGCCAAGCCCGGTCAACAAGTGAGGCTGCGCTTTGATGCTTATCCTTATCAGAAATATGGCTGGGCCGAGGGCACTGTCGTGGCTATTTCGCGCGTTGCGATTGATCCTGCCAATGTTGACGCCGCCATACGCCCAACAGAGCCGGTTTTTAGGGTGCGCGTGCGGATTGATTCGATGGGACGATTGACTGTTCCCAAAGACGGATTGCGCCCGGGAATGACTTTGTCTGCCAACCTCGTGATGCAAAGCAAACCGCTTTGGGAGCTGATCGTTGGCCCCGTCAAAGCGCAGGTGGGCGGATGATCGAAAACTGGCTCCCTTCGGCGCGGACAAAGCTTGTCTTGCAAACTGAGGCTGCTGAATGCGGCTTGGCATCGCTGACGATGGTCGCCAGCCACCACGGCCATGATGTCAATCTTGTTGGACTGCGCCGTCGTTATCCCACGTCGATCCAAGGGGCAACATTGCCTCAGCTCATGGCCATCGCAACCGACTTGGGGCTTGCGCCGCGTGCAGTGCGGCTTGAACTCTCCGAATTGGCAAAACTGTCGCTCCCTGCCATTTTGCACTGGAATCTCAACCATTTTGTTGTGCTTGAATCGGTTACGAGCAATCGGGCGGTAGTGCTTGATCCCGCTTCAGGGCGAAAGAGATTGCCGCTTGAAGAACTCGGCCGCCACTTTACCGGCGTCGCGCTCGAACTGAAACCGACAACAGATTTCAAGCCGATTGAAGCAAAAGCGACCACGCGTCTCACCGATCTCTGGTCGCATATCGCTAATTTTCGGACGGCATTTGTGCAGGTTCTCATCCTGTCTCTGGTTCTCCAATTCACCGCGTTGCTGATCCCCTTCTATATGCAGATCATCATCGATGATGCGGTGACGCAGGCTGACGCGAATCTGCTGTTTTTGTTGCTGATTGCGTTTGGAATTATCTATGCGCTCAGCGATATCACCAAGGCGCTCCGCGATTGGGTGATGCTAACGCTGGGCCAATCTTTATCCTTTGATCTTGGGGGCAACGTCATCCGCCATTTGATCCGCCTCCCCCTACCTTATTTCGAGCGCCGCCATGTAGGAGATTTGCTGTCACGCGTAGGATCGATCCAACCCATCCAAAAGCTGTTGACAAGCGGACTTGTTAACATGCTGATCGATTTCGTTCTCGTGCTGATCACGTTGATCGTTATGATCATGGTCAGCCCGCTGCTGGCGACAATCGTGCTGGTCTGTACATTACTTTACATTGGTGCCAATCAGCTCGTTTATCCAGTCATGCGCAGGCGATCAGAAGAGGAAATTGTCGCGCGGGCAGGCGAGGCGACCTATTTGATGGAAACCATTCGTGCGGTTCGCGCGGTTAAAATTCACGGGCATGAAACGCAACGCGAAAGCGGCTGGCGCAATCAATTTGCGGGCGTAATTTCGGCTTCCTATCGTTCGGGGATGCTCGGCATTGGCGTCAATCTCGCTGAGGCCATATTGTTTGATTTCGCCTTTTTGATTTGTGCCTATCTTGGTGCGCTGCAAGTCATTGATGGCAAGATGAGCATCGGTGTGCTGCTCGCCTTCCTCGCCTACCGCAGCAGTTTTGTAAGCAGCGCAACATCTTTGGTCGATCAATTGCTGAGCTGGCGCTTGCTGTCAGTCCATCTCGAACGCCTGTCTGACATTGTGAGCGAGCCAAAAGAGGAATTAACCGCGCATGTTCGGCACGGTGTTTTGCCGGGCCCCGCGATCAGCTTGGATAAGATCATGTTTCGTTACGATGAAGCCGGCGCTCCCATTTTGAATGATGTCAACTTTGATATTCCCGCCGGATCGATGGTTGCGTTGGTCGGGCCAAGCGGCGCTGGCAAAACAACTTTGATGCGGCTTTTGCTCGGATTACAGCCCCCCAATACAGGGCAAATCCTGATTGATGGCCATCCCCTTAACACAGCAACAATGGCGGGCTGGCGTGCGCGAATTGGGGCTGTTCTGCAGGATGATTGCCTGCTGACAGGAACTCTCGCAGACAATATCGCCTTTTTCGACGCAGAAGCCGATCATAGCCGGATCGTAGCAGCGGCGCGTTACGCCCAGATTGATGCCGATATCACGCGCATGCCAATGGCTTATGAAACGCTGATAGGCGATATGGGTTCGTCGCTTTCGTCGGGCCAACGCCAGCGGGTTTTCCTCGCCCGCGCGCTCTACCGCGATCCTGACGTCTTATTCCTTGATGAGGGCACCGCCAACCTTGATCCTGAGACCGAACATAGGATTGCCGATATGATCGCAAAACTGCCGATGACGCGGATTGTTATCGCCCACCGGCCCGCCTTGGTCGAGCGAGCCGATTATGTTATCACGCTCGACGGCGGCAAAGCACAGCTGCGCAGAAACACAAAGCCCTGATCGCGCGACAAATCATTATGGTCGGGACGACAGGATTCCAGTAAACAACTGGAATCGCCTAATAAAATAAGGTATAAACAGCTACACAGCACCTGCACAGCTATGGATTTCCGCGCC